>NZ_PGCP01000036.1 GCF_002812985.1 Aeromonas lusitana
GAGCTGGGCGTGCCGTCCGCGCGGCCCCTGGTGCTGCACGACATCACCCCCCAACCCATCGGGGTGGTGACCCTCTACCCCGGCATCTCGAGCGATGTGATCGCCAACATCCTGCAGCAGCCGGTACGGGCGCTGATCCTGCTCTCCTTCGGGGTGGGCAATGCGCCGCAGAATCCGGCCATGCTGGCGCTCTTGTCCGAAGCCTCGGCCCGGGGCGTCATCATAGTCAACTTGAGCCAGTGTCTGCACGGCAGGGTCAACATGGGGGGCTATGCCACCGGCAATGCGCTCTCCCGCGCCGGAGTCATCTCGGGCTTCGACATGACCGCCGAGGCGGCCCTGACCAAGCTGCACTTCCTGCTGAGCCAGGACCTGCCGGCCCCGCGCATCCGCGAGCTGATGCAGCAATCTCTGCGCGGCGAGCTTACTCCCTGAGGAGTGCCCTCGCCCTCTCCCAGGGGGAGAGGGGATAGAGCGAGTGGCTGTTGGTAGCCAGGTTCGTCATGGCGATCGCTGTACAGCTTGCCCACGCACTCTGCGCAGGCCGCCGATCTGCTCCCTTCTCCCCTCGCGGGAGAAGGGATGGGGATGAGGGGGATATCCTCACCTTGCAGAAAAAGAGAGGAAAAAAGAGGGGAGCCGTGATGGCTCCCCTCTTTGCTATGGCGTATCTGGCGGCAAGGCTCAGTGACTGATCTCGATGCGAACTATCTCTTCCTCGTCTCGATACTGACGCTTGAGCTCGCTCTTGCTCTTCATCACGATTTCGCCATCCGCGCCTATGTTCATGTGCTCGGGGTTTTCAAGGTGCATCGCCTGCCAGGCCATCACGGCCTGCAACGAGGTGGCCTTCTGCTCCTCGGTGAGGGGCTGGCCGTCCGGCCACTTGCCGAGCTCGACCGCGGTCTTGAGCCGCTCGTACACTTCCTTGGGCATCTGCCCTATGACTTGCTGAAATGACATCCGGCCTCTCCTTGAAAACGTTGAGCCATGAGGGGATCAGGCGGGCAGATCCTGGCGGACTACGCCAGCCATCTGCTCCATCACCCGCACTACCTGACAACTGTACCCGAACTCGTTGTCATACCATATGTACAGCACGCAGTGATCTTCCTCGGCTATGGTGGCCTGGGAGTCCACGATCCCGGCGAAGCGGGAACCCACCATGTCGGAGGAGACCAGCTCAGTGCTGGCGCTGAAATCAATTTGACGGTGCAGAGCCGAGCTCAGGGCCATCTGCTGCAGATAGGCGTTGAGGCTATCCCGGTCGGTGGCCTGCTCCAGCGACAGATTGATGATGGCGAGCGACACATTGGGGGTCGGCACCCGGATGGCGTTGCCGGTCAGCTTGCCCTTGAGTTCGGGCAGTGCCTTGGCCACCGCCTTGGCAGCCCCCGTACTGGTCATCACCATGTTGAGGGCCGCGCTGCGACCGCGTCGCTCCCCCTTGTGATAGTTGTCGATCAGGTTCTGATCGTTGGTGTAGGAGTGTACCGTCTCCACGTGGCCGTGGCGGATGCCGTACTTGTCCTGCATCACCTTGAGCACAGGGGTGATGGCGTTGGTGGTGCAGGAGGCGGCGGAGATGATCTTGTCATCCGGCCCAATCACCTCGTGGTTGACCCCGAACACCACGTTCTTCATCTCCCCCTTGCCGGGGGCGGTCAGCAGCACCCGGGCGGCGCCACGCGCCTTGAGGTGCTCGGACAGACCCGCCTCGTCGCGCCAGACGCCTGTGTTGTCGACGATCAGCGCGTTATGGATGCCATAGGCCGTGTAGTCGATGTCCGCCGGGCTGTTGGCGTAGATCACCTGGATGAAGGTGCCGTTGGCTATGATGGCGCTGCGTTCCAGATCCACCTCGATGGAGCCGTTGAAGGGGCCGTGCACCGAGTCGCGGCGCAGCAGGCTGGCGCGCTTCTCCAGATCCCCCTCGCGCCCGCCACGCACCACGATGGCGCGCAGGCGAAGCGAGTTGGCGGCGCCGGTGCGCTCGATGAGCAGGCGGGCCAGCAGGCGGCCGATACGGCCAAAACCGTACAACACAACGTCGGTGGGGGCCGGCACAGCGCCCTGGCTCAGGGCCGGTGCCAGCTTGGCACGCAGGTAGTCCTCGATGCCGGACTCATCCTCATGATCCTGCCAGTAGCCGACGGTCAGCTTGCCGAGATCCACTTCGGCGGCGACCGGGTTCAGGGCAAGGATGGCTTGAAGCAGGGGGAAGCTTTGCTGGATGGGCAGCACATTGCCCTGGTGGCGGCGAACGACCCGATGGGCCTTGAGGATGTCGATGGTGGAGGCGTTTTGCAGGGGGCGTCCAAAGATGGTGATCTCGATCCCTTGCTGACGGTAGAGGCGACCGATCAAGGGTTGCATGGCTTCGGCGAGCTCCTGGCTCTCCTGCCACGCCTGCAAGTAGTGCTCGTGGGTCATTAACCAGATCCTTTATTTCACGTTGTTGAAGCAAATTGCCGGGGCAAAATGAAATTCGTCGAATGCAGATCAGTGTAGGGCTGATGGTTTCGTTATATTATTCTGCAGTCGCGGCCTTATATGGCGCGCGCATTGTAATGGATATGTAGCTTGTTTGCTAGTTGGCGGTGGCCAAGGCGGGCAGCGATTGTTACCAATCTGATGGGAACCATGACCACTTCTCCACTGCGCCCGCACCTGCTCGCCCTCTCCTGTGTCCTGACGCTGACGGCCTGCGAAGACGACAGACTCCACAACATCTGCGGCAATCATCCCGGTCTCTGCGTGGATCTGGTGGACGACGGCTGGTGCCGCCATGAGCGCAGCGACGTGATCCGGGCGCGCTACTACTTGCAGGAAGAGGGGACGGATCGGCGCAAGTACGAGCTGATGCGTGGCCTAGAGCGTTACCTGCAGTGCGCCGAGCACTCCACCAACATCGAATACAAACGGGCAAGAGAGCAGAAGACCCCCAGGGTGGAGGGCATGCTGGCCGCCGGTGACCAGCTGGCGTTGCTCGATGAGCAGACAAGTGCCTCTCAGGATCCCCATCTGCTGCTCTGGCACTGGACCAACAATCGCAACCCGGCGGCACGGGCCAGTTTCCTGGCCCTGGAAGGGAGCCCGGCCCTCGAGGAGCCAGAGTTGCAACTGGCGCTGGGAGGCATCTATGCCAAACAGGATCCTCGCAAGGCCATCACCCTGATGCACCACGCCCTCTCCCTCTACCGGGAAGGGGATGAGGTCAACAACCGGATCCTGACCTCCTTGAGCACCCTCTACATGAGTCAGCGGGAATTTGGCCTGGCCTATCAGTGGGGCAAGGTGAGCGAGTCATTCCAGGATGGCCCTGGACTCTCTACCACGCGGATGGGGATCTACCACCAGATCGGCAAGCGGGAGCAGGACGCCTGGGATAAGGGGGCGGCCACCATAGTCCAGCAGCTCAAACAGGGGGTCTATCGTCCACTATGAAACCCGTTGAATTACCCGAGACCGCCTGGAGCGATCCCTTCGACATCCGCCTGCTCCATGGCCAGACCAGGGGGGATGGGCGCGTGCTCGAGCGCACCACCGTCAGGGCCGTGGTGCTGCGCGGCGACGAGTTGCTGATGGTGCACTCCCGGGTCAATGGCGATCTCATGTTCCCGGGCGGCGGCATAGAGGCGGGGGAGTGTCACGGCACCGCGCTGGCCCGCGAGCTGCGGGAGGAGTGCGGCGCCGAGTTGCTGGCCGTGGATGCCCTGCTCGGCGAGACCCGGGAGTTTCGCGCCGCCCGGGAGGCACACTACGATGCCTACTGCATCCACTCCTACTACTATCTCTGCCGTCTCGGGGACGCCTGGAGCGAGCCGCGGCCCCAACCCTACGAGGTGCGCCTCGGTTTCACCCCAGGCTGGTTCGCCCTGGACGAGGCACTGCAAACCAACAAGACCCAGCTGGCGGGCCCCTGTCCCCAGTGGACGGTGCGCGAGACCCGGGTGCTGGCCGAGCTGCAGCACTGGCTCGATGCCGGCCTGTTGACCTGAGCCTCACCCCCAATAAAAAAACCGCCAGATGGCGGTTTTTTTATTATTGACCCCGGTTAAGGGACACAGACAGGGCAGAAGGCATAGGTGCCTTGCGGGTCGTTGAAGCGCACCAGGGGATCCAGTCCCTTGTTCATCTCGACCAGCGCCTTGCCAAAGCCTGCGGGCAGCCAGCTCTGCACATGGGGAGCCAGGGCGCGGGCGCTGCTGTCGAACAGCTCGCGCAGGAACTTGTCCCGTGCGGACTCTTCCTGCTCTATGGGGGTCACCTGCCAGCTCTTGAGGTTGGCGAGATCGGCGGCGGCCTTGAGGGCGTCGTCCAGGTTGCCAAACTCGTCCACCAGCCCCAGATCCTTGGCGTCCTGACCGGTCCAGACCCGGCCTTCTGCGGCTTTTTCCGCCTCTTCCGGGCTCAGGCCACGGCCCTTGCCCACCAGACCGACGAAGCGCTGATACGTGTCTTCCACCCCAAGCTGGATGGCCTGGCCGACGTGCTCCGGCAGGGCCCGGGTCAGGCCGACCCCGACGAAGTCGGTGGTGCCGACGCCGTCGGTATGCACCCCGTATTGGGAGAGCGCCTTGTCGATGGTGGCGAACATGCCGAACACCCCTATGGAGCCGGTGAGGGTGGTGGGGGAGGCGAAGATCTTGTCCGCATCGGCGGAGATCCAGTAGCCACCGGAGGCGGCGTAGCTGCCCATGGAGATGACCACGGGCTTGCCGGCCTGTTTCAGGGCCAGCAGTTCGGCGCGGATCTGCTCGGCGGCGAAGGCGCTGCCGCCCGGGCTGTCTACCCGCAGCACCAGGGCTTTCACCTGATCGTCGCGGCGGGCATCGGCCAGCAGGTCGGCGAGGCTGTCGCCCCCTATGGTACCGGCAGGCTGAACCCCGTCCATGATGGCGCCGCTGGCGACGATGAGACCCACCTCATCCTTGCCGCTCTGGGGATACTGCTCAGGAATGGCGGCCAGATACTCTTTCAGCCCCACCCCTTTCCAGCCGTGATCCTCGGCTTCTCCCACTTCCTTGATGACCGCCTGGGTCATCTCGTCGCGGGTGGCGAGCTGATCCACCAGGCCATTGTCGAGGGCGTAGTTGGCGGCGTTGCCACCGGCCTTGCGCAGCAGCTCGAGGAAGCGATCCTTGTTCGGGGCGACAGCATCGGGTTCGATTTCCCGCTCGGCAGCCACATCATTTACGTAGGAGAGCCACAGCTGATCCAGCCAGCGCTGGTTCGCTTCCTTGCTCTCGGGGGACATCTCGTCCCGGGTGTAGGGCTCGACAAAGGACTTGTAGGTGCCGACCTTGAACACGTGGGGGGTGACGTTGAGCTTCTCCAGCGCCGACTTGAAGTAGGTCTGGTAGACACCGAGGCCCTCGATCAGCACGGCGCCGCTCTGGTTGAGCAGCACGTGATCGGCGTGGGCGGCCAGCAGGTAGGGGCCCTGGTTGTAGTAATCCGCCATGGCGATGACCGGCTTGCCGCTCTCCTTGAACCCGTCGATGGCGTCGGCCACCTCCTGCAGTTTGGAGAGGTTGGCGCCCTGCAGCCCCTGGGGCTTGATCACCAGCGCCTTGATACGATCGTCATCCTTGGCACTCTGGATGGCCCACAGCAGGTCCGACAGCACTATCTCGCTCGGCTGATCGTCGCTGCTGTCCACCTGTTTGAGCAGCTGCATGGTCGGATCGGTTTGGGTGCGCTGTTCCACCAGTACGCCGGAGAGATTGAGGGTGAGGGCCCCTTCGATGGGGGTGCCTGGCGCCTCTTTCTGGCTGAAGGCAAAGACGATGGCCAGCACGACGATGAGAAACAGCAGATTGACCAGCATGAGCCGGGTGAAATTGAGCAGGCGCCAGAGGCTGCGGAACAGCCATCCCAGACCTTTGAAAATAGACATAGCCGCGTTATCGCCCTGTTAAGAGGTAGAGAAGGGCCATTATTAACCAGTTGGCCTGCCAATTGCCATTTCCGCTTGGGGGCTATCTTGCCCCTCATCTTCAGAACACGGCTGTTCGCTGAAAAAATGTCCAAACATTTGTTTGAAAAAGGAATTTCGATTCTTTACTCTAGCTCCAATTTGATAACAAAAAATTAACTGGAGGCACCGTGAGCCGCTACCCAACGCTTCTGACCCCCCTCGGCATTGGCTTTACCCAACGTCGAAACAGAGTCCTGCGTATGGATTCCTGCGCGCCTGCCTCGACAAGGAGTTCATGATGAGCCGCTACCCAACCCTGCTGACCCCTCTCGATCTCGGCTTTACTCAGCTCAAGAATCGAGTCCTGATGGGCTCCATGCACACTGGCCTGGAAGAGGAGAAGGGCGGCTTTGACAAGCTGGCCGCCTTCTATGCCGAGCGGGCCCGTGGCGGTGTCGGCCTCATCGTCACCGGCGGTATAGCGCCGAACCTGAGGGGACGGCTGGTGCCTCACGGCTCACAGCTGAGCTTCCCCTGGCAGGTCGCCAAGCACAAGAAGGTGACCAGTGCCGTGCATCAGGAAGGGGGCAAGATAGCGCTGCAGATCCTGCACGCTGGCCGTTACGCCTACCATCCGTTCAGCCTGGCACCTAGCTCCCTCAAGGCCCCCATCTCGCCGTTCAAACCCAGGGCCATGAGCGAGCGCCAGATCCGCGGCACCATCCGCGATTTCGGCGCCACCGCCGCCCTGGCCAAGGCCGCCGGTTATGACGGGGTCGAGGTGATGGGCTCGGAAGGCTATCTCATCAACCAGTTCATCTGCGAGCGCACCAACCAGCGCACCGATGGCTGGGGTGGCAGTGCCGACAACCGCATGCGCTTCCCGCTGGAGATAGTGCGCGCCATCCGCGAGCGGGTCGGCACCGATTTCATCATCATCTTCCGCCTCTCCATGCTGGATCTGGTGGAGAAGGGATCTTCGCTGGAGGAGGTCATCGCCCTTGGCAAGGCGCTGGAGCAGGCAGGGGTGACCCTGATCAACACCGGCATCGGCTGGCACGAGGCGCGCATCCCCACCATAGCCACCAGCGTGCCGCGGGGTGCCTTCAGCTGGGTCACCGCCGAGCTGAAGAAACATCTGAGTGTGCCGCTTATCACCACCAACCGCATCAATACGCCGGAGGTGGCCGAGCGCATCCTGGCCACGGGGGAGGCGGACATGGTCTCCATGGCGCGCCCCTTCCTCGCCGATCCCGAGTTCGTCATCAAGGCGGCCGAAGACAGGGCGGACGAGATCAACACCTGCATCGCCTGCAACCAGGCGTGTCTGGATCACGTGTTCAAGCAAAAACGCGCCTCCTGCCTGGTCAACCCGAGGGCCTGCTTCGAGACCGAGCTGCTCTTTGGCCGGGTACCCCAGCCCAAGAAGCTGGCGGTGGTGGGGGCGGGCCCGGCCGGGCTCGCGTTCGCCTGCTACGCCGCCGAGCGCGGTCATCAGGTGAGCCTGTTCGATCAGGCGCCGACCATAGGCGGCCAGTTCAACTTCGCCAAGCAGATCCCGGGCAAGGAGGAGTTTCACGAGACCCTACGCTACTTCGCCAAGCGGCTGGAGAAGTGCGGTGTCGAGCTCTACCTCGGTCAGCGCCAGAGCGCCGAGAGTCTGCTCGGCGGCGGCTTCGACGAGGTGATCCTGGCCACCGGCATCCGGCCGCGGACCCCCAATATTCCCGGCATCGAGAATCCCAAGGTGCTGAACTACCTCGATGTGCTGCGCGACCACAAGCCGGTGGGCCAGAAGGTGGCGGTGATCGGCGCCGGTGGCATCGGCTTCGACGTGGCCGAATACCTGGTGGACAAGAAGGTAGAAGGGGACGCCGATCACCACAGGGATCACTGGCTCAAGGAGTGGGGCATCGACAAGCAGCTCAGCGAGCGCGGCGGCCTGATGCACCCTGAGATAGATGCCCCCGAGCGCCAGATCTGGCTGCTGCAGCGAAAAGAGAGCAAGGTGGGGGATGGCCTGGGCAAGACCACCGGCTGGATCCATCGCACCGTGCTCAAGAACCGCAAGGTGCAGATGCTCAGCGGCGTGCAGTACCTGCGCATCGACGACGAGGGTCTGCACATCATGGTGGGGGAGACCCAGCAGTGCCTGCCGGTGGATCAGGTGATCATCTGCGCCGGGCAAGAGCCCCTGCGGGAGTTGCAGGCGGGTCTGCAGGCAGCGGGCAAGCCGGTGCACATCATAGGCGGCGCCGACGTGGCCGCCGAGCTTGACGCGAAACGGGCCATCCGCCAGGGGGCAGAGCTGGCTGCTATTATCTGACCGAAAATGCAATAGTTATAGTGTAAAACCTCTGCTAGTCAGGGGTTTATACTGCTTGTTCCCGAGCGGTCGGGCGCCTTTTCGCCACCTCCTGGCTGTGCTAGGGTAGCGCCATCACAGTCCCCGCTTTCTTGCCTGACACACGGAGTCGCCTATGGATGCCCTCAACCTGTTACTGAACCGTCACTCCTGTGGCCGCCTGACCACGCCGGCCCCGACTGGCGAGGTGCTCGACAACATCCTCAAGGCGGGCCTGCGGGCGCCGGATCACGGCACCCTGACCCCCTGGCAGTTCATCCTGTTTGAAGGGGAGGGACGGGAGCGACTGGGCAGCCTGCTGGCCGAGGCGGCCCGCGCCCGTGGCGAGGACGAGGAGAGCATAGAGAAGAGCCGCGCCGCCCCGCTGCGCGCGCCCCTGCTGGTGGCGGTGGCGACTCGCTATCAGGATCACCCCAAGGTACCCAAGCTGGAGCAGGAGCTCTCCGCCGGCTGCGCCCTGATGGCGATGCAGATGGCCGCCCAGGCCCAGGGCTTCAATGGCATCTGGCGTTCCGGCTGGTTCATCTTCGATGAGCAGATCAAGGCCGGGCTGGGACTGGCCGAGGGGGATCAGCTGGTGGGCTTCCTCTATCTCGGCACCCCCATGCTGGAGGCGCGCAAGCTGCGGGAACTGCCCATCGATGAGTTCATTCGTCACTTCTAAGGCGTGATTTTTTAAAGTGAAAGCCCTGATTTATCAGGGCTTTTCTTCTTTGGTGATAGTCTCATCAAGCTGTACTGATAAATGCGGACTTGCCAAGGGGGGCACAGGGGTTGGCCGGGAATTTTTTGAATAGTGAGAGGCTGTTCTCAATCCTGGTCGATTACGCTACGTAAAACGTTTGCGCCCCGTTATTATCCCTTTGCCAGTTTAGAAGGTGACCCCTTCTAATTTTCTGCGATGAGAGTCGCAATTCCGTAGCACCTTTTTACAGCCCAACGTCTACATGACATTGGGCTTCATTTTTATATGGGCATGGCACAGACGTCGGTATCTGATGGCATCAAGCCCTGGTCCTCACCACAGCTCTGCCTCCGGCCACCGGATCGGCTGACGCCCCGGAAGCCATGAGCGCTCAGAGGCTCGGCGTTTTGGCCTTGGCTGGCAGGATCCTGGCCGGATTGCCTACCACCCGGGCGCCGGCCGGCACGTCTTTGGTCACCACAGATCCCGCGCCTACGATGGCTTCCCGCCCTATGGTGATACCGGGCAAGAGGATGGCGCCGCCCCCTATCCAGACCCTGTCCTCGATGGTGACCGGCAGCGCCGTCTCCACCCCGTCGATGCGCGCCTCGGCGTCCAGGGCGTGGGCGGCGGTATAGATCTGCACGTTCGGCCCTATCATGACGTTGGCCCCGATACGCACCGGGGCGTTATCCAAGATGGTGGCCCCCATGTTGATGTAGGAGCCTTTGCCCAGGCTGATATGGCGGCCATAGGTGCAGTAGAAGGGCGGGCAGATGAAGGCTCCCTCCGCCAGCTCCCCCACCAGCGCTTGCAGCAGGATCTGCTGTTCCTCCTCCTCGTCAGCCTTGTTGAAACGGCGATAGAGGCGGGCCGTCTCCCGGCGTATCAGATCCAGCTCGGGGGCCATGCAGTCATAAGGCTGGCTGGCGATCATCTTCTGGTAGTCACTCATGGCTCATCTCTTGTTGTTGTGTCGCTGCGGCTGGCGGCATTGGCCAGCCCGGGTGCAGAGATCGCCATCTTACGCTGTTCGTCAGCAAAGAAGAGTGAGCCTGGGCGCAGGGCTGTCATTTCCTGGTGTTGTCTGAGAGGAAGGCCGCGAGGCGCAGAAACAACAAGGGCACCCGAAGGTGCCCTTTTGTGTGCGGTCGTGCGTCATTAGCCATGCTTGCGGCCCGACAGGCGGCACCACTCTTCTTTTACCGCGGTCGGGTCCATGTCGAACCACTGGCCGTAGATGGTCTCGAGCTCAGGGGCCTGGCTCTCCAGCACGCCGGACAGGGCCATCAGGCTGCCTGGCTTGCCATGACCTGCGATAAGCGGCGCGAGCTCGCGCAGCGGGCCGGCCAGGATATTGGCCACCACCACGTCTGCTTCCACCCCTTGCGGCTGATCCGCCGGCAGGTAGAGCTCAATCTGACCGGCGACGCCGTTGCGCTCGGCATTGTCATGGCTAGCCTGGATGGCCTGGGGATCGATGTCGATGCCGATGACCCGGGCGGCGCCGAGTTTGAGGGCGGCGATGCCGAGGATGCCGGAGCCGCAACCAAAATCGACCACGGTTTTACCGGCCAGATCCAGTCCATCCAGCCACTGCAGGCAGAGTGCCGTGGTGGGGTGGGTACCGGTGCCGAACGCCAGGCCTGGATCCAGCATGACGTTGACCGCATCGGGGTTCGGCACATCGCGCCAGCTCGGGCAGATCCAGAGCCGCTCGCCGAACTGCATGGGGTGGAAGTGATCCATCCATTCCCGCACCCAGTCCTTGTCTTCCAGTTGCTCGACCTTGTAGCCGACGTCTTCGCCGAAGATCTGCTGGAAGAAGGCGATGGTGGGCGCCGGATCGGTTTCGGCGTCAAACAGACCCATTACCTCGGTCTCGCCCCAGAGCGGGGTCTCCCCCGGCAGCGGCTCGTAAACGGGCACATCCTGGGCATCCATAAAGGTCACCGCCTGGGCTCCACGCCCCAGCAGCATGTTGCTCACCTTGTCCGCGGTCTTGGCGGTGGCGTTGATTCGAATTTGTATCCAGGGCATGGGGTCGACTCTTCATAAATGTGAAACCGCGGGATTCTATCATCATGGGCCTGTGCTGTCGTGGTTTGCCCATGGTACAGGCCGGAGGAAGGTGATTCTGCCAAGTTGGCACGGTTCATGTATTCCTCCTTGGGTGACGGGAAGCAACTTGTTCCCGCTGAATGCTTTGCTCTATGAAAGTTCCGTCATCTTTTTCAGCCACCTTAGGGTGGCTTTTTTTTATTGGCTGAAAATGGTGGGGAAAAGTCGAGATCTGGTGGGGAAATGGCGACTTGGCACGCAAGCTGCAAAGGTTAGTGTGTCCTGCATAAGGATATGTGTGTGATTGTTACCCCCAACGTTCAGGTTTTTAGGGCCATCCCAACGGGATGGCCTCTTTTTTATCTGTTCTTCACGGTCAGAGGGTCTAAGGCTTGTCTGGCCGCCTTCGGCCCTGTGCACTCTTGGGGCTTGGCACTGGTGAATTCACCCCATGATGGTGCAGCTTTTACCCATAAGGGATTAGAAGCCGCTCATGTCGATGACCAGCTTGCCCACCATGCGCCCTGCTTCTACCTCGGCGTGGGCACTCGCCAGGCTGGCGGCGGTCAGGCTGGGTACCGTCTTGGTCAGGGTGGTCTTGAGCACACCTTTGTCCACCAGGGCCGCGACCCGACCCAGCAACTGGTGCTGGCCGATCATGTCCGGGGTCTGGAACAGGGAGCGGGTGAACATGAACTCCTGGCTGAAGGTGACGCTCTTGGGTTTGAGCAGACCGAGATCCCAGGGCTCGCTCGACTCGGCGATGGTGCAGATGTGACCGAAGGGGCGGATGAGGCTCGCCATGGCGGCCCAGTGCTGCTCGGTGGCATTGGTGCAGAAGATGGCGTCGAGCTGACTGATGCCAAGGGTGGCGAGCTCGGCCTGCAGGTTGTGATGACTCACCACCTGATGGGCCCCCATGGCCAGGCACCACTCCCTTGTCTCTGGCCGTGAGGCGGTGGCGATCACTTCCATGTTGGTGAGCTGGCGGGCGAGCTGGATGGCGATGGAGCCCACGCCGCCCGCGCCGCCGATGATCAGCAACCTGCCTTCACTCTCGCGACTGAGGCCGATGCGATCGAACAGGGCCTCCCAGGCGGTGATGGCGGTGAGGGGCAGGGCGGCGGCCTCCACGTCGCTCAGGCTGGTCGGTGCCAGGGCGGCGATGCGCTCGTCCACCAGTTGCTGGGCGCTGTTGCTGCCGGGACGGCTGATGTCGCCGGCGTACCAGACGCGGTCACCGCGCTTGAACAGGGTCACCTCGCTGCCCACGGCAAGCACATCCCCCACCGCATCCCAGCCCAGCACCCGCGGCGTCGCTTCCACCTTGGCCTTGGGGGAGCGCACCTTGGTGTCCACCGGGTTGATGGAGGTGGCGTTGACCCGTACCAGCAGATCCCGCGGGCCCGGGGTCGGGGTGGGCAGAGTGGCCTCGATAAAGCAGTGGGGGTGATCACTTGGCAGGTAATGGGTCAGGGCGATGGCTTTCATGGCAATTCCTTTCAAATCGGTATGAGTGGGATTGCCAAGCAGTCTAGCCAAGTAGATTATCCTCATTAAGATGGGTAATTAAGAAAGACTGTTTGAATAGATGAACAATGTAGAACTGGAGTTGATGGGGCTGTTCGCCACCGTAGTGGAGCAGGGCAGCTTCACCCGGGCGGCCGAGGTACTCGGCATGCCCAAGTCATCGGTGAGTCAGAAGATCTCACGCCTCGAGTCCCAGCTCGGGGTGCGGCTGTTGCAGCGCACCACCCGCAGGCTGAGCCTGACCCCGCAAGGGGAGCTCTATGTGGAGCATTGTCAGGGGTTGCTGGCGCTGGCCCGCAGCGCCAACCTGGCCATGGCCAGGCTGCGCAGTGCCCCCGCCGGCCGGGTGCGGATCACGGCTCCCGAGGCGACCGGTACCCTGCTGCTTGGCAAGATCCTGGCGGAGTTTCGCGCCCTCTACCCCGAGGTGGTGCTGGAGCTGACCTTGAGTGACGAGCAGCTGGATCTGGTGGGGGAGGGTTACGATCTGGCGCTGCGGGCGGCGCCTCTCAAGGACTCCAGCCTCATCTGCCGGCGCATCGGTCAGGTACCGCGCCATCTGGTGGCGGCTCCCGCCTATCTGGCGGTGCACGGGGCGCCGCAGCAGCTCTCTGAACTGGGGTTGCATGCCTGCCTGGTGCACACGGCGCTGCCGATATGGCCACTGCAGGAGGGGGGCTGGCGCGCGCAGGGGGCCTGCATCAGCAACAGCCTGCTGGCGCTGCGGGAGCTGGCCGTCAATGGCGGCGGTATCGCCCTGCTGCCGGATCACGTCTGCCGCGCCGATCTGGCGGCGGGGTCGCTGCAAAAGGTGCTGCCGGACTTGCCCGTTCCGCCCAATCCCTTCTATCTCATCTACCCGAGCCGGGAACATCTGGCCCCCGCCTTGCGCAGCCTGATGGACTTTGTCGCGGATCGGCTGCCCTTCGCCTGAGCCCGTCAGCGACTCTGGCTGAGGGGGGCCTTGCTGGGCTCTATGCCCAGAGGAACCGACTGGCGCTCTGCCAGCATGCGGATCTGCCCCTCCACCAAGCCGGCGTTGGGGCCCAGCACCAGCACCAGCTGATGGTCGTTGAGCACTATCCAGGAGAGGCTGCCGAGCGCCGTGAGCCTGCCCTGATCCACCAATCCCATGTTGCGTACCCTCAGGCTCAGGCGGGTCAGACAGACGCTCATGGCCTGCAGGTTGTCCATCCCGCCCAGCACCTTGAGGTACTGGATCGCCAGCATCTGGGGATCCGTGGGGGCGACCGTGGCGAGCCGGGGTAGCTCCTCGGCGAGGGGCTTGCTCGGCAGGCTGAGGGGAGCATGTTCCAGCAGCTGGGAGAACAGCAGGGCGTAGGCGACGAAGAACAGGATGCCGAGGGGGATGAGCCAGAAGCTGTGCTCACCGGTGGAGTAGCTCAGCACCAGATCCAGCAGACCGGCGGAGAAGTAACTGCCTACCTTGATACCAAGTCCGCTGCAGATGGCGAGCGACAGCCCTGTCAGCAGGGCGTGGGCCAGAAACAGCCAGGGGGCGGTGAAGGCGAACAGGAACTCGATGGGCTCTGTGATCCCCACCAGGGCCGAGGTGAGGGCCAGGGTCAACAGCAGGCCCCCTTGGGGCAGTCGCTGCATCCGCTTGCGATGGAGCCAGATGGCAAAACAGGCCCCCGGCAGGCCGAACATGATGACGGGGTAGAGCCCGGCCACATAGCCTTCGTGCAGGGGCTGGGCGCTGGCCAGCGCCTGCAGGTTGCTCTCACCCAATCCCACCAGGCTGCCCAGCACCTGATGCAGGCCGAGGGGAACCAGCAGTCGGTTCAACACGCCGTAACAGAAGGCGCCGAAGGGGGTGGTGAGCAGATGGGAGGCGAGCAGGCTGATGCCTTCTTCCAGCAGGGGCCAGAGCAGGGCGAGGGGGATGACCAGCAGCAGGCAGACCAGGGCCGAGAGCAGCATGCCTGGCAAGTCCTCCTGCAGGGGGCGCAGCCAGGCCGGCAGGCGCAGCCCCCGTGCCCAGGAGCAGACCAGCGCCGTGGTCAGCCCCGCCAGCAGGCCGCAGATCATGTCCGCATGCAGACCCGGCGCCAGGGTCGTCAGCGCCGAGCTCAGCAGCAGGAAATTGACCGCCCCGGCCAAGGCTTGTGCCCCTTGCCCCTGTCGGCTCAGCCCGAAGGCGATGGCCACCGCATAGATAAGCGGCATCTGGCTGAACAGGGCCTGGCCGGCGAGGGAGAGTACCGCCAGATCCAGCACATCCGGCTGGCCGAGCCGATAGAGCAGGGCGGCCAGGGGCAGGATGGAGACCGGCAACAACAGGGCATAGCCGAGCCGTTGCAGGGACTGGGTCAGGATCGTTTTGGCGTTCTTAACGGGCATGATCGCAGGACTTTTTGTGACATGGCGCACAGTTTACCCGCGAAACACCCATTTGGGGATAGGAAAGATCCCCTTTATTGATCCCTTTGTTATTTCTGATCAAATAATCGCCGAACGCTCTGATCCGGGGCTGGGGTCAGCAGGCTCACCACAATGAAGGCGATGAGCCCAAGCCCCAGGCTGGGGACTATGGCGTGCAGGCCGCCCAGCTTGACTCCCCACTGGCTCAGGACCCCGTAGCAGACAATGCCTGACACCATGCTGGCCAGGGCGCCCTGGCCATTGGCCCGGGACCAGTAGAGGCCGAGCACCAGCGGCCAGAGGAACACCGCCTGCAGGCCGCCGAAGGCGAGCAGGTTGAGCCAGATGATCATCTCCGGGGGTTGCAGCGCCGCCAGCAGCACTAGCGTGCCGAGGATAAGGGTACAGAGCAGGGAGAGGCGTGGCACCCGCACCTCCAGCTTCTCCTGCCGTTCATTTTTAGAGCTGAGATAGTTGAGGTAGAGATCCTTGACCAGGGTCGCCGAGGCCTGAATGAGCTGGGAGTCGATGGTGGACATGATGGCCGCCATGGGGGCCGCGAGGAAGACACCCGCCAGCCAGGGGGGCAGCACTTCCATCATCAGGGACGGCATGATCTTGTCCGGGCTGTCCATGCCGGGCAGGATGGCGCGGCCGAGCGCACCGGCCAGGTGCATGCCAAACATCAGTAGGGCGCTGACCACGGTGCCGATCAGGATGCCGCGATGCAGCGCCTTGCTGTCCCGATAGCCGAAGCAGCGCAGGGCCGAGTGGGGCAGCCCCACCACACCGATACAGACCAGCACCCAGAAGCTCAGCATGAAGGGCTGGGTCAGCATGTCGCCGGCCCCTTGCGGGCTCACCAGCTTGGGATCGATCACCTTGAGCTGATGGATGAGGTTTGGCAGGCCATCGCCGGCCACCAGGATCCCCGCCAGCAGGGCGCCCGTGCCGATCAGCATGATGATCCCCTGCAGGGCATCTGTCATGACCACGGCGCGAAAGCCGCCAATCACGGTATAAAGTAGTACGCAGCTCGCAAAAAGCAGCAGGCCCTGCTGATAACTGAGGCCGGTAGCGGTCTCCAGCAGGCGTGCCCCGCCGATGAACTGCACCACCATGGTGGCGATGAAAGCGAGGATGATAGTCACGGATCCCAGCACCACCACCCACTTGCTGCGATAGCGGGCCCACAGCATGTCGTTGATGGTCACCGCATTGACCCGGCGGGCTATGATGGCGAACTTCTTGCCAAGCACCCCCAGGGTGAGCCAGACGGTGGGCAGCTGGATCATCGCCAGCAGCACCCAGCCCAGCCCTATCTTGTAGGCGGCGCCCGGCCCGCCGATAAAGGAAGAAGCCGAGGTGTAAGTGGCCACCAGCGTCATGGCCAGCACCAGGCCCCCCATGCTGCGGTTGCCGATGAAGTATTCCTGCACGAAGTCGCCACCGGCTCGATGACGGCTGGCCCAGAAACCGACCCCCAGCACCAGCATCAGGTAGACGATGAGGGGCAGCATCAACTCAAGGTTCATGGCGGCGTGGCTCCTTGTTATCGGCATCGGAGTTATCGGAATCGGATCCGTGGCGTGCCTGGTTCATGGCTGGGCCCTGGGTGCCGGTGGCCTGCAGGGGCGGGGCGACGGCTTCCTCGGTATCCAGAGGAATGTCGACAAACAGGCGATCCACCATGAGGGCGCACAGGCCGATAAACAGCAGCGGCATCAGGATGCAACTGAGCACAAACCAGAGTGGCATGTCCCAGAGTTCCATCTCTTCCGGGATGAAATAAGCCGAACCATACCAGGCGGCGAAATAGAGCAGGGTGAGCAGCAGACAGAGGGCTGCTTCCCGACGGGCGAGTGCGAAACGGTTCACCTTGGCCTCCGACGAGTGAGCGGGGCGCAAGAATAACAAAAAAGGGCCATGTCGCCATGGCCCTTTTTTCACTGTCGATCCGATGGACCAGACATACATCTTATTTGATGCAGATCCCTTACAGACCCAACTTCTTGTGCAGGTAGTGGATATTGGTACCACCGTGCTGGAAGTTCTCGTCCTTCATGATCTCTTTTTGCAGGGCGATGTTGGTCTTGATCCCTTCCACCACCAGCTCGTCGAGGGAGTGACGCATGCGGGCGATGGCGATGTCGCGGTTCTCACCGTAACAGATCAGCTTGCCGATCATGGAGTCATAGTATGGCGGCACCTTGTAGCCGGCATAGATATGGGACTCCCAGCGTACCCCCAGACCACCCGGCGCATGGAAGCGCTGGATGAGACCCGGAGACGGCATGAAGGTCGCGGGATCCTCGGCATTGATCCGGCACTCGATGGCATGGCCACGGATGCGGATGTCCTGCTGGGTGATGGACAGGGGCTGGCCGGCGGCGATGCGCAGCTGCTCCTTGATGAGATCCACGCCGGTGACCATCTCGGTGACCGGGTGCTCGACCTGGATCCGGGTGTTCATCTCGATGAAGTAGAACTCGCCGTTCTCGTACAGGAACTCGAAGGTACCCGCACCGCGGTAGCCTATTTCGAGACAGGCGCGTACGCAGCGCTCACCGATGAACTTGCGCATCTCTTCGGTGATGCCGGGTGCCGGCGCTTCTTCTACCACCTTCTGGTGACGGCGCTGCATGGAGCAGTCCCGCTCACCCAGGTAAAGGGCGGTACCCTGGCCGTCTGCCAACACCTGGATCTCGATGTGGCGCGGGTTTTCCAGGTACTTCTCCATGTAGACCATGTCGTTCTTGAAGAACTGGCCTGCTTCGGACTTGGTCAGGGCGATGGCGCCGGCCAGTTCGGCCTCGTTGCGCACCACGCGCATGCCACGACCACCACCGCCACCGGCGGCCTTGATGATCACGGGGTAACCGATCCGCTTGGCGATGGTGGCGTTGCGCTTGGCATCGTTGTCCACCGGGCCGTCGGAGCCGGGTACGCAGGGCACGCCTGCTTTCTTCATTGCCTCGATGGCGGAGACCTTGTCACCCATCAGGCGAATGGTCTCGGCGCGCGGGCCGATGAAGATGAAGCCGGATTTCTCGACCACTTCGGCAAAGTCGGCATTCTCGGAGAGGAAGCCGTAGCCTGGGTGGATGGCGACGGCACCTGTCACCTCGGCGGCGGCGATAATGGCCGGCACGTTGAGGTAGGATTCACCGCTGGCAGGCTTGCCAATACAGATGGTTTCGTCGGCCAGGAGCACATGCTTGAGCTCCCGATCGGCGGTGGAGTGAACGGCCACTGTCTTGATCCCGAGCTCTTTGCAAGCGCGCAGGATCCGCAGGGCAATTTCACCTCGGTTGGCGATGACTACTTTGTCCAACATGGGTGGCGTTTTCCCTTATTCGATGATGAACAGCGGCTCGTCGAATTCGACGGCCTGACCATTTTCAACCAGGATCGCTTTGATCACACCGGCCTTGTCAGACTCGATTTGGTTCATCATTTTCATGGCTTCGACGATGCACAGGGTATCGCCGACATTGACGTGCTGACCCACTTCCACGAACGGCTTGGCTTCCGGGCTGGAGGAGCGGTAGAAGGAGCCCACCATGGGGGAGCGCATCAGATGACCGCTCGGGGTGGCGTCGGCAACTGGGGCGGCGGCAGTGGCAGCACCGGCAACCGGGGCGGCAACTTGCTGAACCTGGGCCGGTTGCATCATCATCTGCGGGGCAACGCTAACCTGGCCGGAGAAATTGCGGCTGATGCGAACGGACTCTTCCCCTTCGGAGATTTCCAGCTCGGCGATGCCGGACTCTTCAACCAGTTCAATCAGCTTCTTGATTTTGCGGATATCCATTAGCATTCTCTTTCTTCTTTATCTGATCAGTGATTATCAAGCCGCGCGCAATTGATGCACGGCCGCGGTTAAAGCGAATTGGTAGCCATCGGCACCCAGCCCACAGATCACTCCCTTGGCGACATCAGACAGATAGGAGTGATGACGGAAGGGTTCCCTGGCATGGACGTTTGACAGGTGAACCTCGATAAAGGGGATGGCGACACCCAGCAGGGCATCGCGCAGGGCGACGCTGGTGTGGGTGAAGGCGGCTGGATTGATGATGATATAATCCACCTGGCCCATGGCCTGATGGATGCGGCTGACCAACTCATGTTCGGCGTTGGATTGCAGGTGTTCCAGAGTGACACCGAGTTCGCCGGCACTTTGCTGCAGATCGGCGACGATCTCATCGAGCGTCTTGCTGCCGTAGATTCCCGGCTCCCGCTTGCCCAGCAGATTCAGGTTGGGGCCGTTGAGCAGGAGGATTCGGTGATGTTGCGACATATTGAGTACATCCTCGATGATAATGCTGCTATCTATCAGCTATCTGTGGACTACCAGAAATCTAGCCATTTTCTGCGCAATTCGGTGTGCCCTGGCACACAGATTTCGCAATTATATTGATTTCGTGAAAATTAGCAGCATTTTACTGGTCTAATCTCTACATCTGGTCGTTTATTAAGCTTTCTTGCCTTGTTACGGAAAGGTGGGCGGCGAAGACGACAAAGCCGGCGCAAGGCCGGCTTTGTGAAGAGGCAGACGGAAGATCAGGCCGCTTCGGACTTCTCGCGGATAAGCTTGTCCACCACACCCGGATCCGCCAGGGTGGAAATATCCCCAAGACTGTCGGTCTCGCCGGTGGCAATCTTGCGCAATATTGTGGAACGCATGATCATGCCGCTTCCGATTTTTCGCGGATAAGCTTGTCCACCACACCCGGATCCGCCAGGGTGGAGATATCCCCCAGACTGTCGGTCTCGCCGGTGGCGATCTTGCGAAGGATACGACGCATGATCTTGCCGGAGCGGGTCTTGGGCAGCCCCTCGGCCCAGTGGATCACGTCTGGCGTGGCGATGGCGCCGATTTCCTTGCGTACCCACTCCTTCACCTCTTTATGCAGCTCGCGGCTCGGCTCTTCCCCGGCGATCAGGGTGACATAGGCATAGATGCCCTGACCCTTGATCTCGTGGGGTACCCCCACCACCGCCGCTTCGGCAATTTTCGGATGGGCCACCAGGGCCGATTCAATCTCGGCTGTGCCCATGCGGTGGCCGGAGACGTTCAGTACATCATCCACCCGGCCTGTGATCCAGTAGTAGCCATCCTTGTCGCGACGGGCACCGTCGCCGGTGAAGTAGCGGCCGGGGAAGGTGGAGAAGTAGGTCTGTTCGAAACGCTCGTGGTCGCCGAACACGGTGCGCATCTGGCCGGGCCAGGAGTCGGTGATCACCAGGTTGCCCTCGGTAGCGCCCTCCAGCGGCTCGCCCAGGTTGTCTACCAGGGCTGGCTGCACCCCGAAGAAGGGGCGAGTGGCGGAGCCGGGTTTCAGATCGGTGACGCCGGGCAGCGGGCTGATGAGGATGCCGCCGGTCTCGGTCTGCCACCAGGTGTCGACGATGGGGCAGCGCTCGTCCCCTATGGTGCGGTAGTACCACTCCCAGGCTTCCGGGTTGATGGGTTCACCCACGGATCCCATGATGCGCAGGCTGGAGCGAGAGGTGCCTTCCACCGCCTCCTTGCCCTTGGCCATCAGGGCGCGAATGGCGGTCGGTGCCGTGTAGAGGATGCTGACGTTATGCTTGTCCACCACCTGGCTCATGCGGTTGGTGGCCGGGTAGTTCGGTACCCCTTCGAACATGAGTGTGGTGGCGCCATTGGCCAGCGGTCCGTAGACCAGATAGGAGTGGCCGGTGACCCAGCCCACGTCGGCGGTACACCAGTAGATGTCCTCCTCGTGGTAGTCGAACACGTACTTGAAGGTGAGGCTGGCATAGACCAGGTAGCCGCCCGTGGTGTGCAGCACGCCTTTGGGTTTGCCGGTGGAGCCTGAGGTGTAGAGCACGAACAGGGGATCCTCGGCGCCCATGGCCTCGGCAGGGCAGTCCGCGCTGACGCTGGCGACGGCGTCGTGCCACCAGATGTCGCGCTGGCCGTGCCAGGCGACATTGCCGCCGGTGCGCTTGAGGACGATGACCTTGTCGACCCGGGTCTCGGGGTTGGCGAGCGCCTCGTCCACGTTCTTCTTGAGGGGGATGGGACGACCGCCACGCAAGCCTTCATCGGCGGTGATGACGATGGAGGATCCCGAATCTATGATGCGGCCGGCCAGGGCTTCCGGCGAGAAGCCGCCGAAGACGATGCTATGGACGGCGCCGATGCGGGTACAGGCCAGCATGGCGATGGCAGCTTCCGGCACCATGGGCATATAGAGGCAGACCATGTCGCCGCGCTTGACCCCTTGCGCCTTGAGCACGTTGGCAAACTTGCACACCTCGGTATGCAGCTCGCGATAGGTCAGCTTGCGATCCTCGGCCGGGTTGTCCCCTTCCCAGATGATGGCGACCTTGTCGCCGCGCTGTGCCAGATGGCGATCCAGGCAGTTCGCGGAGACGTTGAGCAAGCCATCCTCGTACCATTTGATGGAGACGTGGCCCGGATCGTAGGAGGTGTTCTTGACTCGGGTGTAGGGTTTCATCCAGTCGAGGATCTTGCCCTGCTCACCCCAGAAGCCGTCCGGATCCTGCACCGATGCCTGATACATGGCCTCATAGCCTGCCTTGTCCAGCAGGGCGTTCTTACCTATGTGGGCCTTGACCGGGTAGACCTTGCTCTCGCTCATCTGTCACTCCTTTGAATACATTCTTGTAATGTTTGAGTAACAACTTATACCTTTGGTGCCCGAGGGCAATTAGACTTTTGGATAGCGTCTGGCAGAAGAGCCAAACCTGTCTGGTCGCTCAGGGTCAGACAATAAAAAAGGGAGCACATAGGCTCCCTTTTTTATTGGGTTGCGCGCTGCTGGATCAACACAAGGCGCTGCAGTGCGGCGTCAGTTTGGTTGCCAGATGGGATTTCGACAGCGGGTGACTGAACAAATAGCCCTGACCCTCCTCACAGCGCAGTGACTGCAAGAACTGGCGCTGGGACTGGGTCTCTATCCCCTCGGCGGTGACCGCCATGCCGAGGCTGTCCGCCAGGTGGACTATGGTGCGGCACAGCTCCCGGCTGTGTTTGTCATCGGGCAGGGCCTGGACGAAGGTTCTGTCTATCTTGATGCGATCGATGGGCAGGCTTTTCAGCAGGCTGAGAGAGGAAAAACCGGTACCAAAGTCATCGATGGCGATCTGAACCCCCAGCGCCTTGAGGCGGGTAAACAGACGCAGGCTCTGATCCACGCTCTGGATGATGCTCTCGGTGACTTCTATCTCCAGGCGCTCTGCCGGGAAACCTGTCTCAGCCAGGATGGCGGTGACCCGCTCCACGTAGTCGGGGGATTGCATCTCCCTGACCGACACATTGACGGACAATCTGGGTACCGTCAGTCCCTGTGCCAGCCAGCGCTGCCCCTGCTGGCAGGCGGTGCGCATCACCCACTCTCCTATCTGCTCTATCAGGCCGCACTGCTCGGCCACCGGGATGAAGCGGGCGGGAGAGATCATGCCTTCACTCGGGTGCTGCCAGCGGAGCAAGGCCTCCAACCCGCTCAGCCGGTTGTTGGCGAGATCCGCCATGGGTTGATAGAGGACGCGAAATTGCTGTTGTTCCATGGCCTTGAGCAGGCCCTGCTCCAGCACCATGCGCTCTCGCATCTGCTCGGCCATGCGGTGGGAGTAAAAGAGATAGCCATTGCGACCCCGGCGCTTGGCCTCGCGCATGGCATTGCTGGCCGCACTGATGAGGCGATCCGGGCTCTGGCCATGATCTGGATAGAGGGCTATGCCTATGCTGGCCGACGGAGTCACCCTGTCGTGCCCGAGCTCGGCGGGGGCGTGCAGGCTGAGTTGTAACTGCTCCACCAGCACCGTCAGGGTGGGCTGCCGATCCATGCAGGGGAGCAGCACCAGAAACTCGTCCCCGCCGAGTCGGACGGCGAGATCCCGTTGGCCCAGGCAGCGGCGGATGCGTTCCGCCAGCAGCCGGAGCAGCTGATCACCCGCCCTGTGGCCCAGGGTGTCGTTTATCTGTTTGAAGCCGTCGAGATCGATAAACAGCAGGGCAAACTTTTGCTGATTCAACTGGGCCGTCTTGAGCTCCAGTTCGAGCCGCTCCTGCAGCAGGCTGCGATTGCCCAGACTGGTGAGCGCGTCATGGTAGGCGAGGTGATGGAGCCGAGCCTGCGCCTGACACAGCTGCTCAAACTGACGGCTGGCCGTGCCCTGGAGCCCGATGGGAGTGATGTGCTGGTCCGACGCTCTTGCGAAGTCGTGCACTATGACGAGCAGGCCATCGGGGGCGCCATGCTCATCTTGCATGGGGCTGCAGATCGCGTGCCCGTGTCCGATCTTGTGGGGATGCAAGGCGCCTATGCTGCTTGGCCTGAACGCCGCCTGTCCCGCCTGCTGGTTGATGAGGGGCGCCTGGCTTGGGCTGATATCAGAGAGCTTGCTGCCGAGCAGCTCTGCTATGGGCAGGCCGCTGAACCCGGCGAAGGCCTCATTGGCATAACGGCATCTGAATTCGCGATCGAATATCCCGATGCCCAGAGGTGTCAGCTCAAACAGTTGCTGCCATTCATGGGGGGATAACTGGCCTGACAGATATGGGCCCTGAACCGATTCGGGTAGCGCTTTTTCCATGGAGGCTCCTGAATTGACTTTCTTGTCATTTAGACGCCTGTGTCAGTATGGCATGAAGTCATCAGAGGGAAAGTGAGCCAGGGAATTGTATTAAATCAAATGGATGTCAGCCTTTCTGGCGACCGAAGGCTTGCAGGCCGCGCACCAGCACCAGCATGGCCAGCATCAGAAAAGGGAGGGCGAAGGCTATCAGGGGCAGCCAGTGTGCAGGGCTGCCGCTGCTGTGGATGAAGCCGACCCAGGCCACCAGCAGGGCCAGCATGCCAGCAATCTGGAAGCGGCGGCGCAGTACCACCTCCACCCCGAGGTTGGCGAGGTAGAGGGTGAGCAGTATGCCGGCGAAACCGGTGAGCTGGGCCGCGCCATGGAGCTCCCTGTCCGGGTTGAACAGCAGGGCTGCCAGGGGAAGCAGGCCCTGCTGTGTCGGGATAAAGATGAGCAGCCAGCAGGCGATCAGCAGCAGGGCCGTTTTCATCAGATCAGTCGGCGGTTTGCGCCGGTTTGACCAGGTTCAGGTAGTTTGCGTCCATGTGGAGGAATACCCCCAACAGGCGGGCGCTGGCGCCATAGAAGCCGAACTTGTCGGCCTTGCGGCAGGCCTGCTCGAAATCGGCGAACCAGCCGAGCAGGTGGTGATGCAGCAGTTCTTCCTGCTCCTGCAACCACTGTTCCCGCTCGCTGGCGGTGGTTGCTTCGGCGGCGCGAATGATGAGATTGCCCATCAGATCCAGCTCGATGGCCAGGTGATCGGCGGGTTCCTTGTACTTGTCGCTCACATCGATGCCAAGGCGCGCGAGGCGGGCCTGCATCTCGGCCATGGGGGCCTGCATCAAGAGCTTGGCCTCCCCGCGATAGAGGGATTCGTAAGGCAGGGCGCCCTGCTTGGGATCGACCAGGAACAGACCGGCGAAGTCGGCGGCCAGCTCCAGCTGACGATCCGGGCGCACCAGCAGGCGGGCGATGGCGTCATTGAGCTCGGCCACGGCGTCACGCATGGGATCCAGCGTGGAGAGGCTTTTGAGGAAGCTGCGCACATCGTAGCTGTCATACTCGGCGATCTGGGGGTCGCTGAGCTCGGCGGCAAACAGGGTGGAAAACCACCAGTAAAGTTCGGCCCGGCGTTCGCTGGTAGCCATAAATTCCTGCATTTTTCCTCCGTGGATGACAATCGGGAGCCTTGATGGCCCCCGATTCTAACGACTTTAAAAATAAAGGAAACTCAAGGGGCGCTTTTGGCCGCCCCCGCTCACAGTGCCGGAAACATGGGGTCTATGCCCGCCGTCGACTCCGGCGCGCCAAAGGCGGTGACCGCGGGCACTGGGCCCTGGAATTTCTCTATCTCCACCAAGGTCGTGTGGGCCGTGGTAGCCTGGGCCAGGCTGGAGGAGCCTATGTCGGCGGTCAGCACATTGGGGTCGCCATAGGTGCACAGGGTGCCGACCTTGCCCCCTTCCAGCGGACCGTACCAGGCCCCTTCCTGAATGCGTACCACGCCGGGGGCATAGTCATCGGAGACCACCAGACCCGCCAGTACCTGACCGCGGCCGTTGAACACCCGCACCAGATCGCCGTCCTTGAGGCCACGGGCCTTGGCGTCCTGCGGGCTCATGTAGACAGGCTCCCGGCCCTGCACAGTGTAGGTGGCGCGATAGGCGTCCGAGGAGCAGAGCTGGCTGTGCAGCCGCTTGTCCGGGTGGCAGGACTGCAGGTGCAGCGGGTACTGCTTGCTGCCCGGGCCGCCGTGGGAGCGCTCGAACGGCTCAATCCAGACCGGATGGCCGGGACAGTCCGCATAGCCGTAGTTCGCTATGGTCTGGGAGAAGATCTCGATGAGACCGGACGGGGTACCCAGCGGCTCCAGATCCGGCTCCTGGCGGAACGACTCGTGGCGCACCCAGGGCTGGCCGGCCGGGAAGGTGACGAAGCCTTCTCCCTGCCAGAACTGGCTGAAGCGGGGCAGACGGATGCCGATGCCACGGCCCTGCAGGCGGGCGTCGTCATAGATGCTCTGGATCCACTCCAGCTTGCTCTTGCTACCGGTGAACTCGGCCTCGCGGTCGAAACGGCGGCAGAGGTCGGCGAAGATGTCGTAGTCGTCGCGGGCCTCGAACAGCGGCTCCACCACCTTGCGCATGGCCAGGATGCCGGCGTTGGAGTGAGAGCCCCACTGCTCTATATCGTCTCGCTCGTAGGTCGTCGTGGCCGGCAGCACTATGTCGGCGAAGCGGCAGCTCGCGGTCCACTGATGATCCACGCTCACCACGGTTTCCAGCTTGCGCCAGGCCGCCACCATCTTGTTGCGATCCTGCTGGTGGTGGAAGGGGTTGTTGCCGCAGAACACCGCCATCTTCATCTCCGGGTAGGTGATGGTCTGGCCGTTGAAGGCGATGGTCTTGCCCGGATTGAGGATGCAGTCCACGAAGCGGGCCACAGGGATGAACTTGGAGTACCCCTTCCAGTCGCCGTTGTGGATGGGTTTGACCCCGGGGATGACGGAGCTGAACCCGGACATGATGGGGCCCGTGCTGGTGATGGTGCCGGCGCCGTTGTAATGCCAGCCAAAGCCATAGCCGCCGCCGGGCAGGCCAATCTGGCCCAGCATGGAGGCAACGACCACCAGCATCCAGGCATATTGCTCGCCGTGGTGCATGCGCTGCACGCACCAGCCGCCGATGAGCTGGGTGCGGCCAGCGGCCATGGTGCGGGCCAGCTCGCGGATGCGGTCGGCGGGTACGCCACACAGGGTGGCCGCCCAGTCGGCACTCTTCACCTGGCCGTCGCTCTCGCCGAGCAGGTAGGGCAGGAACTTGTCAAAGCCGGTGGTGTAGTTCTTCAGGAACTTCTCGTCGTGCAGCTTCTCGCTGTAGAGGGTATGGGCGATACCCAACATCAGAGGCAGATCGGTCTGGGGGTTGAGGGCAACCTGCTCGCAGCCCAGGTATTTCTGGGTCTTGGACTTGACCGGATCGACGCTGATGACCCGGATCTCCCCCTTGGCTACCTTCTCTTTGAGCTGTGCCCAGTAGTCGTAGACGCTGTGATCCGGCACCAGCCAGCCCACCTGCAGGTTCTTGATGGGATCGGAGCCCCAGATGACTATGGTCTTGCTGTGCTCCAGCAAGAGCGGCCAGGAGGTCTGCTGCTCGTACACCTCCATGGCGCCTGCTACGTGGGGCAGGATCACCTGGGCGGCGCCGGTGGAGTAGTCACCGGCCTTGGCGAGATAGGTGCCGTGCAGGTTCATGGCACGGCCCAGCATGGCGCCGGCGGAGTGCAGCTTGCCCACCGACTGCCAGCCGGAGTGACCCGCGTAAAGGGCGCTCGGGCCATAGGTTTTCTGCACCCGCTCCAGCTCGTGATAGAAGAAGTCCAGGGCCTGGGACCAGGTCACCCGCACGAAGCGGTTCTGGCCGCGCTCGCGGGTGTCGGACTGGTGACCCTTGCGCAGCCAGTCCAGGCGCACCATGGGATAGCGGATGCGGGAGGGGTTGTAGACCACCTCGGCCAACCCCTTGAGCATCTCGGTCGGGTGCTTGTCGTGCTCGAAGGGCAGGGTCTCGACCCAGCGGCCGTCCACCACCCGGGCGCGGAAGGCGCCCCAGTGGGAGCCCGATTGCACCAGCTTGTCACCTGACTCGGCGGCCATGACGGCGCGGCCAAGCAGGGAGGGGCCGATCAGGGCGCTGGCGCCGCTGGCCAGCAGGCCACCCAGGAAACCACGGCGGGAAATGTTGATCATGATGTTATTCCTCTTTCGAATCCTTAGTGGCTACCCTGACCGCCGGTATCGGCGGCGTGGTTCTGCAGGTATTTGAGCAGGGTGCGCTCCTCTTCCTTGCTCAGGCGGTAGTAGGCGGACATCGCCTTGAGCCCGGAGATCCAGCCGTTGGCGGTGAAGTGAGCGGGATCCGGCGCCGCGTGGCAGGAGTTGCAGGTGGACTTGTACATCTCGCCGGCATAGTCCCAGATGGGTTGCAGCGAGGGCTCGAGCCCCTTGCCATCGACCCAGGCCTGGACCCGCACCTGCTCCCAGGGGATCTGGGTCGCTTCATCCATCTGCTGCTTGAGCACCTGCTCCTCCGCCTTGAGCTCATCGCGCAGGGTGGCGACGAAGACCCGCTTGCCCATGTATTCGCTCAGCACCCGGCCCTTGCCGTCCCGCTCGCGCCAGCCTTCGACCGACACCTGGAGACGATCGCCATTGCGGGCCAGCACCTGGATGCGGGAGGCGGGCAGCAGCTTGCCGACGGCTTCCGTGCTCTGCTCGCTGGCGTAGAGATCTTTCTCGGCCAGGGTGTAGAGGGTCTCGGCGGCGGGGGCCTCCTGTGCGGCCTCTTTGAGGCTGGCGAAGGTGGCACGGAAGCCGCCTGCCATGTTCGGCAGCTCATGGGCTATGCCCTTGTGACACTCGATGCAGTTCATGTTCTTGGCGGCGGCGTCCTGCATGGCCAGGGCGGCGGCGGGGGACTGCTTGGCGTGATCCATGTTGTCGTAGCTGTGGCAGGACTTGCAGGTCTTGGAGTTCTGGCTGCTCATGCGGGCCCACACCTTCTCCGCCAGGTGCAAGCGCCTGTCCTCAAACTTCTCCTGGGTGTCGATGCTGTGGCCTATGTACTCCTGATAGAGGTCGTTGGCGGCCTCCATCTTGCGGGCCACCTTGCCGACGAAGTCCTTGGGCTGGTGGCAGTCGGTACAGACCGCCTGCACCCCGGAGGCGTTCTTGAAGTGGATGGACTCCTTGTACTCCGGATAGACGGTGCTCTCCATGGAGTGGCAGGAGACGCAGAACTCCAGGGAGCTGGTCTTCTCGAAGCCGTAATGCAAGCCGACGGTGCCGGCCAGGGTCACGCCGACCCCGACCAGGATCAGCGCCAGCACCGACCAGCGGCGGCTGGGTGTGCGCAGGAAGTGCCACAGTTTTTTCATGGAAGGTCTCTCACATCGCTTTTTTGATGTGAGCCATGATAGGGAGCCGCTGTGAACAGGGTTGCCGGTAAAAATTAATGAATTAGGGGTATTTATGACAAAATATGAATAGAATAATCCCCCCTGTCCCTGCTGCGAGCCCTGCCATGCGCCACCACATTCTGGTCGTTGAAGATGACGTCGTGACCCGCGAGAAGCTGACCGGCTATTTCGAGCGGGAAGGGTATAGAGTGACGGCGGTGGAAGACGGGCAGGGGATGCGGGCCGCCCTGGCGGAGCAGGACATCGCCCTGGTGATGCTGGACATCAACCTGCCGGGGGAAGACGGCCTGCTGCTGACCCGTGAGCTCAGAGCCCGCAGCACGGTGGGCATTATCCTGGTGACCGGCCGCAGCGACGCGGTGGACCGGATAGTGGGGCTCGAGATGGGGGCCGATGACTATGTCACCAAGCCGTTTGAACTGAGGGAACTGCTGGTGCGGGTCAAGAACCTGCTGTGGCGCATTTCGCTTGCGACAGCTGTGCAAGGGGCGAGCGAGCCCGATGACGATGCGGTCTGCTTCGGCCCCTGGCGCTTCGACATTCCCCGTCGTCAGCTCAGCAAGGACGGGGTGCCGGTGCGCCTTACCAAGGCCGAATATGAGGTGTTGGTGGTGTTCGTCGCCCATGCGGGCCGGGTGCTCAGCCGGGAGCGGATCCTCTCCCTGGTGACCCATCGCGGGGACGGGCCGAGCGATCGCACCATAGACGTGCTGATCCGCCGGCTGCGGGGCAAGCTGGAGGAGGACCCGCGGGATCCCCAGCTGTTCGTCACCGTTCACGGCGAGGGTTACCTGTTTGCCGGTCAGATAGCCCCGTAGGCAGTGAATCAGGCTGTTTTCAGTGCTTTTTGTGAATTATTTAATAAGTGATTTTGCAATAAATAGTGGGTTTTTCTGCCATCAGACCGATGGTCGGGTCTCAAACTGAGGGCAGTCATCCCCTATCCGGTGCCAGGGCGCCTTGGAGCCGACGAAGATGTGAAAGCCCGGTTGCTGGCTTGGCACATCATCGAGTATCCCCAGCCGCAGATTGATCTTGCCGCTGCTGAGTTTCTGGCTAAACAGGCTGGAGCCGCAGTGGCGGCAGAAGGCGAGTCTGGTCTCCTCCGACTTCTGGAAGCGGGCGATGGCGTCGCCGCCCTGCATCACCTCGACCTTGTCCCCGTCCAGCCCGCCCACCGAGGCGTAATCCGAGCCGGAAAACTTGCGGCATTCGCCGCAATGGCAGTTGCCCATGTAATCGAAGCTATCCGGCAGGCGCAGCTTGACGGCGCCGCACAGGCAGCTGGCATGTAACATCTTCATCTCTTTTCCTCTGGCCGGCGTCTCAGGCCACCTGGTCATCTTCGGCGCGAAACAGCACCCGCTTGCACTTGGCACAGGCCCATTCACGCCGAAAGTCCGCCAGATGTACCAGACCGACCTCCAGTTGTTTGTGGTGACCGCAGTGGCGGCAGAACACTATCTTGCCGTCCACCGCTTCCGGGTGGGCGCTCAGGTATTGGGCCTTGGTGGGAACCTCCTCCCACTGGGTGGCGGGAACCCGCTTGCGCTGATGGGTGTAGTAGACCCAGTAGAACAGAAAGAACACGATCAGGATGATAAAGGTCAACAGGTGTTCCATCGCGATTCCCCCCAGGCTGGTGAAGCCATAATTAAAAATTCGATTCTAATTAGGATGTTATAAGAACCGCTTCGGCCAGGTTGTGATCCGCTTCGAGTTTTGACCTAGGGATTGGCTTCGTTTGTACCAACCCGGTAGATGGGACGGAAGGTGCCATCCGACAAGGTATTCGCCGGCTCCCTCAGGGGGGCTGTCAGGGTCAAAATGGGGGGGCCCATGACCCGGGGACACTGCGCCTCGCTGGCATCGGGCTGCCTGAGCAGGCAAACCGCCTGGGCCACCGAGAGGCGGCCCTGTTCACGCATCTGATCGCTGTTGGCGGCGAGGATCTTGCCGCGCAGCAGGCCCCGTTGCACGCCGTGGCTGAAGTAGGTGGAGAGCACCTGGGGGTGGCTGGCATTGTGCTGGGCCAGTTCGTTGACCGCCACCTCGGCGGCGATGGCCCCTCCCACCAGGTAGTCAAGATCGGGATGGCGGACCAGGGTCTGCTGCACCAGGGTACGCTGGATCTCGCGGCTGTTGTCGCCACGCCTCGTGATGACGAGCCGGATGGCGCTGCCGCGAATGGCGTCCTTGAAGCCGGATTCAACCAAGGCGGTGCCGCTACCCGAGTCGGGGCCAGGGAAGAGGGCGACCGAGACCGGCGGGCTGCCCGCCGGGTGGCGTTCTGCCAGCCAGTGGCCGATGCGCCAGCCCATCTGCCGCCAGGGCACGCCGACCTGGGCGATGGCAAGCCCCGGGGCGAGATCGTTGACCAGACCGAATACCGGCAGGGGCACCTGCTTGATAGCCTTTGCCAGGCCGTCATAGCTGACAGCGCCGAGCAGGATGGCGTCACTCCCCTCCTCCACGCATTGGCGCAGTTGCTGGCGCTGCTCGGCCTTGGCCCCGTACCCCCCCGCCTCATGGATCCGCAAGTTGACCCCGAGCCGCTTGGCTTCTTCCACCATGCCCTGATTGACCGACAGCCAGTAGGCATCGCGCAGATGAGGGTAGAGAACGCACAGGGTCAGTGGCTTGGGGAGGGGAGTGGGCCCAGCCCATTGCACTCGCTCGGGCTTACCGATGAAGGCGCCGTCCGGCCAGTGTTCCACCTCGAAGGCGACGGCGGGACGGACGAGCAGCGCGAGCAGAATGCACAGAGAGAGGCTTCGCATGGCAGAGGGTTTTGTTAAAGTGTGGGGCCGTATTATCCGGACAAAGTCGATTACAACCAAGGATCCCCCGTGAGAATGTTTTCCGGCCTGGGCGGCAAGTTGCTGCTGGCCTTCTCCCTGATGGCGCTGCTGACCCTGAGTGCCTCCCTGCTGGGCTGGGTCGGGCTCACCCAGTTGCGCCAGCTGGAGCAGGGGGTACAAGCCACCCTGGCCAGTCAGGAGAGTGCCCGTACCCTGGCGCGCCTGAGCGGCGAGATCCAGAGCTCTTCCCGGCTGCTGGCCATGGCGAGCAGCGAGGTGGAGCGCGAGCATCAGGGACGCCTGCTGACCCTGCAGGGCCAGCAGATGCAAGGGGTGCTGGAGCAGCTGGGGACCGAAGGGGAGCTGGATAAGCTGCATCAGCTCAGCCAGACCATCATAGGCAACCTGGGCCAACAGGGCTGGCTGGTGGGGGAGCGGTTGACGCTCATGGCCGAGGGGAGCGCACTGCGTACCGAGCTGGTGGACGCCGCAGGCCAGGTGGCCGAGCTCGCACGCAGCCAAATGGAGAATGCCGAAACCGTGATGGTGGCGGGCATGGGCGATCTCTATCGACTGCAGGGCAAGCAGGCTGACGCGGCGCTGGATCGGCTGCTGGAGCAGGATCTCGACTGGCTGGAGCAGATGACGGAGCTGCGTCATCGCACCCTGATGCAGCAACAGCGCATCGAGGAAATCTGGCGAAGCGATCAGCCCCAGGCCCTGCAACAGCTGCAACAGGATGTGCGCAGGGAGCTGGCCATCTTGCGGCTGCGGGCGGGGGCGGTGACGGATCCCGGCCGTCGGGCGTCGGTGGAGCAGGCGCTGACCCTGCTCGAGCAGAGTGACAAACTGGTGCAACTGCGCAGCGACTGGCTCGGCAAGGGGGAGGCGCTGCGGGTGCTGGCCACGGCCAACGACGTCATGATGGCGAGCCTCAACCAGCAGGTGGGGGCCCTGGTCACAGATGCGCGCCATGCCCTGGGCCAGAGCCAGCGTGCCCTGCGCGAAAAATTGCAACTGGTGGAGCAGGCGCTGGTGCTGATCGGTCTGCTCACCCTGGGTCTCTTGATCCTGCTGATGTGGCGCATTGTCTATGGCCGCATCGTCTGGCCGCTGCAACACGCGGTGGCGGGGATGAGCCGGCTGGCGCGGGGAGATCTGACGCCGCAACCGACCCTGGCCCAGGGGCAGGACGAGCTGGCCAAGCTCGGCCGGGCCCTGCAGGTTTTTCGAGACAACGCCATCGAGCTTGGCCGCTATCAGCGGGAGCTGGAATCCCGGGTGGAGGAGCGCACCGGCCAGCTCAGCCATGCCAATGAGCGCCTCAACGAGGAGGTGGAGAAGCAGCGCCAGGCCCGCGCCGAGGCGGAGCAGGCCAACCGCGCCAAGTCGGTCTTCCTCGCCACCATGAGCCACGAGATCCGTACCCCCATGAACGGCATACTCGGTGGGCTCACCCTGCTGGAAGACACCCACCTCAATGGGGAGCAGCAGCGCTACCTGGCCGCCATCGGCCACAGTGGGGAGTCCCTGCTCGAGATCCTCAACGACATCCTCGACTACTCCAAGATAGAGGCGGGCCACGTGGAGGCGCGCCGCGAGCCCTTCCCGCTGCACCAGCTGGCGGATGAGCTCTGTGCCCTGTTCCGGCCAAGGGCCGAGGCCAAGGGACTGCACCTTGAGCTAGCCTACACGGCAAGCCTGCCCCCCGTGGTGGAAGGGGACATGGGCAAGCTGCGCCAGGTGCTCGCCAACCTGCTCGGCAACGCGGTCAAGTTTACCCGGGAGGGGGACATCACCCTCTGTGTGATGCCGCTGGCATGCGCCGGTCCCTGCGCCGAGCCCTGCATCGAGTTCGTGGTGCAGGATACCGGCCCCGGCATTCCGGGCGATGAGCAGCAGGCGGTGTTCGAGGCGTTCCGTCAGCGCAAGCGGGACATGGGCCATCAGGGGGGCACCGGGCTTGGGCTTGCCATCAGTCAGAAGCTGGTGAGCGCCATGGGCGGTGAGTTGCTGCTGCAAAGCCAGCCGGGGGAAGGTTGCCGTTTCAGTTTCAGTCTGCCCCTGCAGCGCTCGGCGGCCCTGCTGCCTGCTGAGCCACAAGCGTTCCAGCTCTGCCAGCCGAGGGAGATCCTGCTGGTGGAGGACAACGAGATCAACCGGCTGGTGGCGCAAGGCATGCTGGCGCGCCTAGGCCACGGCGTCACCCTGGCGGAGGACGGTCGCACCGCGCTGGCGCTGGTGACCGAGCGCGCATTCGATCTGGCGCTGCTCGACATCAATCTGCCGGACATGGACGGCATCAGTTTGCGCGAAGATCTCGCCGCCATCAGCGAGGAGGTGCATGGCCGGGCGCTGCCCGCCATCGCCGTCTCGGCCCAGATGTACCCCGAAGATATCCGCCACTGCCTGGCGGCGGGCTTTGCGGACTTTGTTGGCAAGCCGGTGCGGCTGGCGGCTCTCGCCGGCGCCATCGCTCACCAGTTCAAGGAAGCTCGCCAGTTCAAGGAAGAAAATGCCTTGCCCGTGCCAGCGGATCCGCAGACGAGGCCCACACAGCCCCCCGCGAGCAACGCCGTGCTAGAGGCGGATCTGCCCATGCTGGGGGCGGCGCGCATCGGTCAGCTTATCGATTTGTTCGAGTCACAAGGCCGCGAGCTGGTGGCCGCTTTGGCTGCGAGCGAACCGGGGGAGGCGCGCCGTCAGCTGGCCCACAAACTCAAGGGCAGCGCCCTGGCGCTGGGCCTTTCCGAGTTTGCGAAGCGCTGCGCCGAGCTGGAATACGCAGAGGGTTCACCGACGGCCCTGATGCCGGCCTTTGAGGGAGCTGTGACGGCCCTGATGCCGGCCTTTGAGGGAGCTGTGACGGACTTGCGTGCCTGGCTGGGGCGGAAAATGGCGATGACCACCTAAATTACTTTGTGTTTTGCAACATAGATTCAACATTTTTTTGGGTGGTTGGACTGTCTCTTTGATCCCGCTCACGTTACAATGCGCGGGCCCACTTCACCTATCGCGCAAACGATTTTCAGGAGATAAACGGATGTTGAAACGTGACATGACCATCGCCGGCTATGATCCCCAGCTGTGGCAGGCCATCACAGACGAAACCCGTCGTCAGGAAGAGCATATCGAGCTGATTGCGTCTGAGAACTACACCAGCCCCCGCGTCATGGAAGCCCAGGGCTCCCAGCTGACCAACAAGTACGCCGAAGGCTATCCGGCCAAGCGCTACTACGGTGGTTGCGAGTATGTGGACGTGGTTGAGACCCTGGCCATCGAGCGCGCCAAGGAACTGTTTGGTGCCACTTACGCCAACGTGCAGCCGCACTCCGGCTCCCAGGCCAACAGCGCCGTCTACATGGCCCTGCTGCAACCGGGCGATACCGTGCTCGGCATGAACCTGGCCCACGGTGGTCACCTGACCCACGGCTCCCCGGTCAACTTCTCCGGCAAGCTGTACAACATCATCCCCTACGGCATCGATGAGTCCGGCAAGATCGACTACGACGAGATGGAACGTCTGGCGGTCGAGCACAAGCCGAAGATGATGATCGGCGGCTTCTCCGCATACTCTGGCGTGGTCGACTGGGCCCGCATGCGCGAGATCGCCGACAAGATCGGTGCCTGGCTGTTCGTCGACATGGCCCACGTGGCCGGTCTGATTGCCGCTGGCGTCTACCCGAACCCGGTGCCCCACGCTCACGTGGTCACCTCCACCACCCACAAGACCCTGGCCGGCCCGCGCGGTGGTCTGATCCTCTCCGCTGCCGATGACGAAGAGCTGTACAAGAAGCTGAACTCTGCCGTCTTCCCGGGTGGCCAGGGCGGCCCGCTGATGCACGTCATTGCCGGCAAGGCCGTGGCCTTCAAGGAAGCGCTCGAGCCCGAGTTCAAAACCTACCAGGCTCAGGTCGTCAAGAACGCCAAGGCCATGGTCGAGGTGTTCTTGGCCCGCGGTTACAAGATCGTCTCCGGCGGTACCGACAACCACCTCATGCTGGTGGATCTGATCGGCCGTGAGCTGACCGGTAAAGAAGCCGATGCCGCCCTGGGCAAGGCCAACATTACCGTCAACAAGAACTCGGTACCGAACGATCCGCGTTCCCCCTTCGTCACCTCAGGTGTGCGTCTGGGTACCCCGGCCATCACTCGCCGCGGCTTCAAGGAAGCCGAGAGCAAGCAGCTGGCGGGCTGGATCTGCGACGTGCTGGACAACCACGACAACGACGAAGTGCTGGCTACCGTGCGCGAGAAAGTGCTGGATATCTGCCGTCGTCTGCCGGTTTATGCCTGATAAACCAGAATTTCTGGTATAAAACAATGCCACCCTCGGGTGGCATTGTTGTTTATAGGGCGGCGTCATGTGGGTGCCGTGCTCAGTCCGTCAAGCGAGGAGGCCCAGTGCCACATGAGACAATGCCCAGCGATGACGACCTTATCTCGTCCATCCGCGCCCAGTACCACTTTCGCCCAAGCCCCGACGGCCTGCTGGCCTGGGATGTGCGCAGGCTGATAAGGCTCGGCCGCGAGTTGCCGGTGCGCGCCGTACCGCTTGGTCAAATAGCCGAGCTCGACAAGGAACACTGGTACGGCCATGGCAGCGTGCGGCCCACGGTGCGCAGCATGGTCGAACACTGCCAGCTGATGCTGGCCGCCGATCTCGCCTATCCCATCATCCTCGACAGCGAGGGCCGGGTCATGGATGGCATGCACAGGGTCGGCAAGGCGCTGATGCAGGGGGCGACTCACATAGAGGCGGTGCAGTTCGAGCAGGATCCCGCGCCCGATTACGTGGATTGCGATCCCGATGCCTTGCCCTATGACGACTGATGGCGGCCGTTCTCGCCACAACCTCAATGCTACCCACGGGTAGCATTGTTTTTTCTGGGCTTTTACCGGTTTTGGGTGGCCGTGTTACACTGGCTGACCAAGCTCCTGCCCCTGGTGGCAGGTGACCCCTTAGATGTCATGAGTTTGCGCCGGAGGTCCGATGCATTGCCCGTTCTGTAGTGCCGTTGATACCAAGGTGATCGATTCCCGGCTGGTGGCGGAAGGCCATCAGGTGCGTCGGCGCCGCGAGTGCCTGCTCTGTCACGAGCGTTTCACCACCTTCGAGATGGCCGAGCTGGTGATGCCGCGCATCATCAAGTCCAACGGCTCCCGCGAGCCCTTCAATGAAGAGAAGCTGCGTGGCGGCATTTTGCGGGCGCTGGAGAAGCGGCCGGTGAGCATGGAAGCCATCGAGAAGGGGATCAATCACATCAAGTCCCGCCTGCGCGCCACCGGCGAGCGGGAGGTGGCCTCCCAGCTGCTTGGCAACCTGGTGATGGATGAGCTCAAGAGCCTCGACAAGGTGGCTTATATCCGTTTCGCCTCCGTCTATCGCAGCTTCGAGGACATCCGCGAATTCGGCGAAGAGATCGCCAAGCTGGAGAAATAAGCCAGCCACCCACGAATTGCGTTAGAACCCCTATTTTCTCGCGTTGAACGGGAGCCCAGATGTTTAGTCAAGACGATTATCAATGGATGAACCGGGCCCTCGAGCTGGCCCGCCGCGGCCGCTACACCACGGCCCCCAACCCCTGTGTCGGTGCCGTGCTGGTGAAAGCCGGCGTGGTGGTGGGGGAGGGTTGGCATCAGCGTGCCGGTGAACCCCATGCGGAAGTCTATGCCCTGCACGCCGCCGGCGAAGAGGCCCGTGGCGCCACCGCCTACGTGACCCTGGAGCCCTGCTCCCATCACGGCCGCACCCCCCCCTGCGCCGAGGCGCTGATCAAGGCCGGGGTGACCCGGGTGGTCGCCGCCATGGTGGATCCCAATCCCCAGGTGGGTGGGCGGGGCCTGCGCATGCTCTCCGAGGCGGGCATCAAGGCGGACTTCGGCCTGCTCAGCGCCGAGGCCGAGGCGCTTAATCCCGGCTTCTTCAAGCGGATGCGCACCGCCTTCCCCCAGGTGACGGTGAAACTCGGCGCGAGTCTCGATGGCCGCACCGCCATGGCGAGCGGCGAGAGCCAGTGGATCACCGGCCCCTTAGCGCGCGCCGACGTGCAGCGCCTGCGGGCCCGTCACGACGCCGTATTGTCTAGCGCCGAGACGGTACTGACCGATGGCGCCTCGCTCAACGTGCGCTGGGACGAGCTGCCTCCCTCGGTCAAGGCCGTTTATCCCAAGGAAGCCCTGCGCCAGCCCCTGCGGGTGGTCATCGACTCCCAAAACCGGCTGACCCCGGACTTGCCCCTGTTCAAGACCACGGGCCCAGTGTTGCTGGCGCGCCACAAGGTGGACGGGGACTGGCCCGAGTGGGTGCAGCAGCTGGAGCTGCCGCTCTTGGACGGCAAGCTGGATCTGGTCAGCCTGTTCATGTTGCTGGCCAAGCGCAACATCAACTCCGTGCTGGTGGAGGCGGGGCCGCGCCTGTGTGGCGCCCTGCTCGGCAAGGGCTTGGTGGACGAGCTGGTGCTCTATCAGGCGCCCAAGCTCTTGGGGGATGAGGGCCGCGGCCTGTTCCATCTGCCCGAGTTGACCCGCTTGTTCCAGGCGCCCAAGCTCAACCTCAAGGATGTGCGGCTGGTGGGGCAGGATATTCGCATCACGGCCAAGATCGTTTGATGAGCGGCTGTCCCTCTTGCAAGAGGGGTGGCCGCTGGAACCAAGCCACTGGCATTGAGGCTGGATGGCCTGACGTTCAGCGCTTACACATTTTCAGAGACGGGGCCGCCGGGCCCTGTCAGCAGCAAGGTGATCTGCATGTTTACCGGAATTATCGAAGCCATGGGTACCCTGGCCGCCCTGCGTCGGCAGGGGGAGGACATGGCCCTCACAGTGCACGCCCCGACCCTGGATTTCAGTGACGTCAAACTCGGCGACTCCATCGCCACCAACGGCGTCTGCCTGACCGTAGTGGCCCTCGGCGACAAGAGCTACACCGCCGACGTATCGCTCGAAACCCTGTCGCGTACCGGTTTCGCCGATGCCAAGGTGGGCGATCCCGTCAATCTGGAAAAAGCCCTGATGCCGACCTCGCGCCTCGGCGGCCACCTGGTCTCCGGCCACGTGGACGGTATAGGCGAGGTGAAGCGCAAGTCCGGCAGCGGCCGCGCCATCGAATACTGGATTGAAGCGCCGGCCGATCTCGCCCGCTACATCGCCGAGAAGGGCTCCATCGCGGTGGATGGCATCAGCCTCACGGTCAACGCCGTAGAGGGCACCCTGTTTCGCCTTACCATAGTGCCGCACACAGCCCAGGAGACCACCATAGCCCGCTGGAAGCCGGGCCATCGCGTGAATCTCGAGGTGGATCAGATAGCCCGCTATCTGGAGCGGCTGATGCAGGGTAAGGCGCAGGACAAAAGTACCTCGTCCCTGACCCTGGAGAAACTGGCGCAATCCGGCTTCTTGTAATGGTGGATTATTCTTAATTATGAAAATTTAATGGAATTAAATTTCGCTAAAAATTGATTTAATAGGGTGTTTTGCTGCCTATATGCGCCGATAGCCCCGCTAAGCGGCAATCTCGGCGGATCCCGGCCGCGGGGTCAGCCCACGAGTCTTGTAAAGTAGCGGGTAAAAACGGTTTTCTGTGATCCCGCGCAGCTTGAAATGGGGGCCTCTGCCCCCATCTAAGTCAGAATAACCCCGTATCAAGTCGAGCCCGCAGGCTCAATCCCGAAGCATGTTGATGGAGTAGCCCATGGCGCTGAGCACAACCCAGGAAATCATTGCCGATATCAAGGCTGGCAAGATGGTGATCCTGATGGATGACGAAGACAGGGAGAATGAAGGGGACCTCATCATGGCCGCCTCCTGTGTCCGCCCTGAGGACATCAACTTTATGGCCCGCTACGGCCGTGGCCTCATCTGCCTGACCCTGACCCGGGATCGCTGCAAACAGCTGGCGCTGCCGCTGATGGTGGATCGCAACAACGCCCAGTTCTCCACTGCCTTCACCGTGACCATAGAAGCGGCCGAAGGGGTGACCACCGGCATCTCCGCCGCCGATCGCGCCGTGACGGTGCAAGCCGCGGTGGCGCCGAACGCCAAGGCCGCCGATCTGGTGCAGCCCGGCCACATCTTCCCGCTGATGGCGCAGGATGGTGGTGTGCTGACCCGCGCCGGCCACACCGAGGCAGGCTGCGATCTGGCTCGGCTGGCGGGTTACGAGGCCGCCTCCGTCATCGTCGAGATCCTCAATGAGGACGGCAGCATGGCGCGCCGCCCGGATCTGGAAGTGTTCGCCGAGCAGCATGGCATCAAACTTGGCACCATTGCGGATCTTATCGAGTACCGCAACCAGCACGAGACCACGGTCGAGCAGGTGGCCGAGTGCAAACTGCCCACCGAGCACGGTGAGTTCGACCTCATCACCTTCCGCGATACCATCGACAACCAGGTGCATTTTGCCCTGAAGAAGGGTGACATCCAGGCCGACAAGCCGACCCTGGTGCGGGTGCATCTGCACGACGTGCTGAGCGATCTGCTGCAGACCGACCGCCACGCTGCCCGCAGCTGGCCGCTGGCAAAATCCATGGCGCGCATTGCGAAAGAGGGTGGTGTGCTGGTGATCCTGGGTGCAGAAGCCCAGGGCGACGAGCTGCTGGCCCGGGTCAAGGCGTTCGAAGCCGCCGACAAGGGGCTGGCGCCGGAAGGGGCCAAGTGGCAGGGTACCTCGCGCCGGGTCGGCGTGGGTTCCCAGATCCTGAAGACCCTGGGGGTCGGCAAGATGCGCCTGCTGAGCTCGCCCAAGAAATACCATGCCCTCGGCGGTTTCGGCCTGGAGGTGGTGGAATACGTCGGCGAGTAATCTCGCCCACGCCGTCGCTTCCCACCATGGGGTGGGGAGAGTGGTGTGCAATGAAATAAGGGATGACCTAGGTCATCCCTTATTGTTTGTTGCCTACTATTGAGCGCGTGTCTTAACGGCGACGGCGCAACCAGGCAAGGGGCAGCAGCAACAGGCTGACAAGGCCGATGGCACCACCGCCGCCACCGCCACTGGAGGTGGAAGTGGTGGTTGTCGTCGCTGTCGTTGTCGGGTTGCCGCCTGCCGCCGTCGTCCCCGTGGTGTTCGTCTGGGTGGGCTTGCCGGTCATGCTCATCAGAACAGCTTCAAGACGCTGACTCCCGCCCCGCTCGTCGATGGCGGTGAGTCTTACTCCCTGGAGACGCAGTGTGCCCACGGTGTCGTTGGCATCGGCGCGCAGACGCAGGGTGCAGTGCTGCCCCGCCTCCAGGCGGTTGGGGCAGCCGTTGAGCATGCCGGGAGCATCGCTATAAAGATTGCTCAGGGTCATGGCCTGAGTGGTGCGGTTGGCGAGTTGGTAGTCGGCCCAGCCACTGGTCCCCTGAGGCAGAACGAGGCCGCGGATGCTGGTCAGGGTGATCCCCTGTTGCTGGCTGGAAATCCAGCCCTTGAACGCCGGGGCGTAGACATAGCCGCCGGCGCTGCCGGTGGCGCAGGGGTAGGCGCCGTAACTGGTGACGCCGACCAGTTCTCCCCCCTGGGTTAACGGGCCGCCACTGTCACCCTTGCAGGTGTCCTGGCCGAGCAGGTTGCCGGCGAAGATGTGAGTGAGGGTCTGATCGCCATACCAGCGGTCCCGCTCCCCCTGATAGGCGAGATCCACCGCCAGCAGCTGCGAACTGCTCTTGGTCGCGGCAGGGTTGGTGCCACCGTAACCGAGGGCATTGAGCTGGGTGGTGCCCAACTGCCAGGTGTCCTTGGCCGTCAGATCGGCAATCCTGATGGGGGCGAGGGAGACGGGACTGGTCAGGTGCAGCAGGGCCACATCCGAGGAGGAAGGGGTCTTGTCGGGACTCCCCAGATTCTGCAGCAGGTTTTGATAGTACTCGGGGTGCATCAACACCTGATCTACTCTGCTGCGGATATGGGGACGGCTCAAGTCCGTCACGCCGATGGCTACCTCCATCGGGCCGGATTGGGCATCGGCGACGCAGTGGGCTGCGGTCAGTACCCACTGACTGTCGATCAGGGTGCCACCGCAGAAGTTGACCCAGGTGCCATCGACGACTTCACCGACCGCCGCCATCCAGCTGGGTGCTGCCGTGGCGTTGCCACCTATGATGCGTGGCATGCCGGTATCGGCCTGGGCGGCAAATGAGAGCAGGCATGCGAGCGCGACGCCGCTGCGTTTGAAATACAACATATTGAACTCCTTGATATTATTATTTTTACCCCGTGAAAGGCGCCCGTATTATTAGCAGGTCGGAGCAGTTAAGAAAAAAATTAATAAGGGCCTCATGACCGGAGTGGTGATGCCTGTTTTTGTCCCATTGCCTTTGTGTTAGAATGTGCGCACTTTTGGCCGCGGCCCCATTGATGGCCCCACTGATTGCACAGAGACAGGATTTCCAATGAAGATTATCGAAGGAAATATCGCCGCTCCCGAGGCGCGTGTAGCTATTGTCGTTGCCCGTTTCAACAGCTTCATCAATGACAGCCTGGTGAACGGCGCGCTGGACGTGCTCAAGCGTCAAGGCCAGATCCAGGACAGCAATCTGACCCTGGTACGCGTGCCGGGGGCCGTCGAAATCCCCCTGGCGGCCAAGAAGCTGGCCAAGAGTGGTCAATACGACGCCATAGTCGCCCTCGGTACCGTCATCCGTGGCGGCACCTACCACTTCGAACTGGTGGCGAGCGAGAACGGCAAGGGCCTGGCTCAGGTAATGATGGAATATGAAATTCCCGTTGCCTTTGGCGTGCTGACCACAGAAAACATCGAACAAGCCATCGAGCGCGCCGGTACCAAGGCGGGTAACAAGGGTGCAGAGGCTGCACTGAGCGCGCTCGAAATGATCAACGTCCTGAAACAACTGGACGTGTAACGAGGAGAAGTACATTGAAACCGTCCGAGCGCCGTAAAGCCCGTCATTGCGCCACCCAGGCCATCTACCAGTGGCAGATGACCAAGGCCAACGTGGGCGACATCGAAGAGCAGTTCAAGATAGATCAGGACACCAAGGGTGTGGACCTGAACTATTTCCGCGATCTGCTGTTCGGGGTAGCCCTCCACTGCAACGAGCTGGACAAGGTGTTTGCACCTTTCCTCTCCCGTCCGCTGGAAGAAGTGGACATGGTGGACAAGGCTATCTTGCGTCTGGCGACCTACGAGCTGACCCGTCGTGATGATGTGCCGCCGCGCGTGGTGATCAACGAAGCGATCGAGCTGGCCAAAGCCTTCGCCGCCGATGACAGCCACAAGTTTGTCAACGGCGTACTGGACAAGGTGATCAAGACGCTGCCGAAGCGTTGATCCCGCCGTCCATCAGCATTCAGCGCTGATTTACGATCTGTCGCGAGAGGTCGTCAGCAAGGTGAAGAGCAGCACAGGAACCGGAGCGTATAAACATACGTGAGGATGACGAGCAGCACATGAGCCTTGATCACGAGTTCGCAGCAAGACCGTGAACAGCGTCTAAGAGAGGAGCCAGCTTATTGCTGGCTTTTTACTGTATGGGTGAATTTGAGCTGATTGAGAAGTACTTCAAGGTCCCCCACGCCCGCAAGGACGTGGTGATGGGCCCTGGAGATGATTGCGCCCTGCTGACCCTGCCGGCGGATACCCAGCTGGCGGTGAGCACGGATACGCTGGTGAGCGGCGTGCACTTTTTCCCCGACATGGATCCGGTGGATCTCGGCTACAAGGCGCTGGCGGTCAACCTGTCCGACCTCGCCGCCATGGGCGCCGAGCCGCGCTGGGTCTCTATGGCCCTGACCCTGCCCGCCATCAATGAGGCCTGGGTCGCCGGCTTCGCCGAGGGCTTCCTCGAACTCGCCGAATACTACAACGTGGCCCTGGTGGGCGGTGACATGACCCGGGGTCCGCTCTCCATCACCGTCTCGGTGAAGGGATCCGTGCCCGCCGGCCGCGCCCTGCTGCGCAGCGGCGCCAAGGCGGGGGATGGCATCTATGTGACCGGCACCCTGGGAGATGCGGCGTTGGCGCTCTCTCACCTGCTCGGCAAGCGCGTGCTGAATGAAAACCAGCTGGCCGCTGTGTTGCCGCGACTCGACCATCCCCATCCCCGCATCCTGGCGGGTCAGGCTCTGCGCGGGTTGGCTAACAGTGCGCTGGATCTCTCCGACGGCCTGGCCTCGGATCTCGGCCACATCCTCAAGGCCTCTGGCGTGCGGGCACAGATCGATCTCAACCTGCTGCCCCTCTCGCCGGTGCTGCAGGACGCGGTCCCCGCCGAGGCGGCCTGGCAGCTGGCACTGGCGGGGGGCGATGACTACGAGCTCTGCTTTACTGTGCCCCAGGAGCATCACGGTGCCCTGGACACGGCGCTCGCCAATTGCGGCGTCAAGTTCACCCGCATCGGCCGCATCCTGGCCGGGGAGCCCGGCATCGATTATGTGCGGGACGAGCAGCCCGTGATGCTTGAACTCAAGGGATGGGATCACTTCGCATGATGATCAAACCCGAGCTGAAACGGCTGAACCTGAAGAACCCGCGCCACCTGCTGGCGGTGGGCTTTGGTGCCGGCCTTTCTCCCAAGGCGCCGGGCACCATGGGCACCATAGTCGCCATTCCGCTCTATCTGCTGGTGAGCGGCCTCTCGACCCCCTGGTTTATCGCCCTGCTGGCGCTGGGTTTCCTGGTGGGGATCTGGCTCTGCCAGGGGGCGACCGATGCCATCGGCATGCCGGATCACGGCGCCATCGTCTGGGACGAGGTGATCGGCTTTGGGGTCACCATGATAGCGGCCCCCGCCGGCTGGGAGTGGGTGCTGGCTGGCTTTGTGCTGTTCCGGCTGTTCGACGTGCTCAAGCCCTGGCCCATCTCCTGGTTCGATCGCCGCATTCACGGCGGCCTCGGCATCATGCTGGACGATCTCATCGCCGGCCTGTTCGCCCTGATCTGCATGCAGTTGCTGGCAGGCTGGCTGAGCTGATGTGCCTTGAGGCGACTCGGCCCGGTGACAGGATGACCCGATAGCCGCTCTGTTGGTCCAGTCTGCATATCAGTGCCGGCTTTTTGGGCCGGCTGCATCGGCTCTTCTGAGCCAACCCCTTGATGCCATCACGCCCTCGCGATTGAACCCAGGCCCGACTCGTCGGGCCTGGGTCGTTTTGTATGCAATCAGACCCCCTCTATGCCCGGTTCCCCTCCAGGGGTACCGGTAGAAGATGCTGATTTTTCCCTATTTATCTCTGCTTAGTTTTCCTTCATCCAGATATGCTGCCGTTAAAAAATCATTTCACATAAATATTCACTACTCATTCGAAGCTGGGTATGCTGGATTCAATAGTTGATATGTTTGCTTGTTGCATCATTGTTGAAATTTAAATTAGGTAATCGCTCGCATTGCCAGCACAACATCTGATAATGTGATTTTTATCGACATTTTACGCCGGTGATGAGTGCGTTATCTGCGCAAAGTATTGCGAAATTGTATAACTGGATCATTTACACCCGCGGGCAAACCGACTAACTTACTCGCGGGTTATTCCAAAAAAATGCAAAAAACCCGCCCGGATCGCTGGTTTGACTGCCTCATGGATTGAGCGTTTCTTGCACAGACAAACACTCAAGCACAAGCACCAAGGCACCACCAGTATCTGCGGCTGATTTACGGACGAATTATTTGGGACGGATGTCCCCCGCAGAGGTAACCATGTCCTTGCTCGAAGTGAAAAACTTGCGGATCGAGTACCCCTCCCGCTATGGGGTGCTGGCCGCGGTGAAGGATCTCTCTTTTTCTGTGGAAAAGGGGGAGATAGTCGGTGTGGTCGGCGAATCAGGTGCCGGCAAATCCACCATAGGCAATGCCGTCATCGATCTGTTGAGCCCGCCCGGTCGCATCGCCCGTGGCGATATCTACCTCAATGGTGAACTCATCTCCGGCAAGAGCCAGAACGAGATGCGGGCCATTCGTGGTTCCCGTATCGGCTTCATCTTCCAGGATCCCATGACCTCCCTCAACCCGCTGTTCACCGTTGAGCAGCAGTTGGTGGAGACCATACTGGCCAATACCGATCTCAACCGTGAGGCGGCCTTTGCCAAGGCGCTCGAGCTGATGGGTGCGGTCGGGATCCCCCAGCCGGAAGTGCGGATCAAGCAGTACCCCCATCAATTCTCCGGTGGCATGCGCCAGCGGGTGGTTATCGCCATCGCCCTGTCCGGGGATCCCGAGCTCATCATCGCCGATGAGCCGACCACGGCGCTGGACGTCTCCATTCAGGATCAGATCCTGCAGCTCATCCGCAACCTGTGCAAAGAGCGCCAGGTCGGTTGCATGCTGGTGACCCACGACATGGGCGTGGTCTCCAACGTTACCGACAAGGTGGCGGTCATGTACCGCGGGGATCTGGTGGAGTTCGGCACCACAGAGCAGGTGCTGGGTCACCCGAATCACCCTTATACCCGCAGCCTCATCTCTGCGGTGCCGCGCTCCGATGTGAAGCTGGTGCGCTTCCCCCTGGTCTCCTATATCGAGGATGCCGGCGCGCCGGATCTCAGCATCGATCTCAAGACCCACTGGCTCGGCCAGAGTCAGGACGAGCGCGCCTACGAGGGCGCCCTGCTGCGGGTGGAGAACGTGGACTTGCGGTTCGTCACCAAGGATTCCCTGTTCCCGAGCCGCCGCCAGTACGTGCGTGCCTGCAACAACATCAGCTTCGAGATCTTCGAGGGTGAGACCTTCGGCCTGGTGGGGGAGTCGGGCTCCGGCAAATCCACCATAGCCCGCGCCATCACAGGCCTCTATCCGCCCGATAGCGGCAAGATCGTGTTCGAGGGGATCGATCTGACCGCCCTCAAGGGTGAGCATGCCCGTCGCCCCCTGCGTCGCCAGATGCAGATGGTGTTCCAGAACCCGTACTCCTCGATGAATCCGCGCATGAAGGTGCGTGACATCATCTCGGAGCCGATCCGCTTCCATAAGCTGGCACAGAGCGAGAGCCAGATCGAGGGCATCGTCAGCGACCTGCTGGATCACGTGGGTCTCGGTCGCGGCGCCGGGGTCAAGTACCCCCACGAGTTCTCCGGCGGTCAGCGCCAGCGCATCTCCATCGCCCGCGCCCTGGCGACCCGGCCCCGTTTCCTCATCTGTGACGAGCCCACCTCGGCACTGGATGTGTCGGTGCAGGCCCAGATCCTCAACCTGCTCAAGGATCTGCAGCAGGAGCTTGGGCTCACCATGCTGTTTATCAGCCATGACCTGCCGGTTATCCGTCAGATGTGCGACCGTATCGGCGTTATGCAGCACGGTCATCTGGTAGAAGTGGCAGAAACAGAGAAACTGTTTACCAATGCCGAACATGAGTACAGCCGCAAGCTGATCTCCCTCATGCCGGAATTTAAGGGAATGTCCCGCGAGGGGCTGGAAATCGCAAGCTAGGAAAGCGCCGGCTCGCCGGTCTGTTTGTCGATAAAAAGTGTCAATAAAAAGCCAAAAGCATGGAGAAAGACATGAAGAAAGGATTATCCAAGATTGCCATGGCGCTGTTCGCCGCTGGTCTCGCGTTCAACGTCTCTGCCGCCGACATCAAGGTGGCCGTCGCCTCCGACGCTACCTCGCTGGATCCGCAGGAGCAGCTCTCCGGTCAGACCCTGGAAATGTCTCACCTGGTGTTCGATCCGCTGATGCGTTACACCCAGGATCTGCAGTTCGAGCCGCGTCTGGCCGAGAAATATGAGCGCATCGACGACAAGACTGTGCGTTTCCACCTGCGCAAGGGCGTCAAGTTCCACTCCGGCAACGACTTCACCGCCGATGACGTGGTATGGACCGTCAACCGTCTGAAAGCCTCCCCGGACTTCAAGGCTATCTTCGACCCGATCGCCGAAGTGAAGAAGGTTGATGACCTGACCGTGGATCTGATCACCGCCAAGCCGTTCCCGCTGGTGCTGCAGACCGTCACCTACATCTTCCCGATGGACTCCAAGTTCTACACCGGCAAGGATGAAGCGGGCAAAGACAAGGCCGCTATCGTGAAGAACGGCGACTCCTACGCCTCCACCCACGTCTCCGGTACCGGCCCGTTCAGCGTCAAGTTCCGTGAGCAGGGCGTGAAGCTGGAATACACCCGTAACGCCAACTACTGGGACAAGGCCTCCAAGGGCAACGTCCAGAACCTGACCGTAGTACCGATCAAGGAAGATGCGACCCGCGTAGCCGCCCTGCTGGGTGGTGACGTTGACATGATCTACCCGGTTGCCCCGAACGATCTGGAGCGCGTGAAGAACGGCAAGGATTCCCAGCTGGTCACCCTGTCCGGTACCCGTGCCATCATCATCGAGCTGAACCAGAACACCAACCCGGCGCTCAAAGACAAGCGTGTGCGTCAGGCGATCAACCTGGCCATCAACGAAGTGGGCATCGTCGACAAGATCAACAAAGGCTTCGGCACCCCGGCCGGCCAGCTGAGCCCGAAAGGCTATGCCGGTCACAACGAGGCGCTCAAGCCCCAGTATGACCTGGCCAAGGCCAAGGAGCTGATGAAGGAAGCTGGTTACGAGAAGGGCTTCAAGATGAGCTTCATCTCCCCGGCTGCCCGCTACGTCAACGACGTCAAGATCGCCCAGGCTGTCTCCGCCATGCTGTCCAAGATCAACATCAAGGTGGATCTGAAGACCATGCCGGTGGCCCAGTACTGGCCCGAGTTTGACAAGTGCGCCGCCGACATGCAGCTGATCGGCTGGCACGCGGACACCGAAGATACTGCGAACTTCTTCGAGTTCCTGACCTTCACCAAGGATGCCAAGACCGGTATGGGTCAGTACAACTGCGGCGGTTATGCCAACGCAGAAGCTGACAAGCTGGTGATGGAAGCGAACACCGAGACCGACCCGGCCAAGCGTGCCGCCATCCTGCAGAAGGTGGAAGCCATGCTGATCGACGACGCTGCCTATGTGCCGTTGCACTGGGAAGACCTGGCCTATGGCGCCAAGAAGAACGTCGACATCAAGCCTATCGTCAACGTGATGAACTTCCCTTACCTGGGTGACCTGGTGGTCAACAAGTAAGAGAGTCTCAAGGAAGGACCTGGCGGGGGCAGCCTGTGGCGCCCCCGCCATTAACAGAAGCCTGTGCCACGACACAGGCCACGTAGAAGGACAAGCATGTTTACATTCCTGCTGAAACGGTTCTATCAGGCCGTGATAGTGATGTTCGTCATCAGCCTGGTCGCCTTCTCCATCCAGGACAACCTGGGGGATCCGCTGCGCGAGCTGGTGGGACAATCCGTCTCCGAGTCCGTGCGCCAGGAGCTGCGCGACAAGATGGGCCTCAACGATCCCTTTTTGGTGAAATACAGCCGCTTCTTGCAGAACGCGGTGCACGGGGATCTGGGCACTTCCTACTTCTTCAAGCGACCGGCCCTTGAGGTTATCCTCGACAAGCTGGTGGCTACCCTTGAACTGGTGTTTGCCGCTGCGATCATCATCGTCGTCGTCTCCATTCCGCTGGGGGTTTACTCGGCGATACGACCGCGTAGCGTCTTGACCAAACTCATCATGGCGGTGAGCAGCATCGGCATCTCGATCCCGGTCTTTCTGACCGCCATCATGCTGATGTATCTGTTCTCCATCCAGCTGGGCTGGCTGCCGGCCTATGGCCGTGGCGAGACCTATAACCTGCTGGGCTGGGAGTCGGGCTTCTTTACCTGGGATGGCATCAAGCACCTGATCCTGCCCGCGGTATCGCTCTCCTCCATCATGCTTCCGCTGTTCATCCGGCTGGTGCGCTCCGAGATGCTGGAGCAGCTCTCCTCCGAGTACGTCAAGTTTGCCCGCGCCAAGGGGCTGGACAACAACAAGGTCTACTACCAGCACGCACTCAAGAACACCATGCTGCCGGTCATCACGGTCGGTGGCGTGCAGATCGGCACCATGGTGGCTTACACCATCTTGACCGAGAGCGTGTTCCAGTGGCCGGGTACCGGCTTCCTGTTCCTCGAGGCGATCCACCGGGTCGATACCCCGCTCATCACCGCCTACGTCATCTTCGTTGGCCTGATCTTCGTGGTGACCAATACCCTGGTCGACCTGCTCTACGGGTTCATCAACCCGACCGTTAACTTGACCGCCAAGGGGTAAGCATGAGTAACGCCGTGACTGCGAGCCCAAGTTGTCGTTTGGTTCGTTGCAAGAACGCCGAAATCGTCTCTTGCGGGTCATCAACCCGACTATTCACCCAAACAGCCAAGGGGTAAGCATGAGTAACGCTGTAACTGCAAGCCCAAGCCGTTGGGCCCGTATCAAGAACTCTGACATCGTCTACTACTTCCTGCGGGACAAGGTAGCCATGTTCAGCTTCGCCGTGTTCGTGGTGTTCGTGCTGGCCGCGCTGTTGGCGCCCTGGTTGGCACCGCACAACGTCTACGACTTGACCAGCTTCGATCTGATGGATGCCGAGCTGCCACCGTCCTGGCTGGAGGGGGGCGAGGAGCGCTTCTGGCTCGGTACCGACAACCAGGGCCGGGACATCTGGAGCACCATCCTGTATGGCGCCCGCATCTCCCTGACCATAGGGCTGTTCGCGGTGGCGCTGCAACTGGTGCTCGGCATCGTCATCGGGCTGATTGCCGGTTACTTCGGTGGCCGCATCGACAACCTGCTGATGCGCTTCGCCGACGTGCAGCTCTCTTTCTCCACCATGATGGTGGCCATCATCATCTCCGCCATCTTCCAGGCAACGTTCGGCTCCGAGTTCTACTCGAAGTTCGCCATCCTGATGCTGGTGGTGATCATCGGTATCGCCGAGTGGCCCCAGTATGCCCGGACCGTGCGTGCCTCCGTGCTGGCGGAGAAGAAGAAGGAGTATGTGGAAGCGGCTCAGGTGATGGGGTTCCGTGCCCCGCGCATCATGTTCCGCCACATCTTGCCAAACTGCCTGTCACCCATCCTGGTCATCTCCACCGTGCAGGTGGCGAACGCCATCATGAGTGAGGCGGCGCTCTCCTTCCTCGGCCTCGGCATGCCGGTGGATCAGCCGTCCCTGGGTTCCCTCATCAGCGTGGGCTTCAACTACATCTTCTCCGGCTCCTGGTGGATCACCGCCTTCCCGGGGATCTGCCTGGTGGTGCTGGTGCTGGTGATCAACCTGCTCGGCGACTGGCTGCGGGATGTGTTCAACCCCAAGATCTACAAAGGCTAAGGCCCGAGTCGATCACTTAAGCAATAAAAAAGGGCGCCATAATGGCGCCCTTTCTCTTTATCGGATGACTGTCAGGCTTGCTGCCAAGCCTGGATGCTGGCGAGTATGCCAGCGCCATCGAGCCCCAGCAGGGCGTAGATCTCGTCCTGGGTACCCTGCTCGATAAAGCGGTCGGGCAGGCCGAGGTTCAGCACCGGCTTGCACTGCTTGCTGCGCATCAGCAGCTCGTTCACCGCGGAGCCGGCGCCGCCCATGATGGCGTTGTCCTCTAGGGTGACGAACTGGTCATGAGTGGCTGCAAGGGAGTGCACCAGCGCCTCGTCCATGGGTTTGACGAAGCACATGTCCACCAGGGTGGCATCCAGAGCCTCGGCTGCGGCCTTGGCCTGGTGCAGCAGGGTGCCGAACGCCAGTATGGCAATGCCCTTGCCCTCACGCACTATGCGTCCCTTGCCGAGCGTCAGCGCAGTCATCTCGCTCTGGACCTCGATACCGCAGCCGCTACCGCGGGGGTAGCGAACCGCCGCAGGCCCGTTGTGCTGGTAGCCGGTGTAGAGCATCTGGCGACACTCGTTCTCATCGGACGGCGTCATCACCACCATGTTCGGCACGGTACGCAGGAAGCTGATGTCGAACGCCCCCTGATGGGTCGGGCCATCGGCCCCCACCAGACCGGCCCGGTCGATGGCAAACAGCACCGGCAGCCCTTGCAGCGCCACGTCGTGGATCAGCTGATCGTAGGCGCGCTGCAGGAAGCTGGAATAGATGGCGACCACGGGTTTTCGATCCGCGATGGCGAGGCCGGCTGCGAAGGTCACCGCATGCTGCTCGGCGATGGCCACGTCGAAGTAGCGATCCGGGTACTGCTGACTGAACTTGACCAGGCCCGAGCCCTCTCGCATGGCGGGGGTGATGCCGACCAGCTTCTCATCTTTCGCCGCCATGTCGCACAGCCACTGGCCGAAGATGGCGGAGAAGGTGGGCTTGCCACCGGCGCTCTTGGGCAGGGTGCAGTCGTCCGGGTTGAACTTGGGCACGGCGTGATAACCGATGGGATCCTTCTCGGCGGGCTCGTAGCCCTTGCCCTTCTTGGTCTTGACGTGCAGCAGCTGGGGACCCTTGAGGTTGCGCATATTGCGCAGTGTCTCGACCAGGGCATGGATGTCATGGCCGTCGATGGGACCTATGTAGTTGAAGCCGAACTCCTCGAACAGGGTGCCAGGCACCACCATGCCCTTGAGGTGCTCTTCCGCCCGCTTGGCCAGCTCCTTGACCGGGGGCAGGCCCGCCAGCACCTTCTTGCCGCCTTCGCGGATGGTGGTGTAGAGCTTGCCGGACATCAGCCGGGCCAAATGGTTGTTCAGGGCGCCGACATTCTCGGAGATGGACATCTCGTTGTCATTGAGCACCACCAACATGTCCTTGTGGACATCACCGGCGTGATTGAGGGCCTCGAAGGCCATGCCCGCGGTGATGGCGCCATCGCCGATGACGGCAACGACCTTGCGCCCCAGTCCTTCGCTCTCGGCGGCGACCGCCATGCCGAGCGCCGCCCCGATGGAGGTGCTGGAGTGGCCGACGGAGAGGACGTCATATTCGCTCTCGTCACGCCAGGGGAAGGGGTGCAGGCCATCTTTCTGGCGGATGGTGTGAATGCGCTCGCGCCGTCCGGTCAGGATCTTGTGGGGATAGGCCTGATGGCCCACGTCCCACACCAGCCGATCGAACGGGGTGTTGTAGACATAGTGCAGGGCGACCGTCAGCTCGACGGTGCCAAGGCCCGAGGCGAAGTGACCGCTGGAGCGGCTCACCGAGCGCAGCAGGTACTCGCGCAGCTCGTTGCACAGCACGGGCAGGCGCTCTTTGGGCAGGGATCGCAACTCGACCGGCGTGTCCGCGAGGGCCAGGTTGGGGAAATCGCTTATATCAACGCTCATATTGTTACTGTTATCCAGCGTTTAGTGGGTTCGCTCGATGATGTAATCGGCAAACGCTTCCAGAATGTCGGTATTGTAGGGCAAGGATTGCAGTGCTGTTAAGGCCTTGTCATGCAGTTCGCGAGCCAGCTCACGGGCATTGTCGAGGCCGAGCAGGGCCGGATAGGTGCTCTTTTCCAGCGCCAGATCCGAGCCTTGTGGCTTGCCGAGGGTCTCGGTATCGCCTGTGATGTCTAGGATGTCATCCTGCACCTGGAAGGCGAGGCCGATGGCGGCGGCGTAGGTTTGCAGGGCGGCCAGGGTGTCTGCCTCCACATCCGCCTTGCACAGGGCGCCCAGGGTGACGGCGCACTCGATGAGGGCCCCGGTCTTGTGGCGATGGACCTGTTCCAGCTCGGCGAGGCTGATTTGGCGGCTCTCGGCCTCCAGATCCAGAGCCTGACCGCCGCACATGCCAAGGTAGCCCGAGGCGCGGGCCAGGGTGCTCAGCATCTTCACCCGGTTTGCCATTAACTCCGGGGGGAGGGGATGGTCGGCCAGGATCGAGAAGGCCAGGGTCTGCAGGGCATCGCCAGCCAGGATGGCGGTGCCTTCATCGAACGCCTTGTGGACGGTCGGTTGACCGCGACGCAGGTCGTCGTTGTCCATGGCGGGCAGATCGTCGTGCAGCAGGGAGTAGGCGTGAATGCACTCCACCGCGGCCGCCGGCCCGTCAAGCCGTTCGCTTGGTACCCCCAGCATCTCGCCGACGGCGTAGACCAGGAAGGGGCGAACCCGTTTACCGCCGAGCAGCAGCCCGTATTTCATGGCGTCCCGCAGGCGGGGCGCCATGGCGGGCAGGGCCTCAAGCTGCGCCGAGAGACAGTCGTCGATGCGGCGTCGATGTAGGCGGGAGAAATCGTCCAGGGTCACTCACTCCTCTCCTTGCTCTGGCCGAAAGGGCACAGCTTGTTCGCTGCCATCGGCCTGGGTCAACAGGATCTGGATCTTCTGTTCGGCCTGCTCCAGCTTCTGCTGGCCGGCGCGAACCAGATGGATACCCTGTTCAAACTGTTTGAGTGCCTCCTCGAGGGGGAGCGAGCCCTGTTCAAGCTGATGCACTATGGTTTCCAGCTCTTCCAACGTGGCATCAAAACTCAGACGGTCGATTTTTTTACTGGCCATGTCCATCCTCGGGGATTGAAAAAAACGGCTCATCTTAACATCGACCGGCCACAGGGGGGAGGCAGAAAAGCGCACGGTGCTCAAACAATCGTGGTGGCGGCCGATAAGCACCGGCTGGCATCCATCTATTGCCCACTGGCGATTGCGATGCGTCGGGCTTGCTGCCCGAGGCGCAATAACAGAAAATTCAACGCAGTATAAATAGCTGGCAAGTTCGGTGACAGGAGTAAGGTTGTGGATTTAGGCAGTCTGATAGGCATAGTGCTGGGGTTTGGGGTCGTGGTGTACGGCATGTCATTGGGCGGCCCCATGGGGATGTATCTGGATATGCCCTCAGTCTATATCACCATCCTGGGCTCCCTGTTCATCTGCATGATGAAGTTCAACCTCAGCCAGTTCTTGATGGCGTTCAAGGTGGCGGGCAAGGCCTTCATGTACAAGGGCGACAAGCTCGATGATCTGATCGCCAAGGCCGTTGAACTGGCTGACGCGGCGCGCAAGGGGGGCTTCCTGGCCCTGGAGGCGGCGGAGATCCCCAATACCTTCATGAAGAAGGGGATCGACATGCTGGTGGATGGCCATGACGCCGACGTGGTGCGGGCCGTGATGGAGAAGGACATAGAGCTGACCTCGGAGCGCCATGTCATCGCCATCAAGGTGTTTCGCGCCCTCGGGGATCTCGGCCCGGCCATGGGCATGATAGGCACCTTGGTGGGATTGGTGGCCATGCTGGCCAACATGAGCGATCCCAAGTCCATCGGTCCTGCCATGGCGGTGGCCCTACTGACCACTCTCTATGGCGCCATCCAGGCGAACATGATCGCCATCCCCATCGCCGACAAGCTGGAACTGCGCAGCGGTGAGGAGCAGCTGAGCCGCACCCTGGTGCTGGACGCCATCATGGGCATCCAGGACGGCCAGAATCCTCGCGTGATCCAGGCCATGCTGCAGAACTACCTGCATCAGTCCAAGCGCAATAACGGACTGGAATAGGGGGCTCCATGGCAAAGTGCAAGTGTCCGCCGCCCGGCCTGCCGGGCTACATGGGTACCTTCGCCGATCTGATGTCGCTCTTGATGTGCTTCTTCGTGCTCTTGCTCTCGTTTGCCGAGATGGATGTGCAGAAGTTCAAGCAGATAGCGGGTTCCATGGAGAAGGCATTCGGGGTGCAGAACATCCTGGAGGTCAAAGACATTCCCAAGGGCACCTCCGTCATCGCCCAGGAGTTCAGGCCGGGCCGGCCCGAGCCGACCCCCATAGATACCATCATGCAGCAGACCATAGACTTGACCCAGACCGAGCTGGATTTTCAGCCGGGTGATGCGGATCAGGCCGGTGGCAAGGACAAGACGGACGGCAACCTGACCGGCGGCGACAGCTCCCACCAGGCCCAGAAGGCGCAGGAGCAATCCAGTGACCTGGCGAAGTCCCTGGCCGAGCAGCTGCAGGCCCAGATCCAGGACGGAGCCATCGAGATCGAGGCGCTGGGGCAGCAGATCATCATTCGCATTCGAGAGAAGGCAGCGTTTCCTGCTGGCTCTGCCTTCCTGCAGCCCCAGTTCTGGCCGGTGATCCGCAAGGTCGCCGGCCTGCTCAAGGATGTGCCGGGGGAGATCACAGTCTCCGGTCATACCGACGATGTGGCCACCGAGGATGAGCTGTTCCAGTCCAACTGGGAGCTCTCATCCCAGCGGGCGGTGGCGGTGGCCCATCAGATGATCAAGGTGCCCGGCTTCGATGGCAACCGGCTGGTGGTGCAGGGCATGGCGGATTCCCAGCCCCTGGTGCCGAACAACAGCCCGGAGAATCGGCGCATGAACCGGCGGGTGGAGATCGCCATCATGCAGGGTAAACCGACGGTTTCGGCCCCGATCGGCGTGTTCGAGCAGAGGTAGCTTTCGGCGGGAAGCGCGATCCCGCTCGCAGGGGCTGACATGGATTTTATGACGGCTTCATATTAAGATGCCTCATCCGAACCGATAGCTGCGGCTCTCTTTGATTGCCGCAGCTTCTCTTTATAAAGCAACCCAGGTTTCGACTATGAATCATACTCCGATGACTGTGCGCGGTGCTGAAAAGCTGCGTAAAGAGCTCGACTATCTGAAGAGCGAGCTGCGTCCCCAGATTATCGAAGCGATTGCTGATGCCCGTGAACATGGTGATCTGAAAGAAAACGCCGAGTACCATGCTGCCCGTGAGCAACAGGGTTTCTGTGAAGGCCGTATCCAGGAAATTGAGAGCAAGCTGTCCAATGCCCAGGTGATCGATGTCACCAAGATTGCCAACAACGGTCGCGTCATCTTCGGCGCCACCGTGACCCTGCTCAAAAGCGAGACAGAAGAAGAAGTGGTGTATCGCATCGTGGGTGATGACGAGGCGGACATCAAGCAGAACATGATTTCCGTGAACTCCCCGATTGCCCGCGCCCTGATCGGCAAGGAAGTGGACGATGTGGCCATCGTCAAGACACCGGGTGGCGATGTGGAATACGAGATCCTGGAAGTCGCCTATCTCTGAGAGTGAGTGGTGACTGACAAACAGGGGAGCCCAAGCTCCCCTGTTGTATTTAGTCCGATTGATAGGCCTGCATGAAGGCGTCCTGGTGACGCTGGAACAGCCAGTCACGCAGTAATTCCCGATCCGTTGGGCCGAGCTGGAACTGCAAGGCCCAGTCGTGGCGCTGTTTGCGCGACGAAATGCGTCTTATCAGGTTGCCGCTGAGCGCCAGGGGGGGCAGTCCTTCGATGAGCAGCACTCCTGCGAGCATATCGCCCTTGACCAGAGCGGAGGGCAGCCCCTCAACGATGAGGCCGCCCACCGACAGGCTGTGTACCTCATAATTGGTGTCTTCCGTTTGAAGGCTGGCCTTTACATCGAGGCGCCAGGGACGCAGATGGGGGTGACCCAGCTCTGTGATGGCCGGGGCGGCGATGCTCAGCTCGGTATGACCCTCTTCCCCCTGGATGCAATGCAGCGGGAAGCGCAGTTGATGGCCGGCGATATGGGCTTCGAGCACCAAGGGTTCGGCGCGTTGCAGCAGGCTTTGCAGGGGAAGGTTCAGATAGCCGCGCAAGAACTGGCTGGTGGCCTGGTCCTCGGCGTCTCCCAAGTCCCGCAACATGGCCAGCTCCTCGTCGGTGAGAATCTGATGCTTGTCCATAATGGGTGTCCGCAAGTATTCATCGCAGGTTAAGGGCCTGGCGACTATTTTGGCAAGCGACTTGGGAAGAAGGGAAATGAAGGAAAGAGCGAATGCTCTTTCCTGTTACTTGCGCGGTAATTGGATCTTGGGTTCGGTGGCCTGACGATAGATGGTCAGCACATGGCCCATGCTCTGTACCTTGGTGGCGCCGGTTTCACGGACGATGGCATCCATCACCAGCTGTTTCATCTCACGATCTTCAGACGACACCTTAACCTTGATCAGCTCGTGGTGGTTCAGCGCCAGATCGATCTCGGCCAGCACACCTTCGGTCAGACCATGTTGTCCCAGCAGGACGACCGGCTTCAGACTGTGGGCAAGGCCCTTGAGGTACTGTTTCTGTTTATTGTTGAGAATCATGGCAATTTCTTCATAAGTCAGGGTTGAAAGGGGCGTATTCTACCCCCACTTAGCCCTTAATACTAATAACCCTTGTGGTTTTTTAAAGTCGACAATCATGACCCAGAAAAAGCATTCCCCCAGTTCAACCCGCTGGTTAAAAGAACATTTTGACGATCAATACGTCAAAAAAGCCCAGAAATTGGGGCTGCGTTCTCGCGCCGTGTTCAAGATCGACGAGATCCAGGGCAAGGACCGGCTGCTCAAGCCCGGCATGACGGTGGTGGATCTGGGGGCGGCCCCCGGTGGCTGGTCCCAATTTGCCATCGATCAGGTGGGCGACAATGGCCGTGTGATCGCATGTGACATTCTGCCGATGGATTCCATCGCCGGTGTCGATTTCCTGCAAGGGGACTTTCGGGAGGAAACTGTGCTCGGTGCCTTGCTCGCGCGGGTGGGGCCGGACAAGGTGGACGTCGTCATGTCCGACATGGCGCCCAACATGAGCGGTACCCAGCAGGTGGATCAGGCCCGTTCCATGTACCTGGTCGAGCTGGCGCTGGACATGTGCAATCAGGTCTTGCGGGCCAACGGCAGCTTCGTGGTCAAGGTGTTTCAGGGGGAGGGGTTTGATGCCTATCTCAATGAAATTCGTAAACTTTTCTCTGCCGTCAAGATCCGCAAGCCAGACTCCTCCCGTGCCCGTTCACGGGAAGTCTACATTGTGGCTACCGGTTTTAAACTGTAGTACCCTAACCCTTATCGTTAACTGTCAGTCTGCGAGGTCATTGATTTGAGTGACATGGCGAAAAACCTAATCCTGTGGCTGGTCATCGCCGTCGTGTTGATGTCGGTGTTCAATAGCTTCAGCCCCAGCGATACCACCAGTCGCCAGCTGGACTATTCCAGCTTCGTTAAAGAAGTGACCCAAGAGCAGATCCGTGAAGTGCGGATGGATGGCAAGGTCATTAATGGCGTCAAGCGTACCGGTGAGCGTTTCACTACCATCATACCGGCGCCGGATCCCCAGCTGCTCAACGACATGCTCAACCATAACGTCAAAGTCATGGGTGAGAAGCCGGAGGAGCCGTCTCTGATCACGTCCATCTTCATCTCCTGGTTCCCGATGCTGTTGCTGATCGGTGTCTGGGTCTTCTTCATGCGTCAGATGCAGGGCGGCGGTGGCAAGGGTGCCATGTCGTTTGGCAAGAGCAAGGCTCGCCTGATGAGCGAAGATCAGATCAAGACCACCTTCGTCGACGTGGCGGGTTGCGATGAGGCCAAGGAAGAGGTGAAAGAGCTGGTCGACTATCTGCGCGATCCGACCAAGTTCCAGAAACTGGGTGGCAAGATCCCGACCGGCGTGTTGCTGGTTGGCCCGCCCGGTACCGGTAAGACCCTGCTGGCCAAGGCCATCGCGGGCGAGGCCAAGGTGCCTTTCTTCACCATCTCGGGTTCCGATTTCGTCGAGATGTTCGTGGGTGTCGGTGCCTCTCGGGTGCGCGACATGTTCGAGCAGGCCAAGAAGTCTTCCCCCTGCATCATCTTCATCGATGAAATCGATGCGGTCGGTCGCCAGCGTGGCGCCGGTCTCGGCGGTGGTCACGATGAGCGTGAGCAGACCCTGAACCAGATGCTGGTCGAAATGGATGGTTTTGAAGGCAATGAAGGCGTCATCGTCATCGCCGCCACCAACCGTCCCGACGTGCTGGATCCCGCGCTGCTGCGCCCGGGCCGTTTCGACCGTCAGGTCGTGGTCGGTCTGCCGGATGTCCGTGGTCGTGAGCAGATCCTCAAGGTACACATGCGCAAGGTGCCGTTGGCGGATGACGTCAATGCGGCCCTGATTGCCCGTGGTACCCCAGGTTTCTCCGGTGCCGATCTGGCCAACCTGGTCAACGAAGCCGCCCTGTTCTCAGCTCGTGAGAGCCGCCGCGTGGTCTCCATGCTGGAGTTCGAGAAGGCGAAGGACAAGATCATGATGGGGGCAGAACGTCGCTCCATGGTGATGAAAGAGTCTGAGAAGGAGATGACCGCGTATCATGAAGCGGGTCACGCCATCATTGGCCGTGTCGTACCGGATCATGATCCCGTCTACAAGGTCTCCATCATCCCCCGCGGTCGTGCGCTGGGTGTGACCATGTACCTGCCGGAGCAGGATCGCTGGAGTCACTCCAAGCAGCACCTGGAGTCCATGATCTCCAGCCTGTACGGTGGTCGTCTGGCGGAAGAGCTGATCTACGGTGCCGAGAAGGTATCGACCGGTGCCTCCAACGACATCGAGCGTGCCACCGACATCGCCCGCAAGATGGTCACCCAGTGGGGCATGTCCGAGCGCCTCGGCCCCATGCTCTACGCGGAAGAAGACGGTGAAGTCTTCCTCGGCCGCAGCATGGCCAAGGCCAAGCACATGTCTGATGACACGGCCCGTGTCATCGACGCCGAGGTCAAGCTGGTCATCGATCGCAACTACGATCGTGCCAAGCAGATCCTGCTGGACAACATGGATGTGCTGCACACCATGAAAGATGCGCTGATGAAGTACGAAACCATCGATGCTAAGCAGATCGACGATCTGATGGCCCGTCGTGAAGTGCGTGCTCCCAGCAACTGGCATGATGAGCACGGTGATACCCCGCAAGGTGGTGCCAGCGTGAGCAACGAGCCAGAAGTCAAAGCCCAGGCCGATGAGGGCAGCACAACGCTGACCGACATCGACAAGGCTAACGACGTACCAGCCAAATAAGTTGTGCTGATTGAACCCCGGGCTTGCCCGGGGTTTTTCTTTATGCGCATGCCGCGTTCTTGATACAGATGGAAGTGAAGATGCAATTAAGCAGCAAGGGGCGCCGCCTCTCTCTCGACCTTCCCCATGTCATGGGGATCCTCAACGTCACCCCGGACTCCTTCTCCGATGGGGGCCGCTTCAATCAGGTAGAGCAGGCGCTGGCCCATGCCCGCCAGCTGATGGCAGAGGGGGCGACCATCATCGACATCGGCGGTGAATCGACCCGCCCAGGTGCGCCGGATGTGAGCGAGCAGGATGAGCTGGACCGGGTTATCCCTGTGGTCGAACGCATGGTGCGCGAGCTGGATGTGATGATCTCCCTCGACACCTCCAAGGCCGTGGTGATGAAGGAGGGCTGCATTGCGGGGGCTCATCTCATCAATGACGTGCGCTCCCTGCTCGAACCCGGCGCCCTCGTGGTGGCGGCAGAGGCTGACGTGCCCGTGTGCCTGATGCATATGCAGGGACAGCCGAGGACCATGCAATCTGAGCCCCGTTACGAGGACTTGCTGGGGGAGGTGAGGGCGTTTTTCGATGAGCGGATCGCCGCCTGCCTGGGTGCAGGCATCAAACGCGAGCACCTGCTGCTGGACCCCGGCTACGGGTTCGGCAAGACGGTGGCCCATAACTATCAGCTGCTGGCCGAGCAGCAGAAGTTGCTCGATTACGGTTTGCCGCTCTTGGTGGGGATGTCTCGAAAGTCTATGATAGGCAATCTGCTCGGCCGCCCGGTTGATGAACGGCTGGCCGGCAGCCTGGCCTGCGCCCTGATCGGGTTGCAACATGGTGCCAGGATCATCCGGGTACACGATGTGCGCGCCACCATGGATGCGCTGCGGGTCGGCTGGATGACCATGACGGGACAAGATTTCGTATCCAAATAAAAAACGAGAACAGACAATGACCAGAAAGTACTTCGGCACAGACGGTGTGCGCGGCAAGGTGGGTGAATACCCGATCACCCCGGATTTCGTGATGAAGCTGGGCTGGGCCGCCGGCAAGGTGCTCTCCAAGAAGGGCACCAAGAAAGTGCTGATCGGCAAGGACACCCGCATCTCTGGCTACATGCTGGAATCTGCGCTGGAAGCCGGGCTCTCTGCCGCCGGTCTCAAGGCCATACTGATGGGCCCCATGCCAACACCGGCGGTGGCTTACCTGACCCGCACCTTCCGCGCCGAGGCTGGTATCGTCATCAGTGCCTCCCACAACCCCTACTACGACAACGGCATCAAGTTCTTCTCCGCCGACGGCACCAAACTGCCGGACGAGGTGGAACTCGCCATCGAGGCCGAGCTGGATCATGAGCTCAAGTGCGTCGAGTCGGCCGAACTTGGCAAGGCCCAGCGCATCGACGATGCCGCCGGCCGTTATATCGAGTTCTGCAAGAGCACCTTCCCCACTCACCTGAGCCTGGAAGGGCTGAAAATGGTGGTGGATTGCGGCCATGGCGCCACCTACCACATAGCCCCGTCCGTCTTCCGCGAGCTGGGCGCCGAGGTGATTGCCATCGGTTGCAGCCCGGACGGCCTCAACATCAATGACGGTGTGGGCTCCACCGCCCCCGAGGCGCTGGCCGCCAAGGTGCTGGAGTGCAAGGCGGATCTCGGTGTGGCTTTTGACGGTGACGGCGATCGCCTGGTGATGGTGGATAGCACTGGCTACATCATCGACGGTGACGAGATCCTCTATATCATCGCGCGCGATGCACTGCGCAACGGCCGCCTCAAGGGCGGTGTGGTCGGTACCCTGATGGCCAACATGGGCCTCGAGATCGCGCTGCAGACCCTCGGCATTCCCTTTGCCCGCGCCAAGGTGGGTGATCGCTACGTGCTGGAGATGATGAACGAGAAGGGCTGGCGCATCGGGGGTGAAAACTCCGGTCACATCATCTGCCTGGATCAGACCACCACAGGCGATGGCATCGTTGCCGCGTTGCAGGTACTGACTGCCATCTGCACCGCCGAGATGCCGCTGGCCAAGTTGCGTGCCGGCATGAGCAAGTTCCCGCAGGTGCTGGTGAACGTGCGCTTTGCCGAGGGCAAGGATCCGCTGATGGCGGCGGCCGTGCAGCAGGAAGTGGCCAAGGTGGAACAGGAGCTGGCCGGTCGTGGCCGCGTCTTGCTGCGTAAATCCGGCACCGAGCCCCTGATCCGGGTGATGGTGGAGGGTGAGCACGAACAGCAAGTGGTGGATATGGCAAATCGCATTGCCAAGCAGGTCGAATCGGCGTTTTAATGAGCGAAAGGGGCGGCTTTTTAGCCGCTCTGTTCGTATCTTGTTCAAACGATTCGAAAATTCAAAAATAGCACTTGTCAGCTGAGCATCCTCTGGATATTATCAGCCCCGCTTTCGCAAGGGAGTTGCCGATGGGACATCGCAAGCCGTTTGTAGCCGCCAACTGGAAGTTACACGGTAGTAGGTCGCAGTTAGAACAGTTTACGAGCCAGTGTCTGAAGGGCATTGATGAGCGAGTAGATGTGGTTTTGTGTCCATCTCATGTGCATCTCGACTTCACGGCCGCTCTGCTTAATGAGCAAAGGGTAATGAAGTTGGGGGCTCAGAATGTGAGCCAGCACCGACAAGGCGCTTATACGGGTGAAGTCTCGTGTGAGATGTTGGTCGAGGCAGGGTGTCGCTACGTTATCGTAGGGCACTCCGAGCGCAGGCGTCTCTTTGGTGAGACCAGTTTTATCGTCGCGGAGAAGTTCGCGGCAGTCAGAGCGGCAGGCTTGATTCCCATCCTCTGTTTGGGTGAATCGGGTGCGGCGAGACAGGCGAGAAGAACCTTCGAGGTGATCGCCGAAGAGCTGGATATCGTCATAGAGAAAAATGGTGCGATGGCTTTCGATAATGCTATCATCGCCTACGAGCCGATTTGGGCTGTAGGCACAGGTAAATGCGCCACACCCGAGCAGGCACAAGAGGTTCATTCCTTTATTCGTGGTCGCTTGGCGGAGGATACTCCGGTAATAGGTGAGAAAGTCAGAATCATCTATGGTGGGAGTGTGACGCCGGCCAATGCGCGAGATTTGTTTGCCCAGCCCGACATTGATGGCGGTCTGATCGGCGGTGCGAGTCTCGATGACACTGCGTTTTTAGGAATCGTTGAAGCGGCAAAGGGTGAAAGTTAAATGTACGAGATTCTTTTGGTCGTTTATCTGCTGGTATCGCTGGCTCTGATTGGTCTGGTGATGATTCAGCAAGGTAAAGGGGCTGATATGGGCGCCTCCTTCGGCGCAGGGGCATCGAATACCGTATTCGGCTCCGGTGGTTCAGGCAGCTTCCTGACCCGCACAACTGCAATTTTGGCCACTCTGTTCTTTTTGATTAGCTTGGTGCTTGGCTCCATGTCTAGCAACAAGGTGAAACAGGGTAGCGAATGGGAAAATCTGCAACAGACTCAACAAGTTGAGCAGACTAAAGCGCCAGTGAAGAAAGATACTGACGTTCCCGAATAAAGAGTTTTTGCCGTGGTGGTGGAATTGGTAGACACGCTATCTTGAGGGGGTAGTGCTCTAGGGTGTGCGGGTTCGAGTCCCGCCCACGGCACCAATTAAGCAGTGAACTCGGGCAACCGAGTGTATTATAGCCAGTCAGTCTTGTGTGACGAGAATGAAGTGGCTATAATCTCGCACGATTTCGGACGCGGGGTGGAGCAGCATGGTAGCTCGTCGGGCTCATAACCCGAAGGTCGTCGGTTCAAATCCGGCCCCCGCAACCAAATTTCACGCATTTCCTACGCTCAGGAAGGCGGTCGCTGCGAGGCGACAATCAGGGTAAAGCGCCAAGCCCCGATTTGATATCGGGGCTTTTTGTTATGTGCGATTTACTCTGAATCGATCTCTATCTGGGCTATATGCCCTTTTTTTGTTTTTCGGAGGGTGACTTTGGCTACGTTGGAACAACGTTTGACCGATCTGCTCGAGGCTCCGGTCGTTGCCTTGGGTTTTGAACTTTGGGGTGTCGAGTTTATCCGTGCGGGTAAGCATTCGACCCTGCGCGTTTTCATCGACAGCGAGCAAGGTGTGACGGTGGAAGACTGTGCCGAGGTGAGCCGCCAGGTTGGCGCCATCATGGACGTTGAAGATCCCATCACCGAGGAGTACTTCCTGGAAGTCTCTTCCCCCGGTCTGGATCGTCCCCTGTTCAAGGTTGCCCAGTTCGAAAAATACGTTGGCCAAGAGGCGGCGGTTTCGCTTCGGATGGCAACAAACAACCGCCGCAAGTTCAAAGGCGTAATCAAAGCCGTGCAGGGGGACATGATCATCCTGACGGTAGATGGTAAGGACGAGGTGTTGGCTTTCACCAATATCCAAAAAGCGAACATAGTGCCGAACTTTGGTTAACGAGGCTATCGGATATGAATAAAGAGATTTTGCTGGTCGTTGACGCTGTGTCCAACGAGAAAGCTGTCCCCCGCGAGAAAATTTTCCAGGCTCTGGAGACTGCGCTGGCGACTGCGACCAAGAAAAAATACGAAGGCGAGATTGAAGTTCGGGTTGAGATCGATCGCAAGACCGGTGACTACGACACTTACCGCCGCTGGGTTGTCATCGCCGATCAAGCCGCGATGGAAAACCCTTATGCCGAAATTACCCTGGAAGCCGCTCAGATCGAGCAGCCGGATATCCAGCTCGGCGACTATGTAGAAGACCAGATTGATTCTGTTACCTTCGACCGCATCACCACCCAGACCGCCAAGCAGGTTATCGTGCAGAAAGTGCGCGAAGCCGAGCGTTCCCAAGTCGTTGACCAGTTCAAGGACAAGGAAGGCACCATCATCAGCGGTGTGGTCAAGAAGAGCAACCGTGACAACGTGATCCTGGACTTGGGCAGCAACGCCGAAGCCGTGATTTTCCGTGATGACATGCTGCCGCGCGAGACCTTCCGTCCGGGCGACCGCATCCGTGGTCTGCTCTACGCCGTGCGCCCGGAAGCCCGTGGCTCCCAGCTGTTCGTCAGCCGCTCCAGCCCTGACTTCCTCAAAGAGCTGTTCCGCATCGAAGTGCCGGAAATCGGCGAAGAGATGATCGAAATCATGGGCGCCGCCCGTGACCCGGGTTCCCGCGCCAAGATCGCGGTCAAGACCAACGATCGTCGTATCGACCCGATCGGTGCCTGTATCGGCATGCGTGGTGCTCGCGTACAAGCCGTCTCCGCCGAGCTGAGCGGTGAGCGCGCCGACATCGTCCTGTACGATGACAACCCCGCTCAATACGTGATCAATGCCATGGCGCCGGCCGATGTGGCCTCCATCATCGTCGATGAAGACAACCACACCATGGACATCGCCGTGGAAGCCGCCAACCTGGCCCAGGCCATCGGTCGCAACGGTCAGAACGTGCGTCTGGCGTCCCAGCTGACCGGTTGGGAGCTGAACGTCATGACCGTTGAGGACATGCGTGCCAAGCACCAGGCCGAGAACGATCGGATCCTGACCCTGTTCACCAGCGCTCTGGACATCGACGACGATTTCGCCAGCCTGCTGATGGAAGAAGGTTTCTCCACCCTGGAAGAAATTGCCTTCGTACCCGTCAACGAGCTGCTGGCCATCGACGGTCTGGACGAAGACATGGTGGAAGAGCTGCGCAAGCGTGCCAAGGATGTGTTGACCACCAAGGCCCTGGCCAAAGAAGAGTCCTTCGATGGCGTAGAGCCTTCCGAAGACCTGCTCAATCTGGCTGGCCTCAGCCGCGACATGGCCTATGCCTTGGCCGCCCGCGGTATCGGCACCCTGGAAGATTTGGCAGAGCAAGGTATCGATGACCTTGCCGAGATTGAAGAGCTGACCGCCGAGAAGGCAGGTGAGCTGATTATGGCTGCTCGCAATATCTGTTGGTTCGGAGAAGAGCAGTCTAGTTAAGATCAAACGGAGGAAAATGAATGGCAGAAGTATCAGTCAAACAACTTGCCACTGACATCGACACGCCGGTTGATCGTCTTCTCCAGCAGTTTGTCGATGCCGGTATCAGCAAGAGCAAGGCCGACGACCTGGTCAGCGAGTCTGAGAAACAGACTCTGCTGGCGCACTTGAAAAAACAGCATGGAGGTGACGAGGTCGCCGCACCTGCCCGCATGACTTTGCAGCGCAAGACCAAGAGCACCATCAGTGTTCAGGGGACCGGCGGCAAGAACAAAGAAGTGCAGGTAGAAGTGCGTAAGACTCGCACCTATGTAAAACGCTCGGCGCTGGAAGATGAACAGCGTCAGGCGGAAGCCGAGGAAACAGCGCGTTTGGAAGCAGAAGAAAAAGCTCGTCACGAGGCCGAAAACAAGGCCCGTCTCGACGCTGAAGAGAAGGCTCGCCGTGAGGCTGAGCAGGCTCGTCGTGAAGCTGAGGAAAAGGCGCGGATCGAGGCACAATCAAAGGCTCGACAGGCTCCACAGCCCGCCAAAGTAGCCGCTAGCACAGCTCAGCAAGAGGCAGAAAAGATGGCCAAGCGCGAAGCAGAAGAACTGAAGCGCCAACAGGAACAAACAGCCTTGACCAAGGCTGAAGAACTCGCCGCGAAGAAAGCCGAAGAGGCTCGCATCATGGCGGAACAGAATGCCGGCCGCTGGGCCGAAGAAGAGGCCGCTCGCGCCAAAGAGAGCAGCGATTACCATCTGACCACCAACAAGCACGCGCAAGCGGCTGAAGATGAGTTGGATCGTAAGGAAGAGACCAGCCGTCGCACGGCTGCCGCTGCCAAGGCGCCGAAGAAAGCCACTCGTCGCGACGATGATCGCAACGATCGCAACTCCCGTGATCCCCGTGCCCGTAAAGGCAAGCGCGGCAAGGTTGCTACCCCGAACGCCATGAAGCACGGCTTCAACAAGCCGGCGGCCGTGGTCAACCGTGACGTGGTGATCGGCGAGACCATCACTGTGGCCGAGCTGGCCAACAAGATGGCCGTCAAGGGTGTCGAAGTCATCAAGGCGATGATGAAGATGGGTGCCATGGCCACCATCAACCAGGTGATCGATCAGGAAACTGCTCAGCTGGTCGCCGAAGAGATGGGCCACAAGGTGTTGCTGCGTCGTGAGAACGAGCTGGAAGAGGCGGTACTGTCCGATCGTGACGAGACCTCCGAAGCCAAGCCGCGCGCGCCGGTTGTGACCATCATGGGTCACGTCGACCACGGTAAGACCTCCCTGCTGGACTACATCCGCAAGGCCAAGGTTGCCGCGGGCGAAGCCGGTGGTATTACCCAGCACATCGGTGCTTACCACGTCGAAACCGACAGTGGCATGATCACCTTCCTGGATACCCCGGGTCACGCAGCCTTTACCTCCATGCGTGCTCGTGGTGCCAAGTCCACTGACATAGTGGTACTGGTTGTGGCGGCGGATGACGGCGTCATGCCGCAGACCATCGAAGCCATCCAGCACGCCAAGGCGGCTGAAGTGCCTATCGTGGTTGCGGTCAACAAGATCGACAAACCCGAAGCGGATCCGGATCGCGTCAAGACCGAGCTGGCCCGTTACAACGTCATGTCCGAAGACTGGGGTGGCGATAGCCAGTTTGTACACGTCTCCGCCAAGTCTGGCGAAGGCATCGACGATCTGCTGGAAGCCATCCTGATCCAGTCCGAAGTACTGGAGCTGAAAGCGGTGGTCGATGGCATGGCCAACGGCGTCGTGATCGAGTCCTTCCTGGACAAGGGTCGTGGTCCGGTTGCCACCGTGCTGGTACAAGAAGGTACCCTGCGCCAGGGCGACATCGTGCTGTGTGGTCTGGAATACGGTCGTATCCGTGCCATGCGTGACGAACTGGGTCGCGAGATCAAGGAAGCGGGTCCGTCCCTGCCGGTCGAGATCCTGGGTCTGTCCGGGGTGCCGTCTGCCGGTGACGAAGCCACCGTCGTACGTGATGAGAAGAAGGCCCGTGAAGTGGCACTCTATCGTCAGGGCAAGTTCCGCGACGTCAAGCTGGCACGCCAGCAGAAGGCCAAGCTGGAAAACATGTTCGCCAACATGACCGAGGGCGAAGTGTCCGAAGTGAATGTGGTGATCAAGGCCGACGTACAGGGTTCCGTGCAAGCCATCTGCGATGCGCTGGTGCAGCTCTCCACCGACGAGGTCAAGGTCAAGATCGTGGGCTCCGGCGTGGGTGGTATCACCGAAACCGACGCCACCCTGGCGGCTGCTTCCAGTGCGATCCTGGTGGGCTTCAACGTCCGTGCCGACGCCTCTGCTCGCAAGGTCATCGATGCCGAGAGCCTGGATCTGCGTTACTACTCCGTCATCTATGATCTGATCGACGAAGTGAAGCAGGCCATGAGCGGCAAGCTGGCCCCTGAGTATCGTCAGGAGATCATCGGTCTGGCTGAAGTACGTAGCGTCTTCAAGTCACCGAAGTTCGGCGCCGTTGCCGGCTGTATGGTCACCGAAGGTGTGGTCAAGCGCTCCAACCGTATCCGTGTTCTGCGTGAGAACGTGGTCATCTTCGAAGGCGAGCTGGAATCCCTGCGCCGCTTCAAGGACGACGTCAACGAAGTCCGCAACGGTTACGAGTGTGGTATCGCGGTCAAGAACTACAACGACGTGCGAGAAGGCGACCAGATCGAAGTTTACGAGACTGTTGTCATTCAGCGGACTCTGTAAGCCGAGCATTAGACAAAATAGGGGGCTGCGGCCCCCTTTTATCGCAGGATAGAATATGGCCAGAGAATTCAGCCGGACCCGTCGGGTCGGGCAGCAGATCCAGCGTGAAATCGCGCTCATTCTGCAGCGTGAGGTGAAAGACCCGCGCATCGGCATGGTGACCGTTTCCGATGTGGAAGTGTCCAAGGATCTGAACTATGCCAAGATTTACGTCACCTTCTTGCAGCTGGAGAATGACGCCGAGCGCATCGCAGAAGGGCTCAAGGGCCTGACCGAAGCCGCCGGTTACATCCGCAGCCTGCTGGGCAGCGCCATGCGTCTGCGGGTGGTGCCGGAGCTGCGTTTCTACTACGACCAGACCCTGGTCGAGGGGATGCGTCTCTCCAACCTGGTGACCAACACTGTGCGTGAAGACAAGCGTCGCATGACCGAAGCCGGTCGTGATGAAGACGAAGCCGCACCGGATGATACTACTGAGGACAAAGCCTGAGATGTCTCGAAGACGTCGTTTCAAGGGCCGTGACGTACACGGTATCCTGCTGCTGGACAAGCCGACCGGCCTGACTTCCAACGATGTGTTGCAGAAGGTCAAGCGTATCTACAACGCAGCCAAGGCCGGCCACACCGGCGCCCTGGACCCGCTGGCAACCGGCATGCTGCCGATCTGCCTCGGCGAAGCCACCAAGTTCTCCCAGTATCTGCTGGAAGCGGACAAGCGCTATGAGGTGACCGCCAAGCTCGGCGAGCGCACCAACACCAGCGACTCCGACGGCGAGGTGGTCTCCACCCGGCCGGTGAACGTGGCCGTGGGCACCCTGATCGAGTCACTGGACCAGTTCCGTGGCCCCATCATGCAGGTGCCGTCCATGTACTCCGCCCTCAAGCACAACGGTCGCCCGCTCTACGAGTACGCCCGTGAAGGCATCGAGATCGAGCGCGAAGCCCGTCCGATCACCGTATTCGAACTCAAACTGCTGAGCTTCGAAGGGGACGAGGTGCGTCTCGAGGTGCATTGCAGCAAGGGTACCTACATTCGCTCCCTGGTGGACGATCTGGGGGAAGTGTTGGGCTGTGGCGCTCACGTCACCCAGCTGCGCCGTACCCAGGTGGCCAGTTATCCCTATGAGCGGATGCTGACCCTGGATCAGCTCGAGTGCATCTTCGAGCAGGCCAAGGCCGAGAGCATTCCGCCGCGTGAACAGCTGGATCCTTTGCTGTTGCCGATGGATACCGCTGTAGCTGCGCTGCCCGAGGTGAACATGCTGGCGGCGGTGGCCGCCTACGTGAACCAGGGTCAAGCCGTGCAGGTTGCAGGCAGCCCGAACAGTGGCCAGGTCCGCATGACGGTCGGTCCGGAGCGTGAGTTCATCGGCGTCGGCGAAATCGATGACGAAGGACGCGTGGCGCCCAAGCGACTGGTGCGTTACCACGACGAACACGACGAGGAGTGATCCTCAGGCGGTATCGGCGTGTCTTTCTCGTTGCGTAAAGGGGCGGGGACGATTATGATACCGCCCTCATTTCACGGCTGAATTAGAGATTGGCTGTGAACCTTTAAACACTCTACTGGAGTAACATCATGTCTCTAAATGCTGAGATCAAAGCTTCCATCGTTGCTGACAACGCTCGCGCTGCCAACGACACCGGCTCCCCCGAAGTGCAGGTTGCCCTGCTGACTGCCCAGATCAACCATCTGCAAGGTCACTTCAAAGAGCACGCTAAAGATCACCACGGTCGTCGCGGTCTGCTGCGCATGGTTTCCCAGCGTCGTAAGCTGCTGGACTACCTGAAGCGTAAAGACGTTCAGCGTTACGCTGCGCTGATCGCCAAGCTGGGTCTGCGTCGTTAATCGACCATCAGATTTTGCAAAAAAGGGGAACCGCGAGGTTCCCCTTTTTTATTGACCGTTTCGAACCCACCACAAGGCGTTGCCTGCCTCACAGAATTTGTGTCCCCGCTTACCTTTTGGTTCGAATCAAGTATACTTGCACGCGAATTTAAAGCGCCAAATTGTAAAAAGGAAATTCACGTGAATCCTATTGTAAAGTCATTCCAGTACGGTCAACACACCGTCACCCTGGAAACCGGTGTGATGGCCCGTCAAGCCACTGCGGCCGTCATGGTCAGCATGGACGATACCTGCGTATTTGTGACCGTCGTTGGCAAGAAAGAGGCCGACCACGGCCGTGATTTCTTCCCGCTGACCGTCAACTACCAGGAGCGTACCTATGCTGCTGGTCGTATCCCGGGTGGTTTCTTCCGTCGTGAAGGCCGTCCGAGCGAAGGTGAGACCCTGATCTCCCGTCTGATCGACCGTCCTATTCGTCCGCTGTTCCCGGAAGGCTTCCTCAATGAGGTTCAGGTGGTTGCCACCGTCATGTCCGTGAACCCGGCCGTGTCCCCTGACATCGTTGCCATGATCGGTGCCTCCGCGGCCCTGGCCATCTCCGGTATCCCGTTCGGCGGCCCGATTGCTGCTGCCCGCGTGGGTTACATGAACGGTCAGTACGTGCTGAACCCGACCACCACCGAACTGCCGCAGAGCGATCTGGATCTGGTGGTTGCCGGTACCGCCAACGCGGTACTGATGGTGGAATCCGAAGCGGCCATCCTGTCTGAAGAGACCATGCTGGGCGCCGTCGTCTACGGCCACGAGCAGATGCAAGTGGTGATCAACGCCATCAACGAATTCGCCGCCGACGTGGGTACCCAGCCGTGGGATTGGACCCCGCCTGCCGTCAACGAAGCGCTGAAAGCAAAGGTTGCCGAACTGGCCACTGCCGAACTGGGTGAAGCCTACCGCATCACCGAGAAGGCCGTGCGTTATGCCGCCATCGGTGCCATCAAGTCCCGTGTGGTTGAACAAGTCATCGCCTCCGGCGTGGAAGACGATGCCAAGAAGATCGGCGAAGAGTTCCACAGCCTGGAAAGCCGTATCGTCCGTGGCCGTGTGGTCCGTGGCGAGCCGCGCATCGATGGTCGCGATCCGGAAATGATCCGCGCCCTGTCCGTCGGCACCGGCATCCTGCCGCGCGCTCACGGCTCCGCCCTGTTCACCCGTGGTGAGACTCAGGCCATCGTGGTTGCGACCCTGGGTACCGAGCGTGACGCCCAGAACATCGACGAACTGGCTGGCCACCGCGCCGACCGCTTCATGCTGCACTACAACTTCCCGCCGTACTGCGTCGGTGAAACCGGCATGATGGGTAGCCCGAAGCGTCGTGAAATCGGTCACGGTCGTCTGGCCAAGCGCGGCGTTGCTGCCGTTATGCCGAGCGCCGCCGAGTTCCCGTACGTGGTGCGCGTGGTGTCTGAAATCACCGAATCCAACGGTTCCTCCTCCATGGCTTCCGTCTGTGGCTCCTCCCTGGCGCTGATGGACGCGGGTGTGCCGATCAAGGCCTCCGTTGCCGGTATCGCCATGGGTCTGGTGAAGGAAGAAGAAGGTTTCGTCGTGCTGTCCGACATCCTGGGTGACGAAGATCACCTGGGCGACATGGACTTCAAGGTGGCCGGTACCACTCAAGGTATCACTGCCCTGCAGATGGACATCAAGATCGAAGGCATCACCAAAGAGATCATGGAGATTGCCCTCAAGCAAGCCCGTGGTGCTCGCCTGCACATCCTGAAGGTCATGGACGAAGCCATCCAGGCTCCTCGTAGCGAGATCTCCGACTTCGCACCGCGCATCCACACCATCAAGATCAATCCTGAGAAGATCAAGGACGTGATCGGCAAGGGTGGTTCCGTGATCCGTGCCCTGACCGAAGAGACCGGCACCAACATCGAGCTGGATGATGACGGTACCGTCCGCATCTCCGCCGTTGCCAACGAAGCCGCCATGGAAGCCATTCGTCGTATCGAGGCCATCACCGCCGAGATCGAAGTGAACCGCATCTATGAAGGCAAGGTTGTGCGTCTGGCCGACTTCGGTGCCTTCGTCAACATCCTGCCGGGTAAAGACGGTCTGGTACACATCTCCCAGATCACCGATGCCCGCGTGCAGAACGTGGCCGACTTCCTGAAGATCGGTGACGTGGTGAAGGTGAAGGTACTGGAAGTGGATCGTCAAGGCCGTGTGCGCCTCTCCATCAAGGAAGCGAATGCACCGACCGAAGCCGCCGCTCCGGTTGCCGACGTGGCCGTTGCCGCCGTCGAAGAGCCGACTGCCGAATAAGGCTGCCGTGCCGTGAAAAAGCCGACCTCAGGGTCGGCTTTTTTATGCCTCATTTTCTTCGTAAGAGGGCTGCGGCAGCGAGATGGGTTGTTCCAACAGGCGCCAATTGTTATAAGGGACGACTCGCCTCGTCGCTGTCAAAAGGAATTGCAGTATGTCATGGGCCTATCTCAGGCAATTTCCCCCGCTGGTCTGGATCGTGATCCTGGGTACCTTCATGGTACGCACCACCTTCTTCATGGTCTGGCCGTTTCTCTCCATTCTGCTCTACCGTGACTACGGTCTGTCGGCGACCCTGATTGGCCTCATCCTGGGGTCGACTGCGGCCATCTCCACCCTGGTCAGCTTCTATGGGGGCTGGCTGTCGGACAAGTGGGGGCGGCGCAATATACTGCTGTTTGGCTGCCTGGTCTCGGCCTTGAGCGTCAGCCTGCTCGGGCTCTCCCATCAGGTGTTCTGGCTGGCGATTGGGGTGATAGGCAGTGGGCTCTCCTACGGGCTCATCGATTCACCGGGCAAAGCGCTGATGGCCGATAGCCTGGCCGAGCCGAAGGCCCGCGAGCTGGCGCTGCACCTGCGTTACTTTCTGCTCAACCTGGGCGCCGCCATCGGTCCCCTGCTCGGGGTCAGCTATGGCCTGAGCGCGCGGCAGGAGACCTTCCTGCTGCTCAGCGGCAGCTATCTGTTGCTCGGCCTTGCTTTCATGTTCGGTTTTCGACTCGCGGGAGCTCAGGCAAGCAGTGCCGCCGGCCCTGGCATGCGCGCCGTGTTGCGCGTGCTCTGGCAGGATAGGGGCTTCCTGTTGCTGACGATGGCCAACATGCTGCTGATGCTGGTCTATGCCCAGTTCGAGTCACCGCTCATTCAGTATCTGACTCGGGCGGGGGCCCCGGAGGTGGAGCGACTCATCGGTTGGCTGGTGGCGACCAATGCGCTGACCATAGTGATCCTGCAGTTCCCGCTGCTGCACCTGACCGCCAACTGGCCCATCAAGCGCCGACTGCAGCTCGGTGTCGCCTTCTTCCTCAGCGCCCAGCTGCAGTTCGCGCTCGGAGATACCGCCATCTGGTGGCATTGGATCGCGGCGGTGATCCTGCTCAGCATCGGCGAGTGTATCCTGTTCCCGCTGCTCAACGTACTGGTCGATCAGATGGCGCCGGAGCACCTCAAAGGCAGCTACTTCGGGGCGGCCTCCATATCCGGGCTCGGGATCGCCATCGGCGCGCTGCTGGGGGGCTGGATCCTGGCCAACTGGGGAGGCAGTTTGCTCTATGGCTGCATGGCGCTGCTCTGCCTGGCCATACTGCAGCTCTACGGATGGGGTGCCAAGGCCCCGCGACCGTCCCAGGTTCGAGCCGGCACCGGGGCCTGAGCCCTAGAAGGTCAGCACCTTGTCGGCCGCCAGGGTCCATTGGGCCAGCAGGGGCAGGGTACCTATCTCTATGCCCTCGATAAGGGGCAGGGGGCTGATGCCGCGGGCATCGGTGCAGGTCTTGCACAGCCGGATCAGGGTGCCTTGCGCCAGCAGGATCTCCAGCATCTGGCGCAGGTTGTACCCCTCCGCCGGCGCCTGACCTGCCAGTGCCGCACCGACGGCATCGGACATCAGGAACAGCTTCAAAATGACGCCGCCCTGCTCGTTGAGGGCGATGGCAAGGCGCAGGGCGTTGAACAGGGACTCACTGCCGTAAGGGGCGCCGTTGGCTATGATGACGATCTGCTGCTTCATGGGACTCTCCGCGGTCAAAACGGTGATTGTAGCGCCATATGGATGCCGCCAGCATGATGCAGTGCAAACTATGTCGTAGCCCTTTTCCCTTTGGCTTGACCTCAAAGGATGAGTCAGGTCTCATAGGCGGCCATCCAATATGACAGGATCACGAGGTCGTTATGTGGAAGATTGTCGGAATTAGCATGCTGCTGTTGGCCGGTCAGGCCTATGGCAGTGAGGCCGTTGGCTGCAAGGCCAAACATCAGGCGGTGATGGATCAACTGGTCTTCGCCAAGGCGCACAACAACGCCGATCAGGTCGCCGGGCTGGAGCAGGCCCTGCGCAATATCGAGACCCATTGCACCGATGCCGGGCTCGTCAAGGAGCAGCAAGAGAAGGTCGCCAAGCAGAAGGAAGAGGTGGAGGAACGCCTAGCCGATCTGCAGAGCGCCCGTGTCTCTGGAAAGCCGGACAAGATCGCCAAGAAGCAGGCCAAGCTGGAGGAGTCCCAGGCCGAGCTGCTGGAGGCCCAGCGCGAGCTGGAGGCGTTGCAGAAGCTGGTCAAACCCTGAGGCTGCAGAGCGCACATAAAAAAGCCGGACATTGTCCGGCTTTTTTATTGCGTGAGGAGGCGGCCTGTTACTGTCTGTGCATCAGCACAAACTTGTCCATCAGCTGCTCTTCGGTCTCCACATGAGCGGGATCCCAGATGATGCAGTCGATGGGGCAGACGCTGATGCAGGTGGGCTTCTCATAGTGGCCGACGCATTCGGTGCAGCGATCCGGATCTATTTCGTAGATCTTGGCCCCCAGGGTGATGGCCTGGTTCGGGCACTCGGGATCGCACATGTCACAGTTGATGCATTTGCTGGTGATGAGCAGTGCCATCTCAGGCGGCCGAGTGGGGCTGACGGGTGTCCTGGCGCTCCCCGAGGTTGCGCAGCAAGATGCCGTAGTTGATGTCGATCTCTTTCGGGACCGGCACATAGACTATGTGACCGTTGCCCGGCGCGGTGTCGATGAGCTCGCCCTTGCGGTTTTGCATCTGCTCCAGGTTGAAGCTGACGTTGCCTTGCGGGGTCATCAGCTCCAGGCTGTTGCCCACCAGGAACTTGTTCTTCACTTCCACTTCCACCATGTCGTCTTGGCGACCGGTGATCTCGCCGACGAACTGCTGGGTGTCGGAGACGGAGTAGCCGTAGTCGTAGTTCTGGTACTCGCTGTGGTTGTGGCGACGCAGGAAGCCCTCGGTGTAGCCGCGGTGGGCCAGGTTCTCGAGGGTGCCCATCAGGGTCGGATCGAACGGACGACCGGCGACCGCGTCGTCGATGGCCTTGCGATAGACCTGGGCGGTGCGGGCACAGTAGTAGAAGGACTTGGTACGGCCTTCGATTTTCAGCGAATGCACGCCCATCTTGGTCAGGCGCTCCACGTGCTCGACGGCGCGCAGGTCCTTGGAGTTCATGATGTAGGTGCCGTGCTCGTCTTCGAACGCGGTCATGAACTCACCCGGGCGATTGGACTCTTCCAGCAGCACCAGGGCGTCGGTCGGCTTGCCGGCCCCCAGGGTCGGGTCGACCTTTTGCACGGCGATGGGCTCCTGGCGATGGACGATCTGGCCCACCTCGTCTTCCTTGCCCTCGTGTACCTTGTACTCCCAGCGGCAGGAGTTGGTGCAGGTGCCCTGGTTCGGGTCGCGCTTGTTGATGTAACCGGACAGCAGGCAGCGGCCGGAGTAGGCCATGCACAGGGCGCCGTGGACGAAGACTTCCAGCTCCATCTCAGGCACCTGCATGCGGATCTCTTCGATCTCGTCCAGGGACAGCTCACGGGACAGGATGGCGCGGGTCAGGCCCATCTGATGCCAGAACTTCACCGTGGCCCAGTTGACCGCGTTGGCTTGCACCGACAGGTGGATAGGCATGTCGGGGAAGGCTTCGCGCATCATCATGATGAGACCGGGGTCGGACATGATCAGGGCGTCCGGCTTCATGTCCACCACGGGGCGCATGTCGCGGATGAAGGTCTTCAACTTGGAGTTGTGGGGCTGGATGTTGGCCACCACGTAGAACTGCTTGCCGAGGGCGTGGGCCTCGTTGATGCCAAGCTGCAGGTTCTCGTGATCGAACTCGTTGTTACGCACCCGCAGGCTGTAGCGCGGCTGGCCCGCGTAGACGGCGTCGGCGCCATAGGCATAGGCGTAACGCATATTCTTGAGGGTCCCGGCGGGGGAGAGCAATTCTGGTTTGAACATGTTGGACTCTTAGTATCTGATTGCAAATCAGGACGACACCACCTGATGGCATCGTATTGGTTCATCGGCGCTGCGCGACCGTACTCGACGCACGGCTGCCGATGGCGGTACACCCGAGTATGAATTGATTCGATACTCCTGATATACGGGGTGCGAGATTGTACTCGCCACCGGCCCATCATGCAATTTGAGTGGGTATCACAGGGCCGCGCGTTCTGTTCATTTTACGCTCAGATTGCCGATGCTAGGGTGTCAGGAACCCGCGCCAGGAGATAGTTGGAGGCAGAATGGATCTTTTCCGTGAAAAAGCCGCCTCTTCAAGTTGAAATTTTGTCCGACTCGGGAAAGAATGCGCGCTCGGTTATTGGTCTCGGGCGCGGATGATTCGCCTCAGGACAGACCGAGGATGAGCGGGCCTTCGGCCAACAGGTACTGGAAACCACACAGGAATTTTATGAATCCCCTTCGCATTGCCGCTTCGGCCCTTTTTTGCACTCTGACCCTGGTCAGCCAGCAGGCCGCGGCCGTTGAATACGTGCTGCCCGCCGCCAACAGCCGTCTGATTGGTGAGAATCAGGAGTACGTGGTGCCTGCGGACAACCGTCCGCTGGAGCAGATCGCCTCCGACTTCCAGTTGGGTCTGACCAACATCATGGAAGCGAACCCGGGTGTCGACCCCTATCTGCCGACTCCGGGCAGCAAGCTGGTCATCCCCCATCAGCTGATCCTGCCAAATGCGCCGCGCGAAGGGATCGTCATCAACGTGGCAGAGATGCGTCTCTACTACTACCCGAAAGGTCAGAACGTGGTGCAGGTACTGCCCATCGGCATCGGCCAGCTGGGGGTCAACACCCCGGAAAACTGGATCACCAAGGTAGAGCGCAAGCGCGCCAACCCGACCTGGACCCCGACCGAGAACATCCGTCGTCGCTACGCCGCCCAGGGTAAGACCCTGCCTGCGGTCTGGCCAGCCGGCCCGGATAACCCCATGGGCCTGCACGCCCTCTACATCGGCAACCTCTACGCCATCCACGGCACCAACGCCACCTTCGGCATCGGTCTGCGAGTGAGCAGCGGCTGTGTGCGTCTGCGCGCCGACGACATCAAGTACCTGTTCGACAAGGTACCGGTCGGTACCCGCGTCCAGTTCGTGAACCAGCCGGTGAAATCCACCGTCGAGCCGGACGGCGGCCGCTACATGGAAGTCCATGAGCCGCTGTCACGCAACGAGGCCGAGTTCAACTCCACTGCCTCGGTGCCGCTCCCCATGACCCCGGCCATCACCCGCTTCATCGCTCACGCCGACAGCGACTCCAACCTGGTCAAACAGGTGCTGGAACAGCGCTCCGGTATGCCGACGCGCCTCAACCCGCAGGCTTGATAGCCTCAGGGTATAGAGAAACAATAACGGCGACCTCAGGGTCGCCGTTATTGTTTCTGTGTGCCTCTGGCTCAGGCGACGGGCGGTGCATAGAGGGCGAGGCGGTTGCCCTCTGTGTCTTCGATGATGACCCGGGAGCCGTGGCCGCTGCCGATGCTGTGCAGGGGCTCGAGTACCCGCCCGCCGAGTCTGGGCACCATGCGTTCCGCTTCTCTCAGCCTGTCCCCTAGGGAGAGATAGATGAGGGGGCCGAGCCCGCCCGGTTGATGATATTCATCCATGGGACCGAGGCAGGCCGCCGCGTTGTTGCCATCATGGCGCAGCATGGCAAAGCGGATCTCTTCTTGTATTGGCGTGACCTCTATATCGAGCAGGGCCGCGTAGAAGGCCATGGCGCGATCCAGATCCCGGGTCGGAATGTCGGCCCAAACCAGGGTGTTGTCCATCTTGGTGTTCTCCAGCAATATCCGGCCGATGCGACCGGCGGCTCTTGGAAGCAGTTCACGATCTTACTGCGAGGCCGTGATCAAGGCTCATGTGCTGCTCGGAATCCTCACGTATATCTATACGCTCCGATTCCTGCGCCGCTCTTTACCTTGCTGACGACCTCTCGCGACAGATCGTAAACAGGTTCTTAGAGGGTAGGAGTGGCCAATGGGGGTTGCCAGCCATAAAAAAGCGGCGCCTGATGGCGCCGCTTTTGTAATTCGGATGGATGGCGGAAGCACTCGACTTCCCAGGGGCAAACCATCACTTGCCGGCGATGCTCAAGCCACCGAAGCGGATGAGGGGGGCGTAGAAGCCCTTGCCATCGTCGTGGTGCAGCAGATTGCCGACCGCTTCCAGCTCTCCCAGCAGACGGTAGAAGTTGCCCGCGACCGTGATGCCACGCACCGGCTGGACCCGTTCACCGTCCCGGCACAGGAAGCCGGAGGCGCCGAACGAGAAGTCGCCGCTCACCGCATCGGCCCCGGAGTGCAGGCCGTCCAGCTTGACCAGCTCCAGATACTCGCCTGCCTTGACCTCGGCTTCTGTGTGAGGGCCTGTGCCAAACACCAGATGACGGGGGGCCACGTCCAGAGTGCTGCGGGCACTGCGGGCCGCGGCGCCATTGCTGGCCACGCCGAAGTGGTGGGCGGTGGCGCTGTTGTGCAGCAGGGTCTTGAGCTCCCCCTCGCCGATGAGCAACAGATCCTGGGTGGGCGCCCCTTCACCGTCGAACCCCTTGATGCGCATGCCACCCGGCATATGGATCCGGCTCTCCAGGGTGAGCCAGCGGGAGGCCACGCTCTGGCCGAGCTTGTCCCGCCAGGGGTTGATCCCCTGCTGGGCCCATTTGCCCGACAGGGCGGACTGGAAGCAGCCAAACAGGCTGGCAAGGCAGTTGAGGCTGAACAGCGCGCTGTAGCGGCCACTGGGGATCGCCTCGCCCATCAGCAGGCCATCGGTCACGGCATAGACCTGCTCGATGAGGGAGCGGCTGTCAAGCTCGTCGAAGCGGCGGGTATATTGCCCCTGATAGTGCATGGATTGGCGGCCATCACGTTCGATCAGCGCCGAGGTGTGGCAACCGACGCTGAACTCTCCATGCTGGCAGAAGGTGCCCTGGCTGTTGGCGAGCCAGAGTCGGCTCTCTCCCTCGAACAGGCTGTTGTAGGGGGCGCCGGTCACATCCGGCAGGGCCAGCATGTCGGATTCGAGGCGCAGGGCCAGGGCTATCTTCTCCTCCACCGGCGTGGTATCGGGCTGATGGATCTCGGCACCGTCGGTGCTTAACTGGCTATGGGCGACCCGAATGGCCTGATCCCCGTCCAGCTTGGCGAAGCGGCTGGCATCGAGCGCATCCTGCAGCATGGCATCGAGGGCCGCCTCGTCCAGGGATTCCGAGTAGGCGATGCCGACCCGGCCGTCTTTGATGAGGCGAATGCCGATCTGCTGGCTGCTGGTGACCTTGTATTCACCGAGCTCGCCCTTGTCGGCCTTGAGGGAGAAGGCTCTGTCCTGATTGGCGATGATGTCCGCCTCGGCGCCAAGATCCGCGACCTTGTCCAGCAGGCGATTGAGCAAGGGCTTCATGTCGATGGTGCTCATCAGGCGTTACCCCCTACCAGAATGCTGTTGACCTTGAGCTGCGGTTGACCGACGGAGGCGGGAATGGAGCCCGACACCGAGCCGCACATGCCGGCGGAGATGGCCAGATCTTTACCCACCATGGAGATCTCTTGCAGCACCTGGGGGCCGGTGCCGATCAGGGTCGCCGACTTGAGCGGCTTGGTGACCTTGCCCCCTTCGATGAGGTAGGCCTCCTGCACGTTGAAGTTGAACTCCCCCGTGCCCGGTTGCACTGAGCCGCCCCCCATCCGCTTGGCATAGATGCCGTACTCCACCGATGCCAGCATCTCGTCCAGGCTGTGGTGGCCCGCCTCTATGTAGGTGTTGCGCATGCGCGACGCCGGGGCGAAGCGGTAGGACTCGCGCCGACCCGAGCCGGTGCGGGCATAGCCGGTCTTCAGCGCCCCCATGCGATCGACCAGGAAGCCGCTCAGCACGCCATTCTTGATGAGCTGGGTGTGCTGGGTTGCCATGCCTTCGTCATCGACGTTGATGGAGCCCCAGGCGTTGCCTTGCAGGCCTTCATCTACCGCGTTGACCACGGGGCTCGCGATGAGCTGGCCCATCTTGTCGTGGAACACGGAGGCCTTCTTGGCCACCGAGGTGGTCTCCAGCAGATGGCCGCACGCTTCGTGGAAGATGACGCCGCCAAAGCCGCTCTCCAGGATGACCGGCAGGGTGCCGCTCGGGCAGGGGGCTGCGCCGAGTTTCACCAGCGCCTGACGGGTGGAGGAGAGGGCCAGCTCGCGGGGATCGATGAGGGCCGCATGTTCCCAGCCCATCATGGCGCCGGGAGCCTCGTAGCCCACGCTCTGCTCACCGCCGGCCAGGGCTATGGTTTGGGCCGTGATGCGGTTGTAGTGGCGGCGATCACTCACCTGCAGCCCTTCGCTGTTGAAGATCTCCACCTCCTGTTCCCAGCCAAGGGCGCTGGCGGAGAACTGGCTGACCTTGGTGCTCTCGGCGCGGGCCGCGGCATCCATGGCGTGCAGATAGGCAATCTTCTGCTCCAGCAGCTTGTCTGCCGACAGGGGCAGGGCCACCGGGTTGCGATCGCTGAGTCGGGTGAAATCAAACGCGCTGGCGGTGACCACGGGGTCGCGCCTGTCCTTGGCCGCCAAGAGGCTGACAATGCGCAGCAGCTCGTTGCGATCGGCCAGGTTGGTGTAGCCGTACAGCACCTTGTGGCCGTAACAGAGGCGTACCCCTATGCCGAAATCTAGGCCACCGCTGATGGCTTCGATCTGGCTGGAGAGCAGGCTGAGCTGGCTGCGGCGCTTGCGCTCCACGAACAGCTCGGCGAAGTCGGCACCCAGCGCCAGGGCGTGATCGAGCACGTCGCGGGCGATGGCGGGGGCCAACAGGGAGAATGAGGTCATAGAATATCCTTTTCTGGTCTGTTTCCTGTTTGCTTCCGACGCCCTGATTGAGGTTGTTATGGGGCGTCGATTCCATTGTTGCAGACCAGCCTGAAAAAGTCGCTATTGCGCCAGGCGATGATACCGATAGGGAAAACAGGCGCAGTAACTGCGCCCGAGCGGCTCAGTGAGCCGCTCGGGGAGGAGGAGGAGGGGTCAGAGCAGCTCGTGGATCTCGCCCAGGATCTGGTCGACCCACTGCTCGATGCGGGGCTCGGTCTGATCGTACTGATTGGCGTCATCAAGGGCTAGGCCGACGAAGTGGCGACCGTCGTCGATCAGCGCCTTGGAGGCATCGAACTCGTAGCCTTCGTTGGGCCAGTAACCCACCAGCTTGACCCCCTTGGGCAGCAGCTGATCGTGCAACAGGCCGAGGGCGTCCTGATACCATTCGCCGTAGCCGAGCTGATCGCCCATGCCGAACAGGGCTATGATGCGCCCCTCCAGATCGACCTCGGCAATGTCATCCCAGCGGGATTCCCAATCTTCCTGCAACTCGCCGAAATCCCAGGTGGAGATGCCGAGGATCAGGATGTCGTACTCCTGCATGCGGGCGAGGGGCACGTCCTTGATGTTGTGCAGATCGACCAGCTCGGGGCCGATAAGGGCGCGGATCTTCTCGGCAGCCATCTCGGTGTAACAGGTGGTTGAGCCGTAAAACAAACCTATCTTCATCGCTCTTCTCTCGATCGCGGTGGGCAACGATGGGGCGGGCGACCGGATGGGGCCAGCCCGGGGGAGGGGGCCAGTCTAGCAGATTGCGACCCGGCCTTCACCGGGCACGCGCTTCGCAGCCGCCGGTGCCATCTCTTGCCGTGCCTTGGCGCCGCGCTACAATGGCGCACCGTTTGCCGAAGACTCAAGCCCCATGACCAAACCAGCCCCCGCCCAGCACAACCATCCCCTGATTGAGCCCTTTCTCGATGCACTCTGGCTGGAGCGAGGCTTGTCTGACAACACGGTCAGCTCCTATCGCACCGATCTGGAGAAGTTTGCACTCTGGCTGGATGAGCAGGGCAGCTCCCTGCTGCTGGCGGGAATGGACGATATCCAGCACTACCTCGCCTGGCGGGTGGACCAGCAGTTTGCCGCAAGCTCCACGGCCCGCTTCCTCTCCGCCCTGCGCCGCTTCTATCAGTATCTCAACCGGGAGAAGCTGCGCAGCGACGATCCCACCGTGCTGCTGGAGGGGCCCAAGCTGCCCAAGAAACTGCCTGCGGATTTGAGCGAGGCCGAGGTGGAGGCCCTGTTGCAAGCGCCCCTGGTGGATGATCCGCTGGAGCTGAGGGACAGGGCCATGCTGGAGCTGCTCTACGCCACCGGCCTTAGGGTCTCCGAGCTGGTGGGCCTCACCGCCGAGCACGTCAGCCTGCGCCAGGGGCTGGTGCGGGTGGTGGGCAAGGGCAACAAGGAGCGGCTGGTGCCCATGGGAGAAGAGGCGGTCTATTGGCTGGAGCGTTACTACCGGGAGGGGCGTACCCTGCTGCTCGGCGGCACCAGCTCGGATGTGGTGTTCCCCTCCAAGCAGGCCAGGATGATGACCCGCCAGACCTTCTGGCATCGCATCAAGCTCTATGCCACGCGCGCCGGGGTGCGGGGGGAGCTCTCCCCCCACACCCTGCGCCACGCGTTCGCCACCCATCTGCTCAATCACGGCGCTGATCTGCGGGTGGTACAGATGCTGCTGGGCCACGCGGATCTCTCCACCACCCAGATCTATACCCATGTGGCGAACGAGCGGCTCAAGACCTTGCACGGGGAGCATCATCCCCGCGCCTGACGAATACTGTCGCGCCTTGTCTGAAGCTCTCGCCCATAAAAAAACCGCCTCATGGCGGTTTTTTTTGCGATCACACGACAGGGGGATTACTTGCCCTGTTGGGATTTGAGCAGATCGCGGATCTCGCTCAGCAGCTCCTGATCCTTGGTCGGACCGGCCGGTGCTGCCTCTTCCTGCTTCTTCTTCAGGGTATTGATGGCCTTGAGCCCCATGAAGATGGCGAAGGAGATGATCAGGAAGTCGATGATGGTCTGGATGAACTTGCCGTAGGCGATGACCACGGCCGGTGCCGTACCTTCGGCGGCCTTCAGGGTCACAGCGAGATCGCTGAAGTCCACCCCACCCAGGATGAGGCCGATGGGCGGCATGATGACGTCACCCACGAAGGAGGAGACTATCTTGCCGAAGGCGGCACCTATGATGATACCGACCGCCATGTCGATGACGTTGCCTCTGGCCGCAAAGGCCTTGAACTCTTGAATCAGACTCATTTTCCCCTCCAAAAATGGGTTGTGAGCGGCCGCTACCGCTCCTCGATTTGAATAATAAAACATCAGGAAAACAGAGGGATGACCGTCGTGTCTCCTGTCGTCCCGTTTAGCTTGCGGGGCCTCGGCCCAATTGGCAACCTTCCGGAATAGGAATTTTTTGCATCCGGCACTATTAATCAGTCTGTAATTTATGATTTGAGACGCGATTGTCACTGGTTTACCGTATGAAACCTCTCGTTCATGCCAGGTGGGTAAAATAGTGAAGCATTTACTACTGGGAATGATGGTGTTGTGCGCCTTTGTCGCCAACGCGGGGATGGATCCTCAACAATTGAAACAGACCATAGCCCAGCGACTCGGCATGGAGGTGTTTCTGGTGGATGAGACCCCGCTGCCGGGCCTCTTCCTGCTGGGCACGGCCCAGGGGCTGATCTACAGCGACGCCAGGGGGGATTATGTGCTGCAGGGCTCCATGCTGGATCTCGGCCACGACATGAAGAACCTCACCATGCTGAGCCAGCAGCGTCAGCGCCGGCTGGCCCTGGCCCAGATTGGCGAGCAGCGCATGCAACTGAGGGCGCCCCATGAGCGCCATCGCCTCACCCTGTTCACCGAGCTGGATTGTCGCCGCTGCCGCCCCGTGCTGGAGGTGCTGCTGCAGTTGCAGGCCTGGGGGGTGAGCGTGCAACTGCTGCCCCTGGTCGGCCCCTTTGAGGATCAGGTCGAGACCCGCGCACGCTGGTGCGATCCCGCCCTGCAAAATGCACTCGGCCTCAGTGATCGTTTGCCTGTGGCCGGTTGTAATGAGATCCTTGCCCATCATATCGGCCTGAGCCAATGGCTCGGGATCAAGGCGTCACCGAGCTGGGTCCTGCCAAACGGCGACCTGGTGCGGGGTTACCGAAGCCCTGAACAACTGCTCACGCTACTGGATCAAATCGATGTCCCTGCAAATTCGTCGTCGTCCCCGGGTGGATGACAGCCACCTTCCCGCCAACCTTCACCCTCTGCTGCGCCAGATCTTCGCGAGCCGCGGGGTGGACGATCCCGCCCTGCTGGAGCGCAGCGCCAACCTGTTGCTGCCCCCCCAGCGTCTGTTCGGCATGGAGCAGGCGGTGCCCCTGCTGGCCGCGGCCCTGACGGCTCAAAAACGCATCCTCATCGTCGGGGATTTCGACTGCGACGGCGCCACCAGTTCGGCCCTGTGCGTGCTGGCGCTGCGGGCCATGGGAGGGGAACATATCGATTTTCTGGTCCCCAACCGCTTTGAATTCGGTTATGGCCTCACGCCGGAGATAGTTGAACTGGCGATAGCCCGCCGGGCCGAGTTTCTCATCACGGTGGACAACGGCATCTCCAGCATCGCCGGTGTCGCCGCCGCCAAGGCGGCCGGCATGCAGGTTCTGGTCACCGATCATCACCTGCCGGGCCACGAGCTGCCGGCTGCGGACGCGATAGTGAACCCCAACCAACGGGGTTGCGACTTCCCCTCGAAATCTCTGGCCGGGGTCGGGGTTGCCTTCTACCTGATGGCGGCCCTCAACACCCATCTGCGCCAGACCGGCTGGTACGAGCGCTCAGGCATTCGCGCCCCCAATATGGCGGATTACCTGGATCTGGTGGCGCTCGGCACGGTCGCGGACGTGGTGGCGCTCGATGGCAACAACCGCATCCTGGTGCATCAGGGGCTGCAGCGGATCCGGGCAGGACGTTGCCGCCCCGGCATCCAGGCGCTGGTGGACGTGTCGGGCCGGGATGGCCGGCGCCTGTGCGCCGCCGATCTCGGTTTTGCGCTGGGCCCGCGCCTCAATGCGGTGGGCCGCCTCGATGACATGTCCCTCGGGGTCGCCTGCTTGCTGTGTGACGATATCAACCTGGCGCGCCAGCTTGCCGCCGAGATGGACAGCCTCAACCAGGAGCGCAAGGAGATAGAACAGGGCATGCAACAGGAGGCGCTGGCCACCCTGGAGCAGATCCGCTTCCGTGATGGCGAGGTGCCAAGCGGCATAGTGCTGCACAGAGACGAGTGGCATCAGGGGGTGGTGGGGCTGGTGGCCTCCAAGATCAAGGAGAAGTACTACCGACCCGTGATCGCTTTCGCCGAGAGCAGCGACACCGAGCTCAAGGGCTCCGGCCGCTCCATCCCGGGCGTGCACCTGCGGGACGCCCTGGAACTGCTCGACACCCGCCACCCCGGCCTGATGGGCAAGTTCGGTGGCCACGCCATGGCGGCGGGCCTGACCCTGCCCAAGGCCAATATCGAGGCGTTTGGCCGGGCGTTTGAAGCCATCATAGGCGAGCTGGTCACCCCTGAGCTCTTGACCGGCGTGCTGCTCACCGACGGTGAGCTGCTGCCCGACGAGCTCAGCCTGGAGCTCGCCGAGCTCATCCGTGCCTCCGGCCCCTGGGGCCAGGCCTTCCCCGAGCCGCTGTTTGACGGCGAGTTCCTGCTGGTGCAGCAGCGGCTGGTGGGGGAGAAGCACTTGAAGATGATGCTGACCACGGACTCCGGCCATGCGGTGGATGCCATCGCCTTCGGGGTCGATCTCAAGCGCTGGCCCGACGCCTCGGTCAAGCGGGTGCGGCTGGTCTATCGGCTCGATGTGAACGAGTGGCGCGGCAACCGCAGCGTGCAACTGCTGGTGGAGCATCTGGAAGCCGCCGGTCTCTAGTCCTGCCTCTTCAAACGCCACGCCAGCCAACGGCCACCCTCGGGTGGCCGTTTTGTTATGGGGGAATGCAAAGAGGAGAGTTGACCTGTCTATAGCTTCACAGTTTAAGCTCTCCTTCATCGGGTCAAGTGACGACCCGCACCAAGAGTGGTTGCCATGAAAATATCCGAACTGGCCCGTCGCTGCGGCCTCGCCCGCTCCACCCTGCTCTATTACGAGAAGTTGGGGGTGATCGAGGGCGTGCGGGCGGCCAACGGCTATCGCCACTACGACGAGGCTGATCTGCAGCGGTTGCAGATGGTGCAGGCGCTGCAGGCAGGCGGCCTCAGCCTCAAGCAGTGTCTCGCCTGCCTGGCCGGCGAGATAGATAAGGCTGAGCTGCGGGCGCGTGTGGAGGAGTTGGACATTGAGCTCAGCCGGATGCAGCGAGCGCGGGATCTGCTGGCGGATCTGGCGGGCATGAGCCGGGAATCCGGCGATGCATTCAAGGCCTGGCAGTGGCGCCTGCAGCAAGAGGCACCTCAGGCCTATTTCGACTGGGTGATGAAGCAGGGCTATAGCGAGCAGGATCGCTACCACCTGCAGTGGCTTAGCAAGGACATGAACGAGCACGAGCGCTACATCAAGGATTTCAAGCAGCTGCTGGATGGCATGAGCCATTGGGGGCCGGGGGACAGGGCCTTTACCCAGCAGCAGTTCGAGGCCCTCGCCATGGCCCCGAACCGCATTCTCGACATCGGCTGCGGGCGCGGCGCCGCCACCCTGGCATTGGCTCAGGTGTGCGATGCCCCCATTTTGGCCATCGATCTGGACGAGAGTGCCCTGGCCGCCGTCGAGCGCTCGGCCAGGGCGGCAGGCTTTGGTCAGGTGAGCACCCTGTGCGCCAATATGGCAGCCCTGCCTAGGGAGCTGGCGCCGGTCGATCTTATCTGGGCCGAGGGGAGCGCCTACGTGATGGGCTTTGCCGAGGCCCTGACCGCCTGGCGACCCTTGCTGAGCGCTCCCCACGGCAGATTGGTGGTCAGCGAGCTGGTGTGGCTGACCGACGCGCCCCCGGCCGAGGCCAGGGCATTCTGGCAACAGGGGTATCCCGGCATGCAGACCCTGGACGGCTTGCTCGAAACCATTGGGGACGGGGGCTATGAGAGCCTCTCCCACACCCTGCTGCCAGAACGGGCGTGGCACAACTATCTGGATCCCATAGCGCGCAATCTGGCGCGCCTCGAGGGCGAGCTGGGAGACTCGGCGGCCTTTCGGGACTTAAGCCGTGAGCTCGCCATCCACCGCCAGTATCTCGGCCACTACGGCTATGTGATGTGCTGCCTGCGGGCAGCCTGACACCGACAACCAACAACGATCAACAGGAGACAAGATGACTATCCATATCCGACCCGAAACCCATGCCGACAGCGACGCCATCGAGGCGCTGACCATAGCCGCCTTTTTAGAGGCCCCCCATACCGATCACAACGAGCAGCTGATCATCCGCGATCTGCGCGCGGCCGGCGCCCTCAGGCATTCGCTGGTGGCGGAGCAAGACGGGATCATCGTCGGCCACCTCTGCTTCTCGCCCGTGACCATCAGCGATGGGAGTCAGGGCTGGCTTGGTCTGGGCCCCATCGCCGTGGCGCCCGAGTGGCAGGGGAAAGGCATAGGCGCCGCCCTGATGCGGGCCGGGCTCGACGCCCTGGATAGCGAGGGGGTCGCCGGCTGCGTGGTGCTGGGGGAGCCCGGTTTCTACGGCCGCTTCGGCTTCGTGGCCGATGCCCGTCTGCAGTTGCCCGGGGTGCCGGCGGAATACTTCATGGCCAGGCGCCATGGGGATGAGCAGGCGAGCGGCGAGGTGAGCTATCACTGCGCCTTCAACCAGGGCTGAATCTGAGAAAGGATAAAGGGGAGGGCAGGGATGCCCTGCCGCTCTGCAGGCGTGCCAGCCCGATTCACGTCACCCAATCCCGGTTTTTCCCTTCCTTGAATTTGCCCTCCTTCATACGAAAGAGGGCCGAATTGTGATATATTCGGCCCTGCTTTATTCACCGCGCTATTCATCGCACTGCTCACTCTGAAGGTATCCGAACCCTTGCCAAGCCTTGGTCGATTACAGACAGGGTTGATGTCCCTTGGCATCGCCTGCATCCTGTGGCTGGCTGCCATCATGGCGGCAGGGCTGGATGCATCCGTGCGCGCCGCGCGAGCGGAGTCACCGGCGACGATGCAGCTGTATCAGGTTGCGGACAGTCGGCTGACCAAGGAGATTGGTCTGCCACCGGGCGGCCAATGGCGACTCGGCGCCGAGCAGGTCAGACGACTGGAAAGCAGCTCTCATCCAGAGTTTTATCAGGTGCTGCTCGCCTGGTTCCAGCACGACATTCTGGGACTGCTGTGCGGACTGCTGTTCTTCCTGCCCCTCATCTACCTCAGGCAGGTGCCCGATCATTTCGGCTATCTCCACAGACGCCTGCTGGGATGCCACCATCTGCAATTTCGTTTCTGCCACGGTGACTGACAGCGGGCCCGCTCCCAAGCGCGTGCCCGACCCCCTGTCTGCCTGACTGTCTCCTCTTCTGGAGTCAAGCTGCTGCCCTGGGTTTGCCGCCGCGCCTAGTGATCCCTCCCCATCGACTCTAACCATGGGGCGGGCCCTGTCTGCGCAATCTGTGAGCCGACCCGATGGAATATTATGTAAGCCTGTTTATTCACTCTATCTTTGTCGAAAACCTGGCCCTGGCCTTCTTCCTCGGCATGTGTACCTTCCTGGCGGTGTCCAAGAACATCAACACCGCCTTTGGCCTTGGCATGACGGTACTGGTGGTGATGGTGATTGCCATCCCTCTCAACAACCTGATCTACCGCCATATCCTGCGTCCTGACAGCACCTTTCTCGGGGAGTTTGACTTGAGCTTTCTCGATTTCATCATCTACATAGGGGTGCTGGCGGCCCTGGTGCAGGTGATGGAGATGGTGCTGGACAAGTACTTCCCATCGCTCTATCACGCGCTGGGTATCTATCTGCCGCTGCTGACGGTGCATTGCGCCATCTTTGGTGGCGTCATGTTCATGGCCCAGCGGGATTACGACTTCATCGAATCCATAGTGTATGGCGCGGGCTCAGGGCTTGGCTGGCTGCTGGCCATAGTTGCCATCGCCGGTCTGCGCCAGAAGATGAAATATTCGGATGTGCCGGAGGGGCTGAGGGGCATCGGCATCACCTTCATAGTGGCCGGATTGATGTCGCTGGGCTTTATGTCGTTTTCCGGGATCTCGCTGTGAGCGTCGGTTCGCCATGGCATGGCGGAAGGGGTTGATGGCGGGTGCCATCAACCCAGCGTCTTGGCCATGTTGTAGCCCGTGATGTGAAAGCCGAGCTCTTCGTACAATGCCCTGGCTCTGGGGTTGTCATAGGCGACCCGGAGCTTGATCTGGCTGACGCCCATGGTCTTGAGCTCGGCTTCCAGCGCCGCCATGGCGGCTTTGCCATACCCCAGGCCGCGATGAGCCGGGAGTATGTAGAAGTCATAGATAAAGGTGGTGTGGGCGGCGCTGTCTATGCTGTGCCAGAGATAGCCGGCGATGCCCACCGTTGGTGCGACCTCGTTCCCCGTATTGTCACTGACAGTGTCACTGACAGGGACGATGCAGAGCAGGCTCTGATCCGGCGTGGCGGCCCCTCGGGGCAGGTATTGCAGCAAGGAGGCCTCGGCCTGCTGGCGGGCATCGGCCAGGGCCAGCCCGTGATTGCTGGCAAGATCCTGGGCGTAGTCGTCGATGAAGTAGTCGCGATAGGCGGGGAAATCCGCCTCACTCATGGGGATCAGACGAACGATAGGGGTCGGCATTTGAGTGTCACTCAAGGAAAGGGAGCCGCTACCTTAACCCCGGCGCCTGGAATTAGCCAAGGGGTTGGCCGGGAGTGCTGAGTCCGGATTACTCAATAAAAAAGAGCGCCCAAGGGCGCTCTTTTTTTAGCAGGAGAGGTTATTTGACCCCCTCTTTCGGGCGAGGTCATTTGACCTCTTCACCCTTGGCTTGCAGGTCCGCGTGGTAGGAGGAGCGCACGAAGGGACCGCAGGCGGCGTGGGAGAAGCCCAGCCCCATGGCGACATCCTTCAGCTCGTCGAACTCTGCGGGCGGCACGTAGCGCTTGACCGGCAGGTGGTGACGGCTCGGCTGCAGATACTGACCCAGGGTCAGCATGTTGACGCCGTGCTCGCGCAGATCGGTGAGCACCTGCACGATTTCCTCGTTGGTCTCGCCAAGGCCCATCATGACACCGGACTTGGTCGGTACATGGGGGTGCATCTCCTTGATGCGACGCAGCAGCTCGAGGGACCACTTGTAGTCGGCACCCGGGCGGGCGACACGGTACATGCGCGGGGCGGTTTCCAGGTTGTGGTTGAACACGTCCGGCGGGGTCTCGCGGAACACTTCCAGCGCCTGCTCCATCCGGCCACGGAAGTCCGGGGTCAGGATCTCGATGCGGGTCTGGGGGCTGTGCTCGCGGATCTGCTTGATGCAGTCGGCGAAGTGCTGGGCACCGCCGTCACGCAGGTCATCGCGGTCAACCGAGGTGATCACCACGTATTTCAGGCCCATCTCCTTGATGGTCAGCGCCAGCTTCTTCGGCTCGTCGGGATCCAGCGCCAGCGGGCGGCCGTGGGCCACGTCGCAGAAGGGGCAACGACGGGTGCAGATGGCGCCCATGATCATGAAGGTGGCGGTGCCGTGGTTGAAGCACTCCGCCAGGTTCGGGCAGGAGGCCTCTTCACATACCGAGTGCAGCTTGTTTTTGCGCAAGGTGCTCTTGATGTGCTCGATCTTCTGGCTCGACGGCGGCAGCTTGATCCGCATCCAGTCCGGCTTGCGCAGCACTTCCTCGTTGGGATCCGGCATGAATTTCACCGGGATCAGGGCCATCTTGTCGCCATCGCGCAGCTTGACGCCCGGCTCCATACGAACGGGTTTGCTCATGATTCACTCTCGGTGTTTGTTATTGTCTGATTGATGGTCATAGGGTCATCGCCCTCATGACCGCGCGGCATGGACTCGCTCATGCCGCATCTTCGGTACTCGTGATCGTCTGATATCCAATCAGGTTGGCAAGCTCTGCCACCAGGATAGATTGCGCCTCGGCCACACTCTGTGGGCCGCCGAGTGCGCTGGTCTGGGTCATGGCCATGCCCGCATAACCGCACGGATTGATGCGCAGGAAGGGGGTCATGTCCATGTTGATATTCAGTGCCAGACCGTGAAAGGAGCAGCCCTTGCGAATGCGCAGACCCAGAGAGGCCAATTTGGCTTCAGTCTGCAGCGAGGCACCGAGCGCGTTCTTCACGTAGACGCCGGGGGCATCGGGTTTGGCATAAGCCTCAATCCCGCTCCTGGCCAGGGTCTTGATGATGGCCGTCTCGAGGCAGGTCACCAGCTCGCGCACCGTCAACTTGCTGCGGCGCACGTCTACCAGCACGTAGAGCACCAGTTGGCCCGGGCCGTGATAGGTCACCTGGCCGCCGCGATCGCTCTGCACCACAGGGATGTCACCGGGGGCGAGCAGGTGCTCGGCCTTGCCCGCCTGACCCTGGGTGTAGACGGGATCGTGCTCCACCACCCAGAACTCGTCCGGGGTGTCAGGGGTGCGGCTGTCGGTGAAGGCCTTCATGGCATCCCATACCGGCTGGTAGGGGCGGCGGCCTAGCTGTCTGACGAGCAGCTGTGGCTGGGCAGGCGTTGGAAGTGACATCTTTCCTCACTGACGGGCGCTTGAGCCGGTAAAACGGGATGGCAACTAATCACTCGCCCCTGGAGCGGGGCGAGAGAGGCGACTTTACAGGACGTAGCGAACCAGCTCTATCTTGCCAAGTGCGGTATACATGGCTTCGATGTGTTCCTTGCTCTGGGCCGTGACCGTCACCCGTACCGAGTGATAGTTGCCCTTGGTGCTGGGCTGAACGGTCGGGCTGTAGGTGCCGGGAGCGTGCTGCTGCAGCACTTCCACCACCATGTCAGGCAGGGCGGGATCGGCTACGCCAAGCACCTTGAACGGGAACTTGCAGGGGAACTCCAGCAGTTCATCAAACTTGGTATTCATCTACTCACCTTCTATCGTCGTTTGGCGTCGTCACGAAACGACTTCATCTGTGATCTTGTCTGGCCCGAGTTCATCAGGCCGCCAGTACCTGTCAATATGGGCACGGCCCACGCCGGGATCAAGGCCCGGACGGTTCGACAAGTCGTGGAGGTGCTGCTTTTTACCACAAATCGACAGTCGGCGGAACCTGCAGTTTACAGGGTTATTCACTCACCGGGACCAGAACTGGAGAGCGGCGCCAATGGGCGCCGCTCGTTTATCGCTATTTTATGCTGTGGCAGTTACTTGAACCAGCTGGTCACCAGCAGCACCAGATAATCCCACAGACGGCTCATCAGGCCACCCTCTTGCACCTCTTCCAGGGCAACGAGCGGAACCTGCTTGATCTCCTTGTCGCCTTGCTTGAGGAACACGGTACCGACCCGTTGGCCCTTGGCAAGCGGTGCCTTCAGCTCGCTCTCGAGCTGGAAGTCGGCTTTCAGGTTGTTGCCCTGACCGCGGGTGACCAGCACGGAGACGTCCTGATCCACACCCAGTTTCACCTCGGACTTGTCACCCATCCAGATCTTCTGGGTGACCAGCACTGTACCGGCCTTGTACGGGGTCAGGCTCTGGAAGAAGCGGAAACCGTAGGTGAGCAGCTTCTTGCTCTCGGCGGCGCGGGAGCCTTCGCTGCTGGCGCCCAGCACCACGGCGATCAGGCGCATGCCTTCATTGTTGGTGGCGGAGGAGACCAGGTTGTAGCCGACCTGGCTGACGTGGCCGGTCTTGATGCCATCCACTTGCAGGGATTGATCCCACAGCAGGCGGTTGCGGTTGTGCTGGGTGATACCATTGAACACGAACGACTTCTGGGCGTAGATCTTGTACTCCTCCGGCAAGTCGCGGATGAGGGCCTGACCCAGGCGCGCCATGTCGTGGGCGGTACTGTAGTGACCCTCGGCATCCAGGCCGTGGGGGTTCATGAAGTGGCTGTCATTCATGCCGAGCTTGGCGGCCCAGCTGTTCATCAGGCTGGCGAAGGAGTCGGTGCTGCCCGCCAGGTGTTCGGCCATGGCGACACAGGCGTCGTTGCCGGACTGGATGATGATGCCCTTGTTCAGATCATCGACGGAGACCTGCTTGCCCACCTCGATGAACATCTTGGAGGAGTCGGAGTAGTTCTTGGACCAGGCGTTCTGGCTGATGGTCACCATGTCGGTACGCTTGATGTTCCCCTTGGCCAGCTCCTGGCCAATGATGTAGGAGGTCATCATCTTGGTCAGACTGGCGGGCGGCAGGCGCTCTTCGGCGTTCTGCTCGGCCAGCACCTGACCCGAGTAGTAGTCGATCAGGATGTGGGCCTTGGCGGAGATCTCCGGCGCGGCGGGCACGACCATGGGAGCTGAGTTCAGGGTCGGCACCGGCTGGGCAGCCGGCATGGCTGAATCCGGGGTCGGCACTGGCTGGTTGGCCTGGGCGGTGGCGCTTAACAGGGAGGCCAGAATGACGGAGCGGGCAAATTTGGACATCTTGAAATTCCTGGTGCCTGGATGGGGAGTACCCAAGTTAAAACAAGTTAAAAAAAGCGGGCTTCACTATACCAGAAGTGCTGGTCGGTCATAGCCCGACATGCGATCTGGACCGGTTTTTATGGGTTTGCCCCAGGTATCACGCCGGGATACGACGTGACACCTGGGTGAGGCCCTTGTCCATCCCGGTCAAGGGACGATAAAGGCCTGCTCCAGCCCACCCTGGCGGATCTGCTCCAGCAGGCTCGCCTGCTGGTCGGCCGCGATGGGCCCCAGCAGGACCCGGAAGATGGCATCGTGGGCCACCACCTGGTAGGGCACGCCGTAGCGCTGGGTCATCACCTTGCCCATGGCCTCGGCCCTGGGCTGGGAGCCACTCGCCAGCACCTGAATCATCTTGCCCTGACTGCTGGCGGCCTGATTAGCCGAGACAGTGGTAGTTGCCGTGGCCGCCGGCTTGGCGGCAGCTTTGGGCGGGGTAGCTGGTGCAGGAGTGGGTGCCGGGGCCGCAGGCTTGGGCTCACCCAGGAAGGCGCCCTCCTCGGCAGCCGCCGGTTGCATGGGTTGCATCGGGGTCATGGGTACCATCTCGACGATCTGGTCCGGGGTGTCGTTGATGAGCTCGAGTCGCACCCGCGCCTCGCCGTTCTCCACTATGTCCAGCTGCTTGGCCGCCGCATGGGAGAGATCGATCAGCCGATCGCTGCCGAAGGGACCGCGATCGTTGACTCGCACTATGGTCTCCAGCCCGTTGTCCAGGTTGGTGACCCGCACATAGCTCGGCAGTGGCAGGTTGCGGTGGGCCGCGCTGAACTGGGTGCTGTCCAGCACATCGCCGTTGGCGGTCTTCTGGCCATCCAGATCCTGGGCCAGCCAGCTGGCGGTGCCCTCTTCCGTGTAGTGCTTGATGTCGCGCCACACCTCAAACTTCTGTTTGCCAATCCAGTAATCCCGGTTGCCGCTCGCGCTCATGGGCTCGGGACGCGGGATGGCGCCCGTTGCCTGCGGGATCTCGATGACTTGCGGTTTTTCCTGCACAGCGGGTTGCTCGGGGATCGGCTGTGGCTCCGGTTGGCTGCTACAGGCGGCCAGCAACAAGGTCAGGCTGAGGGGAAGAAGTTTGTGGCTGTAATGCATAAGCGTCCTGGATTGCTTGGCTGAGTTGATGCACCGCCATCGCATAGAGAGGGCTGCGGTTATAGCGGGTGATCACATAAAAATTGTGGCGCGCGACCCAGTACTCGGGTCCGTCTGCCTGCTCCAATACCAGCAGTTTTACCGGCGTGTCGGGGACCAGCGGGGTGGCGATTTCTACTCCGGCGGCGGCCAGCTCGGCCCAGCGCTGCTTGAGGTCCGGGCTGGGCTCCAGCAGGGTATCTACTGGCGCCAATCCGATCAAGGCGGGCTCGACTGCGGATTCTCCCCAGCGCCAGTTATGCACGGCGAAGTAGTTGGCCACGCTGCCGATGGCATCCGCCGGGTTGGCAAACAGATCCCGCTTGCCATCCCCGTCAAAATCGACCGCGTAGTGGCGATAGCTGGAGGGCATGAACTGGCCCATGCCCATGGCGCCGGCATAGGAGCCCTTGAGCTGGGTGAGTGACCACTTCTCCTCCCCGGCCAGCAGCACCAGCTGGGCGAACTCCTTGGCGAAGAAGTCGCTGCGCTCGGGGTAGTGAAAACCCAGGGTGTAGAGGCTGTCGAGCACCGAGTGGCGGCCCATCTGGCGGCCATAGAAGGTCTCTATGCCGATGATGGATACGATAAGAGAGGCGGGGACCCGATACGTCTGCTCGGCCCGCGCCAGCACATCGGCGTGGCGCTGCCAGAACGCGATCCCGTCCCGGACCCGCTCTGGGGTGACGAACAGCGGCCTATAGCGATGCCAGGGCTTGGCCTCCCAGGGGCGGGCTATGGTGTCGAGGATCTCTTGGCGTAGCTGCGCCTTTGCGGTGGCGGCCTGCAACTCGGCCAGCGGCACGGCTTGCTGCTCCGCGAGCCGACCCAACTGCGGCGGCTCGGGGGCGGCAACCGCCGGCAGGGAGCCGAGCGCCAGCGCACAGAGAGCAATCCACCACAACCGATGCATCAGGCCAGCAGTCGTCTGTGGGTCTGGATGGACATCAGGATGCCGAAGCCGGCCATCAGGGTCACCATGGAGGTGCCGCCATAGCTCACCAGAGGCAGGGGGACCCCCAATACCGGCAGAATATATCCACCTCATCAGGCCAGCAGTCGTCTGTGGGTCTGGATGGACATCAGGATGCCGAAGCCGGCCATCAGGGTCACCATGGAGGTGCCGCCATAGCTCACCAGAGGCAGAGGGACCCCCACCACAGGCAGTATGCCGCTCACCATGCCCATGTTGACGAACACATAGACGAAGAAGGTGAGGGTCAGGGCGCCGCCGAGCAGACGTTCGAAGCTGTTCTGGGCCTGCATGGAGATAAACAGGCAGCGGCTGATGATGTAGAGATAGATCACCAGCAGCAGGGCAACCCCGACCAGGCCAAACTCCTCGCTGAATACCGCGAAGATAAAGTCGGTGTGGCGCTCAGGCAGGAACTCCAGCTGGGACTGGGTTCCCTGCAGCCAGCCCTTGCCGAACACACCGCCGGAGCCGATCGCTATCTTGGACTGGATGATGTGATAACCACGGCCGAGGGGATCCTTCTCGGGGTCAAGCAGCATCAACACCCGCTGGCGCTGGTAGTCATGCATCAGGAAGAACCAGAGCACCGGCATAAAGGCGGCGATGAGCAGTGCCGCGAGACCGATCAGCCACCAGCTGATCCCCGCAAGGAAGATGACGAAGAAGCCGGAGGCCGCCACCAGAATGGAGGTGCCGAGATCGGGCTGGGCCGCGATAAGCAGGGTAGGCAGCAGCACCATCACCAGGGCGATCAGCACGTGGCTGAACTTGGGTGGCAGTGAGTGACGGCTGAGCCAGGCGGCCACCATGATGGGCATGGAGAGCTTCATCACCTCGGAGGGCTGGAACTTCATAAAGCCGAGATCCAGCCAGCGCTGAGCCCCCTTGCCGATATGGCCGAACACGTCTACCGCGATGAGCAGCACGACCACCACCACAAACAGAGGCACAGACCAGCGCGCATAGAGGGACGGCGGCAACTGGGCCAGCCCTATCATCAGCGCGAACGCCAGACCGCCACGCACCAACTGGCGAATGATGGAATCAAAATCCTGACCCGAGGCGGAGTAGAGCACCACCATGGAGAGGGTCATCAGGGCCAGCAGGCCGAGCAGCAGCGGCAAGTCGATGTGCAGCTTGTACCAGATGCTCTGCTGGCGAGCGGAATTACTCATTGGGCATTACCTCACTCGGCGTCGAAGGCACTGCGAGCTGCGCGAAGGGGCAACCAGGCCCCTTTTGGCATGCAAGATTACTCATTGGGAACGGCCTCGCTCTGATCCGGGCTGGGGCTGGATGGCTGTGGCGCCGGCGGCAACTGGGGCTCAGGCGGCAGCAGGTAGGCATCCAGCATGTGGCGGGCGACCGGTGCCCCCATGGAACTGCCACCCCCTGCGTTCTCCAGCACCAGGGCCACCACGGCCTTGGGGGCGTCGAATGGCGCGAAGGCGACAAACAGGGCGTTGTCGCGGTGCTCCACCTTGGTGGTGGCCGCGTTGTAGACCTGGTTCTCTTTCAGACCCACAACCTGAGCGGTACCGGACTTGCCAGCCGCCTTGTAGGGGGTGTTGGCGAAGGCGCGGCGGCCCGTGCCCTCGTGGCCGTTGATGACGCGCCACATGCCGTCCTTGGCCACCTGCCAATAGGTGTCACTCTTGGCGGCGATGGCGATGTTCGGGTTGATGGGGGCGTTGACCACGCCATCTGCCGAGGCGGTGCTCTTGAGCAGATGGGGCGTCACGTCGTGACCGTTCTGGGTCAGTATGCTGATCGCCTTGGCCAGCTGGATCGGGGTCGAGCTCCAATAGCCCTGGCCGATGCCGATGGAGATGGTGTCACCCTGATACCAGGGTTGACGCCAGCGGGCCATCTTCCAGTCGCGAGAGGGCATGACGCCGCGAGTCTCTTCATACAAGTCGACGCCGCTGTACTGGCCGAAGCCGAACTTGGTCATGTAGGCATTGATCTTGTCGATGCCGACCCGATAGGCGAGATCGTAGAAATAGGTGTCTGCCGATACCTCGATGGCGCGATAGACATCGAGCCAGCCGTGACCCCAACGGCGCCAGTCACGAAACTTCTTGGTGGTGCCCGGGATGGAGAAGCTGGGGCCGCCGAAGTAACGGTAGTTGGGGGTGATGGCCCCCTCGTTCAGCCCCATCACCGCCATCATGGGTTTGACGGTGGAGGCGGGGGCATAGATGCCTTGCGTGGTGCGGTTCACCAGCGGACGGGCGGGATCGTTGAGCAGGCCTGAGTAGTTGGCGCTGGAGATGCCGGTCACGAACAGGTTGGGGTCGTAGCTCGGGCTCGACTCCATGGCCAGGATGGCACCTGTGTTCGGATCCATCATGACGATGGCGCCACGGCGGCCGGCCAGCAGCTCCTGGGCTTTGAGCTGCAGACGGATGTCGATGTTGAGGTAGATGTCCTTGCCGGGCTCTGGCGGCTGGAACTTGAGGGTACGCACCACCCGGCCCCGGTTGTTGACCTCGACCTCCTGATAACCCGCTACGCCATGCAGCTGATCTTCATAGTATTTCTCGACGCCCTGCTTGCCGATGTCCTTGGTGGCCGCATAGTTGGCGAGCTTGTCTTCCTTGTCGAGGCGTTCCACGTCGCGGGTATTGATCTTGGCCACGTAGCCGAGGGCGTGGGTGAGGGTATCCCCGAACGGATAATAGCGCTTGAGGTAGGCCTCGATGCTGGCCCCCGGGTAGTTGTGCTGGTTGACCGAGAAGAGGGCGACCTGATACTCGGTCAGCTTCTCGAACAGGGGCACTGGCTTGAAGCGGCGCTGGCGTTTGACCTCGGCCAGGAACTTCTCCTTGGTCCCCTCCGGCAGTTTCAGCAGGGCGATGAGATCGTCGGCGGTCTGCTCGAGGTTGTCTGTCTCTTCCGGCACGATTTCCAGACTGTAGACGGGGCGGTTTTCCGCCAGCAGCACGCCGTTGGCGTCATAGATGAGGCCCCGCGGCGGTGCCACGGGCACGACCCGGATCCGGTTATCGTTGGATCGGGTCTGGTAGGTGTCGTAAGACTCTACTTGCAGGTAATAGAGATTGCCCAGCAGCACCAGCATGAGTACCACCATGCCGATGTAGGCGACCAGGGTGCGCCGAAAGAACAGACGTCCCTCGGCACTGTGATCGCGCATTTCGATGCGATTCTTCAGCATGCCGTTACCTTATGGCCGACGAGGGCAAAGAGAGAAACCACGTGGGCTACTCCCTGTGGTTTGACTGGGGATGTTCCAGATATGCATGGCTCATTCCCTGTGATACGGGTGATTGGTGGTGATGCTCCAGGCGCGATAGAGGCTCTCTGCGACCAGTACCCGCACCAGCGGATGGGGCAGGGTCAGGGGCGACAGGGACCAGCTCTGCTCGGCGGCGGCCTTGCACTCGGGCGACAGGCCTTCCGGGCCGCCTATCAGCAGCGCCACGTCGCGACCATCCAGCTTCCAGACTTCCAGTTGCGCGGCGAGCTGCTCAGTGGTCCAGGGCTTGCCGGGAATGTCCAGGGTCACGAGACGGGAGCGACCGGCGGCGGCCAGCATGGCTTCCCCCTCCTTTTGCAGGATGCGGGGAATGTCGGCATTCTTGCCGCGTTTGCCTGCGCCTATCTCGACTAACTCGAACGGCATGTCTTTCGGGAAACGGCGACGGTACTCTTCGAAGCCATGCTCTACCCAGGCAGGCATCTTGGTGCCCACCGCAATCAACTGGATCTTCATCGCTCTTTACACTTGCACCCTTCGTTACGTCCGTACTTTACTGCGCATTCACTTGAGAGGCGCCGCCCCAGAGTTTTTCCAGTTGGTAGAAGTCGCGGTATTCATCCTGCATCACGTGCACTATGACCGACCCCATGTCTACCAGTACCCATTCACCCGTGAGCTGACCTTCCACGCTGAGCAAACTGAGCCCGGCGTGGCGTGCCTCGCTGGCCAGGTTGTGGGCGATGGCGGTGACGTGGCGATTGGAGTTGCCGGAGCAGATGATCATGGTATCCGTGATGCTGGAGCTGCCACGGACATCCAGAGTGATGATGTCGCGGCCTTTCATGTCATCGATCTTGTCGACGATAAAGGCGAGTAATTCTTGGCCTTGCAATGTCTTCTCCTACTCTGTCCGGCGCGCTGCATGGTATCAGGGCGGCGGATTATATCATGGTCATTCCCGTTTCCCAGTCCGGCAAAGGGAATGGATTCGGGGTCACTGTGAACCGGCCCCTGTTGATCACTATAGTGCGCAACCGGGCCAGTCCCTAGTCAAGTCAGTACTCCCTGCGCCCGGGGATGTCGGTGACATCTCTATCCGAAAGAGGGCGAATATTCGCCTCAGGGCTCGGCCTGGTAGAGTCGGTGCTGGGCTATGTAGCGGGCGACCGAGGCTGGCAGCAGGTACCTGGGATCCTGCCCTGCCGCCAGCAGCGCGCGCAGCCTGGTAGCCGACAGCTCGATGGGCAGATTGTCGCTAAGCCAGATATGGCCGTGGCGCTGTCGATGCAGCGCGCCTATATCCTGGCTCTGATGGCGGGCCAGCAAGTCGGCCACCTCGGCCGGGTAATCCGGCTGCCAGCCGGGGCGCATGCTCACCACCAGATGGGCATAGTCGAGCAGCTCCTGCCAGCGATGCCAGCTCGGCAGGCTGAGCAGCGAATCCATCCCCATCAGGAAGCAGAGCGGGGTATCCGGCAGCTCGGTGCGCAGCGAGATCAGGGTGTCGATGGTGTAAGAGGGCTGGTCCCGCTTGAGCTCCCGCTCATCCACCACGAACCCGGGATTCTCCGCCGCAGCCAGCCGCACCATGGCCAGGCGCTGCTCGCTCGTACAGAACGGGCTGGCCCTGTGGGGCGGAACATGGTTCGGGATGAGACGAACCTCGGCCAGACCCAGGGTGGCCTGCGCCTCGATGGCCGGCCGCAGATGACCAATGTGTATGGGATCGAAGGTCCCCCCCAGCAGGCCTATGGGCGCGGTCAGCATGAGGCTGGCTCCAGCAAGGGCAGCGGGGCCGCGTCGCGAAAACCCAGGGCCAGGGTCTGCAGCATGAGCCAGGCCTGCTCGGTATCAAATCGGCGCTGGGCGTCGTCAAGCTGTGCCATCAGCTGCCACAGCTGCTGGATTTTGCCAAATGGCAGCCGGGTCAGGGCCTGTTGAATGAGCTGCTGGCGGCTCTGCCAGATGCGCAGCCGGGAGAAGTGTTCCACCAGTGGCTGGCCGGCCCGCGCCGCCAGCGCCAACTCGGTGAGCTGCTCCAGCTCGCGGCACAGGGTCCAGGCCAGCATGCCGGGCTCCGTGCCCTCGGCCCGCAGCGCCAGCAGGATGCGCTGGGCCCGGTTCACCTTGCCCTCCAGCAGGCAGTCGATGAGCTGGAACGGGGTGAAGTGGGCGTGGCGTATGATGGTCTCTTGCAGATAGGCGACGCTGATGGGCTGGGGCGGCGAGAGCAGGGTCAGCTTCTCTATCTCCTGGCTCGCGGCCAGCAGGTTGCCCTCGTAGGCATGACACATGAAGTTGATGGCATCCGGCAGCGCCTTGAGGCCAAAGCGCTGAAAACGGGCACTCATCCAGCGTGGGAAGAAGCGGGGCTCGGGGTGATTCACCGGCACATAGGTGCCAAGCTGACTCAGCTTGTCAAACCAGGCGGCCTTCATCTGGGTTTGGTTGAGGCGAGGGCCCGAGAGCACCAGCAGCAGGTCGGGGTGGAGCTGTTTGCCAATCTCTGTGATGCGGGCAGCGAGATCCTTGTCGACCTTGGCGGGCAATTCCAGCTCGATGATCTGGCGCGCCGAGAACAGGCTCATGGCCTGGCAGGCGTCATAGACCTGATTCCAGTCCAGCCCGGCCTCGACCACGAAGCTGTGACGCTCGTCGAAACCCTGCTTGACGGCCACCTGACGAATGGCGTCGATGGCCTCCAGCTTGAGCAGCGGCTCCTCACCAAAAACGAGATAGCAGGGCTTGAGCCCTGCTTTGAGATGGTCTGCAAACTGCTCTGGATAGACTCTCATCAAGATGCCTGCATCAGAACTTGACCTGGCTGAGCTGACGGATCACCAGGTTCGCAGCCTGCTCCTGCATCTCCTTGCCGAGCTGCTCCTGCTCGCGGGAGGAGGCCAGCGCCGCATCCGGCTTGTTCAGGAAGCTGCGGTTGAAGGTGATGGGGAACACCTGAGTCGGTTTGCCCGGCATGCTGACGCTGAACTGGGTGCTGTAACCCAGCAGGTATTCACGGTCCTGGCCGATGGAGTCGACGGAGGCGACCTGGCTGCTGCTGCTGATGCCTGACAGCGTCAGCACAGGGAGGCCCTCCTTGTCCGCCAGGGTCACCCCGGAGGCCTTGAGACGGGTGGTCACCAGTCGATAGAAGTCGCTTGTCTTGTCACCGACCACCTTCATGGTCATCAGCTCGGGGGGAATGGCGGTTCCCCGCATCTGAAAACCGCAGGCCTGCAGCAGCAGGCCCGTCAGCATGATGGCAATCCAGCGAGTAAGGGGCATGCCCATGTAATTTCCTCTTTGCATGGAGTGAAGAGCGGCGGGCGCTTGCCCGCCGTCATTTCATCAGTTGGCTACGATGTTGAGCAGCTTGCCCGGTACGTAGATCACCTTGCGCACGGTCAGACCGTCGGTGAACTTCTGTACAGAGGCGTCGTTCATGGCCAGTTTTTCCACATCGGCCTGGCTTATCTCGGCCGGCACGGTCAGCTTGCCACGCATCTTGCCGTTGATCTGCACCACCACCAACTTCTCGGTTTCGACCATGGCTTTTTCGTCAGCCTCCGGCCAACCGGTCACGTCGATGTCCCCTGTCTTGCCCAGCATCTTCCACAGCTCGAAGCCGATGTGCGGGGTGATGGGGTAGAGCATGACCACCACGGCTTCCAGCGCTTCCTGCATCAGGGCGCGGTCCTGCTCGTCGGTGCCGAGTTTGGCCAGGTTGTTCATCAGCTCCATGATGGCGGCGATGGCGGTGTTGAAGGTCTGGCGGCGACCCACGTCATCGCTCACCTTGGCGATGGTCTTGTGCAGCTCGCGGCGCACGGCCTTCTGCTCGCTGGTGAGGGCGGCCACATCCAGAGCGGGAGCTGTCCCTGAGCTGACGTGCTCGAAGGTGATGCGCCACAGGCGACGCAGGAAGCGCTGGGCACCCTCTACGCCTGAGTCGGACCACTCCAGGGTCATGTCGGCCGGAGAGGCGAACATCATGAACAGACGCACGGTATCGGCGCCGTAACGCTCCACCATCAGCTGGGGATCGATACCGTTGTTCTTGGACTTGGACATCTTGGTCATGCCGGAGTGGATCACTTCGCGGCCCTCGAGATCCACGGCCTTGGTGATGCGACCCTTGTCGTCCCGCTCTACCTTGACCTCGGTCGGGCTGACCCAGACGTTGCCGCCCTTCTCGTCCTTGTAGTAGAAGGCGTCAGCCAGCACCATGCCCTGGCACAGCAGGCGCTTGAACGGCTCGTCGCTGTTGACCAGGCCCGCATCACGCAGCAGCTTGTGGAAGAAACGGGCGTACAGCAGGTGCATACAGGCGTGCTCGATGCCGCCAATGTACTGATCCACCGGCAGCCAGTGGTTGGCGGCGGCAGGATCCAGCATGCCCTTGTCGTAGTCAGGGGAGCAGTAACGGGCGTAGTACCAGGAGGACTCCATAAAGGTGTCGAAGGTATCGGTTTCGCGGAATGCTTCCTGACCGTTAAAGGTGGTCTTGGCCCACTCGGGGTCGGCCTTGATCGGGCTCTGGATACCGTCCATCACCACGTCTTCCGGCAGCAGCACCGGCAGTTGATCTTCCGGGGTCGGTACTACGCTGCCATCGGCCAGGGTCAGCATGGGGATGGGGGTGCCCCAGTAACGCTGACGGGAGACACCCCAGTCGCGCAGGCGGTAGTTGACGGTGCGCTTGCCACAGCCGAGGCTCTCCAGCTTGGCGCTGATGGCGTCGAAGGCGGCCTGGAACTCGAGACCGTCGAACTCGCCGGAGTTGAACAGCACGCCCTTGTCGGTGTAGGCGGCGGCAGCCACGTCCGGGGCATCGCCGTCGGCCGGCTTGATCACGGGCTGGATGGGCAGACCGTACTTGGTGGCGAACTCGTGGTCACGCAAGTCGTGGCCAGGAACGGCCATCACGGCGCCGGTGCCGTAGTTCATCAGCACGAAGTTGGCGATCCAGACCGGAACCTTGTGGCCGCTCAGGGGATGGATGGCATAGAGGCCGGTGGCCATGCCCTTCTTCTCCATGGTAGCGAGCTCGGCTTCGGCGACCTTGGTGTTCTTGCACTCTTCGATAAAGGCGGCGAGTGCCGGGTTATCGGCGGCAGCCTGGGCGGCCAGCGGGTGACCGGCGGCGATACCCACATAGGTCACGCCCATGAAGGTATCCGGACGGGTGGTGTAGACCTCCAGGTGATCGTCCTGGCCGTCGACCAGGAAGCTGATGTTGACCCCCTCGGAGCGACCAATCCAGTTGCGCTGCATGGTCTTGACCATCTCGGGCCAGCCTTCCAGGTTGTCGATATCGTTCAACAACTCTTCGGCATAGTCGGTGATCTTGATGAACCACTGGGGGATCTCTTTTTGTTCCACCGGGGTGTCACAGCGCCAGCAGCAGTTGTCGATCACCTGCTCGTTGGCCAGCACCGTCATGTCGTTCGGGCACCAGTTGACGGAGGAGGTCTTCTTGTAGACCAGACCCTTCTCGTACAGCTTGGTGAAGAACCACTGCTCCCAGCGGTAGTAATCCGGCTTGCAGGTGGCCAGTTCCCGGTCCCAGTCATAGCCAAGACCCAGCATCTTCAGCTGGTTCTTCATGTATTCGATGTTTTCGTAGGTCCAGGGAGCCGGCGCCGTGGCGTTCTTGATGGCGGCGTTTTCGGCCGGCAGACCGAACGCATCCCAGCCGATGGGTTGCAGCACGTTCTTGCCATTGAGCCGTTGATAACGGGAGATCACATCACCTATGGTGTAGTTACGCACGTGCCCCATGTGTAGACGACCAGACGGATAAGGGAACATGGAGAGGCAGTAGAACTTCTCTTTGTCTACTTTTTCCACTGCCTTGAAGGTTTTCTTGGCATCCCAGTGCTGTTGCACTGCTGGTTCTATGGATTGGGGAACGTATTGCTCTTGCATTGGTGACATCCGGATCTGTGAAATGAATAGATAAATCAGCTGGGAAATCCCGATAGAATACCCATATCCTGCGGCGGCAACAACCGCCAGCGTCCGCCGGGATCGTGTGAGCAGGATCCGCTATCTGTAGAGGAGCAAGGACCATGGACAAACGCCGACAAGGGTATGAAGCCTTTATCGCTCAGCTCAAGAAACAATGGGAGGAGACGGAAGAGTTCCAGGGGGAACGCCTCAATCGCATGATCGCCAGGGTGCAGGCCTACCTGGAGGCGGCGAGCGACCTGACCCAGGACGAGTTGGCGCTGATCGCCGAATACGTGAAACGGGACCTTGGCAACTATGACGAGGGGCGCAGCGAGGCACCGGAATCCGCCTTTATGCTGGCATTGAAAGACACTGCCTGGTCCTGGCTCGCAGACGTGACCGACCGCGCGCAAGTGGAGTGGCGCGAGCTGGCGGACGAGCTGGAGCACAAGGGCATCTATCGGGCCGGTGACTGGGTCGGGCTAGGGGTGCTGGTGTGCGACCACTGCGAGTGGCGCCATACAGTGCTGCACCCGGAGCAGCTCGGTACCTGCCCGGAATGCGGGGCCAACGAGTATCACCGTGAACCGCTCTCACCCTGACATAGGATGATGAGGTTATAAAAAGAGGCGCCCATGGGCGCCTCTTTTTATGTTTTTAACATGCTCAGAGCTGGCGGGCCCAAGGGTGGGCGCGGGGGCGCAGGGCCAGCCCAAGGCCCAGCAGCAGGGCGGCGATGCCATACATGGGCCAGCTGCCAAAGCGCAGATAAGGGGTCTGGCCATGGGCCGGACGCACCTCGGTTCTGAGCACCCCGGCCTCGAACTGCGGGATCTGGGCGATGATGCTGCCGTCTATCTCGGTGACTATGGTGATGCCGGTGTTGGTGTCGCGCAGCAGCGGGCGAGCCAGCTCCAGGGCGCGCATGCGGGCGATCTCCATGTGCTGCCAGGGGCCTATGCTGGTGCCAAACCAGGCGTCGTTGGAGACGGTCAGCAGGAAGTCGGTATCCGGCTGCACGTTGCGGCGCACCTCGTCCGGGAAGATGATCTCGTAGCAGATGGCGGCGGCGAACTTGAGCCCCTTGGCGATCAGGTTCGGCTGCACCTCGTCACCCCGGCTGAAGGAGGACATGGGCAGGTTGAAGAAGGGCGCTATGGGGCGCAGCAGATCTTCAAACGGCACGAACTCGCCGATGGGCAGCAGGTGGTACTTGTAGTAGCGGTTCTTGTGCTCGTAGTGGTAGGACTCCTTGCCGTCCAGATCCTGCACCCCCATGCCGAGTACCGTGTTGTAGAAGCGCTGCTGCTGGAGATCGTAGTGAATGATGCCCGCCAGCAGGCCGGTGTCATTGACCTTCATCGCCTTGTCCAGGCTCTCCAGATAGGTGCCCATCTCCTTCTCGATGGCGGGAATGGCGGATTCTGGCCAGACGATGATGTCGGCATCCTGATTCTCGCGGCTGAGGTCCTGATAAGTGCGCACCGTGGGGATCAGCGCCTCCGGATCCCACTTGAGGGACTGGGCGATGTTGCCCTGCACCAGGGCCACCTTGACCGGCTCGCCCCGGGTCACCCAGTTCAGTTGCATCAGCCCGTGGGCGGTACCCACCAGGGCGACGGGGACCAGCAACCAGGCCGGCTTGCGGCTCTGCCACACCAGCCAGAGGGCGGAGGTGCACAGCAGCAGGGCCAGCGTGATGCCCTGCACCCCCAGGATGGGGGCGAAGCCCTTGAGGGGACCGTCAATCTGGGTGTAACCAAACCAGAGCCAGGGGTAGCCGGTCATCACCCAGCCCCGCAGCCAGTCGGCTCCGAGCCAGAGTACCGGGAAGGCGAGCAGCCAGCGACTCCAGTGCCGACCGCTGAAGAAGCGGGCAAACAACCAGCAGGCCAGGGTCGGGTAGAGAGAAAGGTAGGCACAAAGCCCCGCAAGCAGCACAAACGCCGCCGGCAGCGGGATACCGCCGAATTCCGTCATGCTGACGTGGATCCACCACTGGCCCGGCAGGAAGAGTCCCATGGCGTAGCCAAAGCCGCGCCAGGCGGCCTGCTTGGGGCTGGCCTTGTCCAGCAGGGCGTAGAGGCCGAGCAATGAGGGGATCACCAGAGGCCAGTAGCCGAAAGGGGAGAAGGCCAGCACGGCGATGGCGCCAGAGGCCAGGGCGAAGAGGCTTGTCAGAAGTTTCGATTTCACTAGGCTAGGGGCTCGATTGGACTGAATGAAAGTTGAATGGCCGACATCTTAACCGCAAACCGGGTCAACGGCGAGCCTCCCGGCTATCGGGATTTTGGCGCCGTACCTAGGCCTGTTGGAAGGGGTACGGCAGGCAAGAGGGGAGTGCTGAAATGACAAACGCCCCTGGGAAGGGGCGTTGACTCGCTGGGTGAGAGCGATGGAGATCAGGACTCCGGCTGGGCCGCCGCGTGATTCTCCGGGATCTTCACCTGCAGCTGTTGCAGGCGGCGTCTGTCCGCGTGCATCACCTTGAACAGGTAGCCGTCGAGTTCGATCTCTTCGCCCTTCTTCGGCAGGTGGCTGAAGGCGTGCATCACCAGACCGCCGACCGTGTCCACCTCTTCATCGCTGAACTGGGTGCCGAAGAAGTCGTTGAAGTCTTCGATCTCGGTGAGGGCGCTGACCGAGAAGACCCGCTTGCTGATGCGGCGGATCTCTTCCGGCTCGTCCTCGATGTCGTCGAACTCGTCGTCAATCTCGCCGACGATGAGCTCGAGTATGTCTTCTATGGTGACCAAGCCCGAGACGCCGCCAAATTCGTCCACCACGATTGCCATGTGGTAGCGCTCTTCACGGAACTCCTTGAGCAGACGATCGACCCGCTTGCTTTCCGGCACTATCACGGTGGGGCGCAGGATCTGTTCGAGCTGCAGGGGCTGGCTGGCATGGTGGCCGCCAAAGCCGAATGGCAGTAGATCCTTGGCGAGCAGAATGCCCTCCACGTGATCCTTGTCTTCGTTGATCACCGGGAAGCGGGAGTGGCCGGATTCGATGATGACCGGCAGGAACTCGTCCACCGGTTGGGACTTCTCGATGGTCACCATCTGGGAGCGGGGGATCATGATGTCGCGCACGCGCAGCTCGGCAATTTCGAGCACGCCCTCGATCATGTCCTTGGTGTCCTGATCGATGAGGTCTCGCTCCTCGGCGTCGGCTATCACTTCCACCAAATCGTTGCGGTCTTTTGGCTCGCCCTGGAAGAGTTGGCTGAGTTTATCGAGCCAGGTTTTCTTCGGCGAGCCGGTACTAGGGTGATCGTCGGTCATTTTCTCTCTTGGTTACTCGTGTGAACACATAGGAATACTTGTCTTGGTTATATAAGGATGGCCACCTTCTGTTTCAATCGGGTGACCATCCAGGCTGCCTTTATGCGTCGACTTCGTCGTCGAGATAAGGATCCGCAAAGCCGAGCTCCTGCATGATGTCGCGCTCGAGCGCCTCCATCTCCTCGGCTTCTTCGTCCTCGATATGGTCATAACCTAGCAGATGCAGACTGCCGTGCACAACCATGTGAGCCCAGTGGGCCTCCAGGGGTTTGTTCTGCTCGACAGCTTCGGCTTCCACCACCTGGCGACAGATCACCAGATCCCCGAGCAGGGGCAGCTCCATGCCGGGAGGGGCTTCGAACGGGAAAGAGAGCACGTTGGTAGGCTTGTCCTTGTCACGATAGGTGTGGTTGAGCTCGCGGCTTTCCGCCTCGTCCACCAGCCGTACCGTCACCTCGGCCTCCTCCTGGAAACCCAGGATGGTGCCGTCGAGCCAGCCTTGCAGCTGGGCCTCGGTGGGCAGGCCTTCCGGGCTGGCGCAGGCCAGTTGCAGATCCAGGATCACGCTCATTTAGCACTCTCTTGTGTGGAATTGGCTTCGGTCGAATTGACTCGATTGGGTTTGGCCGCCGTGGCCTCGGCCTGCTTGGCATCGAATGCCTCATAGGCCTGGACGATGCGGGCCACCACTGGGTGGCGCACCACGTCCTTGGACTCGAAGAAGTTGAACGACAGGCCATCGACCCCTTGCAGCACTTCCAGGGCGTGGCGCAGACCGGATTTGGTGCTGCGTGGCAGATCCACCTGGGTGATGTCGCCGGTCACCACCGCCTTGGAGTTGAAGCCGATGCGGGTCAGGAACATCTTCATCTGTTCCGTGGTGGTGTTCTGGGCCTCGTCCAGGATGATGAAGGCGTCATTCAGGGTGCGACCGCGCATATAGGCGAGCGGCGCCACTTCGATGATGTTGCGCTCCATCAGCTTCTCGACCCGCTCGAAACCCAGCATCTCGAACAGGGCGTCATAGAGGGGGCGCAGGTAAGGGTCCACCTTCTGGGAGAGATCGCCGGGCAGGAAGCCGAGCTTCTCACCCGCTTCCACCGCCGGCCGGGTCAGCAGGATGCGGCGGATCTCCTGGCGTTCCAAGGCGTCCACCGCGGCGGCCACCGCCAGATAGGTCTTGCCGGTACCGGCCGGGCCTATGCCGAAGCTGATGTCGTGGCGCACGATATTGGCGATGTACTGGGCCTGATTCGGGCTGCGGGGCTTGATGAGGCCGCGCTTGGTCTTGACCGTCACCTCCTTGCCATAGGGCAGGGATGAGGCCTCTTCCTCGTCCTGCTCCAGCACCCGGGACTCTTGCACCGTCAGGTGCACCATGTCGGGGGTGATATCGGTCACCTTGCCACCCTTGATGGGCTGGGTTTCCACATAGAGGTGTTTGAGGATGACGGCGGCGGCGTCGATCTGCGCCTGCTTGCCGAGCAGCTGGAAGTGGTTGTCACGGTAGCTGATCTCGACGCCGAGGCGGCGTTCCAGCTGCTTGATGTTGTCATCGAACGGACCGCACAGGCTGGCGAGGCGCCGGTTGTCGGCGGGCTCCAGGTGCAGGTTCAGGGTCGAGATGTGTCGGCTCAAGGTGTCCTCGTCTCAGCTATGTCCACCCGGCTTGGCCGGGTGGAGGAAATTAATGGGGCCTGAAGGCGGCAACGCCCAATTCATCCGGCACATTGTCCGGGCGGCGGGCCAGGATCTCCTGGGGCGCCGTGGCGATGCGCAGGTTCATCTCATCTTCCCCGCGAATGAAGCGACCGCGCAGGGAGTAGGGGCGCACGTCGGTGATCTCCACGTCGGCGAAGCCACCAATCAGAGTATGGGGACCCTCGAAGTTGACCACACGGTTGTTCTCGGTGCGGCCACTGAGCTGCATGGGATCCATCTTGGAGGGCCCCTCCACCAGGATACGCTGCACCGAGCCCAGCATGGCGCGGCCGATGAGCATGGACTGGTGATTGATCTGGTTCTGCAGCCGGGTGAGGCGGGCCTTCTTCACCTCCATGTCGACATCATCCGGCAGGTCTGCCGCCGGGGTGCCGGGGCGCGGGCTGTAGATGAAGCTGAAGCTCATGTCGTAGTTGATCTCTTCAATGAGCTTCATGGTGGCCTCGAAGTCCTCGTCCGTCTCGTTCGGGAAGCCGACGATGAAGTCCGAGCTCATGGTGATGTCGGGGCGTACGGCGCGCAGACGGCGGATCTTGGACTTGTACTCCAGCACCGTGTGCGGGCGCTTCATCATGGTCAGGATGCGATCCGAGCCGCTTTGTACCGGCAGGTGCAGGAAGCTGACCACCTCGGGGGTGTCCCGATAGACCTCTATGATGTCGTCGGTGAACTCGATGGGGTGGCTGGTGGTGTAGCGGATGCGGTCGATGCCGTCGATGGCGGCCACCAGCCTGAGCAGCTCGGCGAAGGTGCAGTGATTGTCATCGAAGGTCGGGCCACGGTAGGCGTTGACGTTCTGGCCGAGCAGGTTCACCTCGCGCACCCCTTGCTGGGCGAGCTGGGCGATCTCATAGAGCACGTCATCGAGCGGTCGGCTCACCTCTTCGCCGCGGGTGTAGGGCACCACGCAGAAGGAGCAGTATTTAGAGCAGCCTTCCATGATGGAGACGAAGGCGGTGACCCCCTCGGCGCGCGGCTCTGGCAGGTTGTCGAACTTCTCGATCTCGGGGAAGGCGATGTCCACCTGGGCACCCCGGCCTTCCTGCACCTGCTTGATCATGGCGGGCAGGCGATGGAGGGTCTGCGGGCCGAACACGATGTCCACATAGGGGGCGCGGCTGCGCAGGGCTTCCCCTTCCTGGGAGGCGACACAGCCCCCCACGCCTATCATCAGGCCGGGTTTTTTCAGCTTGAGCTTCTTCCAGCGACCGAGCTGGTGGAACACCTTCTCCTGGGCCTTCTCACGGATGGAACAGGTGTTGAGCAGCAAAACGTCGGCCTCTGCGGGCTCGTCGGTCAGCTGATAACCATGGCTGGCGTCCAACAGGTCCGCCATCTTGGACGAGTCGTACTCGTTCATCTGGCAGCCCCAGGTCTTGATATGAAGTTTCTTGCTCATCGCTACTCTTGACTGTTTTTTGTAATCGACAGGGTCCAAAGGACCGGGCATTTTACTCCGCAATCCAAGCACTGACTAGCAGATATCGGGCCGCCCTGCCCGTGTCAGCACAGGGTTTGCCATTGGGCCGGCGCGGCAATTCGCCGTCTCTCTCACTGTTTCTCCCCCTTCCTTGCGCTATCATGGCCCCATTCGGTTTGGCCCCTCTATTCTTGTCCGGGGCGACCCCTTTTTCAGGACATACGCTATGGAACACTGTGATATCGCCATCGTCGGCGCCGGTATGGTGGGGGCGGCCACCGCCTGCCTGCTGGCGAGCCAGGGCCTCTCCATCCGGGTCATAGAGACCCAGCTGCCCGAGCCCTATGCCCCCGAGCAGCCGCTGGATCTGCGGGTCTCCGCCATCAGCCAGGCCTCGGTGGCCCTGCTGGAGCGCGCCGGTGCCTGGCAGCATCTGCAGCAGATGCGGCTGTGCCCCTATCGCCGGCTGGAGACCTGGGAGCTGGAGGGGTTCGCCACCCGTTTCGACGCCGCCGAGCTGGGGCTGCCCCAGCTTGGCTACATCATGGAGAACCGGCTGGTACAGCTCGCCCTGCTCAAGAGGATGGAAGATTTCCCCAACATCCAGACCCACACTCCCGCGGCGGTGCAGCGCCTGCGCCAGAGCGCGGACGCCGCGGTATTGACGCTGGATGACGGCACCGAGCTGCAGGCGCGCTGGGTGCTGGCCTGTGACGGCGCCGAGTCCCACACCCGCCGCCTCGCCGGTATCGGCGTGTCGCGCTTCGAGTACCGCCAGCACTGCATGCTGATCAATATCGACACCGACTTCGAGCAAGAAGACATCACCTGGCAGCAGTTCACCCCGAGCGGCCCGCGCGCCTTCTTGCCGCTGCCGGGCAAGCACGGCTCCCTGGTGTGGTATGACAGCCCGGCCCGCATCCGCGTCCTGTCCGCCATGAGCAATGAGTCCTTGGCCACCGAGGTGCGCCGCCACTTCCCGGCCCGGCTCGGCGGCTTCAGCGTGACGGCCAAGGGCAGCTTCCCCCTGGTGCGCCGCCACGCCAACGACTATCACGCCGGGCGGGTGGTGCTGCTCGGGGACTCGGCCCATACCATCAATCCGCTGGCGGGGCAGGGGGTCAACCTCGGCTTCAAGGACGTGGCCTGCTGGGTGGAACTGCTCGCCAAGGCGGGTAACGACTGGCACTTGCTAGCCCAGGCCGAACGCTATGAGCGCAGGCGCCGGCCGGACAACCTGCTGATGCAGTCGGGAATGGATCTCTTCTATGGGGTGTTCAGCAACGAGATAGGACCGCTGCGCCTCGCCCGCAATCTCGCCCTTAACCTGGCGGACAAGGCGGGCCCCCTCAAGGAGATGGCGCTGCGTTACGCCCTGGGGTTGGTGTAAAAGGCAGTGTTTTGAACTGCAAGTGAACTTATTTATGGAATATTAATCTGTTATGCTGATGTATTTAGTGATTTATATGCCCCCAAGGCTGCCCTCTGGGTGATGTCGGCGGTGCAAGGGTGACACAGAGTCAGGCAATCAGGAGCAAAGGCATGAACAAGGCACTGCTGGTGATCGATTTTATCAACGACATCGCCCACCCGGACGGTCGGATCGCCGCCTCGGCGGCCCACGTGGTGGAGCAGGATGCCATCGCTCATGCGAACCAGGCGCTGGCCCATGCCCGCGCCCAGGGCTGGCTGGTGATCCTCATCAAGGTGGGTTTCGATGCCGGTTACAAGCTGCAGCCCAAAGACTCCCCCATGTTTGGCCGGGCCCAGCAGTTCGGCGCCCTCTCCCTGGCCGGCAGCGGCACCGATTTTCACCCCGAGCTGGACGTGCAAGGGGACGAGCTGGTGCTGACCAAGCCGAGGGTCAGCCCCTTCTATGGCACGGCGCTGGAGCCGGCGCTGCGGGCCAACCAGATAGATCACCTCTATCTGTGCGGGGTCAGCACCAGCTGGGCCATCCAGGCTGCCACCCGGGATGGGCATGACAGGGATTACCGCATCACCATCCTCGAGGATGCCTGCGCCGCCGCCGATGCCATGGAGCACCACGGCTCCCTGCGCCTGCTCGGCCGCATCGCCGAGATCATCAAGGTGGCCCAGCTGAGCTGACCCACCTATCGAGCTGCTCACATTTTGCTCATGGACCGCTGTTGCAACCGCGTGGTTTTGGGCAAGATGGTAAAAATCGCTGACCACAAGGATGAGGCCATGCGTTATCAAGGAAAAATCGCGAGCTGGAACGCCCAGCGCGGTTTTGGCTTTATCAAGCCGCAGTCACAGCCACAGTCATATTCACAACAAGAGCAGAGAGACGCGGATCTGTTCGTGCACGTCTCTTCCCTGACCTTCGACGGCAGGCCGCCCGAGCCAGGGGAGCGCGTCTCTTATCGGCTCGGTACCGACAAGGATGACAAGCCCTGCGCCGTGCAGGTGTTCTTCCCAGACCGGCCCCTGTCGCTGGCGGATGGCTTCAGTCCGGCGCCAGATCGCCCCTTGCCCACGGACAATGAATCCAGCCGCTCGTCGCCCTCCAAGACCCCCTCCAGGTCGCAGAGCACGGCGCCCAGAGCCCGCCCACAGCCGACCTATAGACGCAAGGGCAGCTGGCAGGGCAAGCTTATTCCCCTGCTGGTGCTGGCGGGTATTTTTTCCATTTATTCCCGCTTCTCGGCCGAGACACCTTCGCCTTTGCCTGCCGCTTCTTTCAGTCAGAATGAGGCCAGCAGCTCCTACAGCGCGCCGCAGACCCCGGCCTTCGCTCGTCAGTGCGACGGCCGGCAGCATTGCGCCCAGATGACCTCCTGTGAGGAGGCGACCTGGTTCCTGCGCAACTGCCCGAACATGAAGATGGACGGGGAGGGGGATGGCATCCCCTGTGAGCAGCAGTGGTGCACTGGTTGGTGAGGTTGGTCAGGGAGGGGGCAGTCTTGCCCCTTGAACGGCTTGTTATCCGTATTCGGCCCTTGGACTCGTCTCTCAGGTAGCGGATCTGACCTGCGGGTGGGCGGCCTTGACCAGCGCCAGGAACTGATCCCGGATGGGATCGGCGAAGGTCGAGTTCCACACCAGGCTGATTTCCCACTCCGAATAGGGGCCGAAGAGGGGATAAAGGGTCACATCTGGCCCTGCGATAAAGCTGACGCTGCGGGGCAGTATGGCGTTGCCTATGCCGGCGGCCACCAGGGCCACCAGGGTCTGGATATCCTCCGCCTCCTGGATGACGCCGGTCAGCCGGTTGGCACCGAGGAAGTTGGCGATCTGCTGGGTGAGCCCAGGGCAGCGATGGCCCACCATCTGCAGCAGGGGTTGCTGCACCAGTGCCTGCTCCACGTCGAAGGCGGCGGGGTCTGGCCCGATAAGCTGGGTCGGCACCGCCAGCACTAGTCTGTCGGTCAGCAATCTGTGTTCGTGCAGTTGCGGCGCCTCTGGCCTTCGCATAAAGCCGACCTGCAACTGGCCGGAGAGCAGCATCTCGTGCTGGATGGCGGAGGGCATGTCCTGCAGGTGCACCATCACCTCGGGGACCTGCCGCTTGAAGCGGGCCACCAGGGAGGGCGCCAGCACGAAGCTCGACAGCCCGAACCCCATCTTGAGCCGCCCGGCGAGACCGCTCGCCAGCGCTAGGGCATGGCGCTCGAACTCCTTGCCATGATCGACCAGGGCGCGAGCCTGGCTGAGCAGCTGCACGCCGATGGCGGTCAGCTCGGCGCCGTGGCGTCCCCGGTTGAACAAGGTGCTGCCGAGGGCCAGCTCCAGCCCCTGGATCTGCTTGGTGAGCGCCGGCTGGGTGACAAACAGCCGGTTGGCGGCCTCCCGGTAGTTGGCCGTCTCCGCCAGGGTCACGAATGCGTGCAGTTGCCTCAGATCGAATTTCATTCCGTGTGGTTATCCATTCCGTTTGATTATCAAATGTGGCGATTTAGTGATTATAAATTATCTATCAGCCTTGTTCTAATGGTGTTGCAGCGGGTCGGGAGTCGGCCTGAACCGGGAACGAGGAGTCACATCATGCAAAGCGAACGTTATCTGTTTCTAATCAAGGGCAGCCTCATCATGGCCCAGCCGCTGGCGGCGGCCGAGACGGGGGAGCTGTTGACCAGCCTGTTGTCACAGGGGTTCGTGGTGGCGCCCCTGCTGGTGTGGGCGAGCGACACAGAACAGGCGATGGCTTGTTATGAAGCAAGGGCTCAGCGTCAGGCGCTCGCCAGCTCGCTGTCCGGTGTCGACCCCATGCTGGCGGGAGCGGCAACATGAGCGCCATCACCTTGCAGGCCAGGGCCCTGCTGCTGGACATGGACGGCACCCTGGTCAAGTCGACCGCAGGCGTGGAAACCGTATGGCGACTCTGGTGCCAGCACCATGGGCTGGCACCAGAGCCCGTGCTGGCCATGTGCCACGGGGTGCGGGCCAAGGAGGTGATTGAGGCGCTGGCACCCCAGCTGGACATAGCCCAGGAGATGGCGCGGCTGGACGAGCTGGAGTTGGTGCACACCGGGGTGGCCGAGCCCATTGAAGGAGCTGGCACCCTGCTTTATGGCCTGCACGCCGATCGCTGGGCCCTGGTCACCTCCGCCAGCAAGCGGGTGGCTCGGGATCGGCTCGCCGACGCCGGGCTGCCGCAGCCTGGGCTGATGGTTGGCGGGGATGACGTGGTGCGGGGCAAGCCGGATCCCGAGCCCTATCTGCTGGCGGCGAGTCGGCTTGGCCTGGACCCCGCCGACTGCCTGGTGTTCGAGGATGCCAAGGCCGGCATTGCGAGCGCCCTGCAGGCCGGTTGCCAGGTGGTGCAGATCGGGGGCGATCGCTTGCTCAATGCCAGGGCGAGCGGCTGGGTCAATGACTGGCGCCAGGTCCGGATCACAGCAGAGGCGCAGGATCTGCGGCTCACCCTGTCCGGGCAGCGCGAGTGCCTGCCCGTCTGACATTGGCCGCGGGCCTGCCATCACAGATCTGGGGGAGTGGGCGGACGAGACGGCTAGTGCTCGTACGGGTGAGGGGGGTTCGCGTTATCCGGCTCCCCTTCCTGATGTTGCTCCACCCGGTTGCGGCCATTGTGCTTGGCGCGGTAGAGCGCCTTGTCGGCCTGGGAGAGTAGCCTGTCCAGGTTGACATGGCCCTGGCGCTGACAGGCGATGCCTATGCTGACCGTGACTCTGACCGGGTTGCCAACCCCATCCTGCACGCCCAGTCGGGCCACGGCTTCGCGCAGTCGTTCAACAATCTCCAGCGCCTGCTGCCTGGCGGTGTTGGGCAGCAGCACCGCAAATTCTTCCCCTCCCATTCGACCGAACAGATCCCCCTGACGCAGGTGCTGGCGCACCGCGGCGGTGAAGGCGCGCAGCATGCTGTCCCCCGCCTCGTGGCCATGGTTGTCATTGATGCGCTTGAAGTTGTCCAGATCCAGCATGCAGACCGCGACCGGCAGTTTGTGCTGCTCCAGTCGGTCCAGCATCAGTTGGGCGGCGGGCCAGAAGCCGGCCCGATTGAGGGCGCCGGTCAGGTGATCGTGATGGGCCAGGTGTTCCATCCGGCGCAGCAGGCTGTTGCGGGCGGCCATGATGCTGGCGGCGGTGAGCGGGGTGAGTGCGATCAGCATGACGCCGATCCGCACCGAGAACATCCAGTACTGGGTCTGGGCATCGTGGCTGATGACCAGAAAACCGTTGGAGAGGGCGAGCAGGGTCAGGGTGCTGAAGCACAGGGAGAGCAGGCTGGTGGCAAAGACCGAGTAGCTGACGGCGCACCACAGCAGGGCTGGCACCGGAAAGGCGATGGAGCCGGGCCCGGCGATCAGCAGGGACAACAGCAAGGAAAAGAGAAAGCTCAGCAGGGGCAGCAGACTGGCCCAGGAGACCGGGGTTTGGAACAGCAGGGTGCGCCACTGGGACAGGCTCCCCGGTGATGGCAGGGTCAGGATCACCGGCAGTATGGCCATGTAGTTGACCAGCTCGCTGGCAAACCAGAAGCCGAGCCCATAGAGGATGGATCCCTGAAACAGCAGGGGGTTGATCAGGGCGCCGACCAGGCCGGCCGCCAATGAGGCAGCCATGGCGATGAGCAGCAGAAAGACGATGGACATGGGGCGGCGAAGCCGCCTGTCTTCCAGATCCAGACGACGGAACAACAGATAACCCACGCTGACGCCGGCCAGGTTGCCCAGGGTCAGCAGCGCCGTCTTGAACGCCTCGTCCTGGGTGAACAGGGAGGCGAGCAGATAACCGATGACGCCACCCAGCCAGCCGGACGGGGAGGAGAGGCGCGGGTAACGCAGCATGACGCCGAGCAGCACGGCATTGGCTGGCCAGAATGCCGCCAACAGGTTCGGGGGCCGGGTGAAGATGCCGATGAGCGAGAAGAGGAGCACCAGGGTGGTGACGCACAGCAAGGCAAACAAGGGATAGAGGGTGGATGAGATACGCGGTCGACTGGTCTCTTCCATGGGGCGTCCCTGTGGCTGTGGTGCGGTTGCCACTGAGTATGGGCGCTCGGAAACGAAATGGGCAGGACAGACAGGGGAAGAGAAACTGCCCCCTCGAGGAGGGGGCGCGGACGATTAGCCGAAGACCCGGAAGCGAACGTCGTCGCCGATGAAGGTCTTGTCACCGGCCGCTTGTTTGATGCTGCCAAAGGGCATCTGAGCACGCAGTCGCCAGCTGGCGGGCAGATCCCACTGCTTGCGCACGGCGTCGTCGATCAGCGGGTTGTAGTGTTGCAGGGTGGCACCGATCCCTTCCTGCGCCAGTGCGGTCCAGACCGAGAACTGGGCGATCCCGGTCGAATGTTCGGACCAGACGGGGAAGTTGTCGGCATAGAGGGCAAACTGATCTTGCAGCCCCTTGATGACGTCGGTGTCTTCGAAGAACAACACGGTACCGAAACCGGCGCGGAAGCAGCCGTCTACCTTGCCTTCGCTCTGGGCATAGGCCTCGGGCGGGACTATTTTTTTCAGCTCTGCCTTGACGATGTCCCACACCTTGTGGTGCTCGGCCCCAAACAGGATGACGGCGCGGGAGCTTTGGGAGTTGAAGGCGGAAGGGCTGTGCTTGACGGCGTCCTGGATGAGGGCGGTCAGGTGTGCCGGGGTCTGAGAAACCTGGTCACCCAGGGCATAGATGGAACGACGTACCTTGATCTGTTCGATAAATGGACTGCTCATAACATCTCCTTTGTTTGATAAACCATCACCGCCATTCAGGCCGACAAGGCCGTCTGGCTCCGATTTCTCGAGCCTAGGACTATAACACCTTCTGTTCGATAAACCGTCAACGCAGGGTGATGACTGTTTCTACTTTTTATGAATATTCACATGACAAAACCGGAAATCGTCGGTCGGTATAAACGATGTCTTTTTTATCAATAACCTTGGTCGTTCATGATTTCAATCAATATTTTCATAGCATGTCCCACCATAGAATCGAGGCCGAGTGATATTTTATAGAGGGTGGCATGGCCGGCGAGATCATCAAAAAACGTTACTACATACTGACCCCGCTCTCCTTTCTCCTCGGCGCCCTGGTGCTGATCTCCACCCTGTTGCTGGCCATCACTAGCTACCTGCGCAGCATCGACAAGACGGTGGCGGGTTACGAGCAGATACTCACCTCCATCGATGCCACCCTGATCCAGGAGATGGTGCTGGACAACCAGCGCCAGCTCGCCGTGCTGGAGGCGTCGCTGGACAGGCAGGCCATCGCCCGGGGCGAGTCGGCCGTCAATCCGATCTGGGCCATCGCCCACCAGTTCAAGCACGACGCCCACTTCCTCTACTTCTACAACGCCCGCTTTGACGAGATAAGCAGCTATCCCGCCAGGGCCCTGTCCATGGACTATGTGCCGCAACAAAGACCCTGGTATCAGGCCATGAACAGTGACAGCGACGAGCTGATCTGGTTTGGCCCCTATCAGGACTTCAACTCTGACAAACAGAGCCTGACCCTGATCAAACGGGTCGAAGGAGATGGCAAGCTGCTGGGCCTGCTGATGGTCGACCTGTCGTTTGACAGCGTGCAGGAGGCGCTGAGTCGGGCCATGGGGAACGATCAGGCTGCCATCTACCTCACGGTGCGCAAGAGCGGCCAGATCATTGTGGGGCACAATCTGGGCCTGATACCCAAGGTGCAAGACGAGGACGCCGAGCCGGGAACCCTTGGGCTGAACGTGATCCGCCACGGCCGTCACCTCAAACTCGAGCTGGCCGATGTGGGCTGGGATCTCAACATCTACCTGCCGCCGGCCCAGTTTCACGACAGTTTGCAGGAGACCCTACTGATGGTGGTGCTGCCCCTGCTGGCGCTGCTCGCCTTCTGGCTGTGCAGCCTGCTGTTTCTGGTGCGGATCTTTCGCCAGGAGCAGGCGCTGGTTCAAGGGTCCCTGGTGGGCATAATGCAACACAGGGAGGAGGCGCCGAGCAGGCCGCGCACCTGGTTTGTGCGCGGCAGCCTGGGGGAGATAGATCAGGTCAGAACCAGCGTGCGGCAGGGGCAGAATGCCCTGCTGCACGATCCTCTCACTGGCATCATGAATCGGCGCGCCTTCGATCAACACAGGTGTGCCCTCGAACAGGCGCAGACTCCTTATTGGCTGGTGCTGATCGATCTGGATCGCTTCAAGCGCATCAATGACAACTGGGGCCACGGGGTCGGCGACGCCGTGCTGTACCGGGTGGCGACCATATTGGCGAGGACCTTGGGGGAGGGCTGGGTCTATCGCATCGGCGGGGATGAGTTTGCCGCCATCCTGCCCTGGAGCCAGAGCGAGGTTGAGCAGCGCCTGATCTATCTGCTCGCCCGGGTGCGGGGGCTGAAGTGGCGCGAGTTCAAGGAGTCCATCACCCTGAGTGCCGGCGGGGCCCATTATCCGGATGCCGGAGAGAGCCTGTTCGAGCGCGCCGACGAGTGCTTGTACCAGAGCAAGCACCAGGGGAGGGACTGCTGGCACCTGTTACCGGTGCAAAAATCCCCCTCCGAAGGGGAGGTCGTGACAGTATCTGTCTGAGCGCCGTGAGGGGAAAATGGACAGGGTCCAATGAAACAGGGGACACAGGGGGGATGATTTCCTCTGTGACCTTTTTTTTTAATTAATTTTCATATGGTTAGCCTATTTAATCGGATGATGTCGCCGAGGGGAGACAGTTTGCCCGCCAGTTGATCGTGCGCGACCCCAGTAGCGGAGTTTTCGGCGCTTTGTATAGTGCAGGAAAATAATCAATCAGGTTTGACAGGAGTACTCCATGGACGCGAAAAAACACGGCATGGGCGCGATGGCGCTGTTGGGAGCGCTGCTGCTGGCCAGCGGTACAACGCAGGCTTCGGAAACCCTCAATACCATACTCGGCGGCGGCGCCGGCGGGGTGGCAGGGACCATGATCGGCAAACAGCTGGGTGGTGATACCGGCGCCCTGGTGGGGGCTGCGCTCGGCGGTGCCGCCGGTGGCGCGGCGACCGCCGACAAGGGCAACAAGAATGAGGCCGCACTGGGCGGCGCCGTCGGCGCTTTGGGTGGGGCCGCCATCGGCAAGAGCGTAGGCGGCGACACCGGCCGCCTGATTGGGGCCGGCATCGGCGGCGCCGGTGGCTCGGCCATAGGCGCGAGAACCGGCGACGGCCACGAGAGCAAGAACGACTACCGGGGTGGTCACCGCTACCGTGGTGACAACGGCTATCACAATGGCCATCACAAGCATCACAAGAAGTACAAGAAGCGCAGATGGCACGACGATGACTGAGGTCATCCCGAGTTGATAGAAAAAGGGGCCATTGGCCCCTTTTTCGTGTCCGCTATCTAGACCAGGCGATGCTGGCGCCGGCCCAGTGCGAAGGCGTTGATATTGTCTATCAGCTGATCGGCGAGGCGCTGCATCGACTCCTCGCTGGCCCAGGCCACGTGCGGGGTCAGGATGAAGTTTGGGTATTGCAGCGCCCGCATCAGCGGGTGATCCGGGGGCGGTGGCTCCTGACTCGCCACATCGAAGCCGGCACCGCCGAGTCGGCCGTTGGCGAGCGCCATCAGCAGGGCCTGCTCGTCCACCAGACCGCCCCGGCCCACGTTGATGAGCAGGGCGCCCGGTTTCATCATGGCCAGCTCCTGCTCGCCTAGGAGGTGGCGGGTGTAGGGGGTCAGCGGGCAGTGCAGGCTGATGACATCCGAGCTTTGCAGCAGGGCTTCCAGGGGCAGCCTGTCCTCATCGCCCACGGCGCCGACCTGGCTCTGGGCATAAAAGACTTCCATGCCGATGGCACTGGCGCGCAGGCCCAGGGCCTGCCCCAGGGTGCCCTTGCCTATGATGCCGAGCCGTTTGCCGTGCAGATCCGAGATGGGGTGATCGAAGAAGCAGAACTGGCCGCTCTGCTGCCAGCGCCCCTCCAGTAGGGATTGGCGCCAGGCAAACAGGTTGCGCGACAGGGCCAGCATCAGCGCCATGGCGTGTTCCGGGACCGAGGGGCCCGAGTAGTTGCGGATGTTGCAGACGGCGACATTGGCGGCGCGGCACGCCTCCAGATCCAGGTTGTCGCTGCCGGTGGCGGCCAGGGCGATCAGTTTGAGCTCCGGCAATTGGGCCAGCTCGGCTTCGCCGATGCGTACCTTGTTGATGATGGCGATGCTGGCGCACTTGAGCCGCTCCACCACCAGTTCCGGCGCGGTATTGGGGTAACTTTGCCAGTGATGGGGAAAATCGGGGCGACCCAGATTGATGCCTGCGTCCAGGGTGTCGCTGTCGAGAAACACGATTTGCTGCATGAAGCCTCCTGCCATTGATGAGGCCATCATGCCAAAGATGGGGGCGGGATGACCAGTCCGCTGGCCTGGGGGGGGCACTCTGGCTTGGCCCAATCCTTCTGATACTCAGCGATTGGGTCAGATCCAGCCGAGGTGGGTCAGCCAGCCCTGGATGCGGCCAGGGGTTTCATCAAGCGCCATCAATGCGTAGGGGCGGTAATTGAGTTTATGGCTGCGCCGGCTCTCGCTCTTGCGCGCCTCTGCCGCCAGCAGCGGCCAGCGTCCCCCCTCCTCCTGATAGAGATCGAGCGTCGGTATGCTGGCCTGCGCCACCTGCTTGGCCAGGGTCTGGTTGCTCAGCTGATTGGGGAAGAAGCCATCCAGCAGCACCAGGGCGTCGGGGGCGGGCAGTTGCTCGCTGGCGATGAGGTTGGCGGCCCAGGCCGCGCTGGTGCCCTGTGCCAGCAGCAGCTTGAAGCCCCCCTCCTGCAGCTTAGCGTCGCTCAGCTTGACGATCCGTTCGGCAAATTGCTGGCGAAACGCATCCATGGTCTTTTGCTTCTTCTCGGCGGCGGGATCCAGCTCGGCCTGCTGGGGGGAGGGCAGCAGCAGCAGGGTATCGAACCCGAGCCGACCGAGATCCCGGGTCAGTTGCCACAGCTGGCCGCTGCGCTGCCAGTCCGGCAACAGTATGGCCAGCCCCAGGTAGCTGTCGCTGTCGTGCTTGGCGAACAGAACCCGCTGCTTGTCGACTTGCGTGCTGTCCGGGAGCCCCTTCCAGTCGCTCTCCTGCCAGTGATCGGGTGGGGCGGGGGCGTTAATCTCCATGGCTGGCAGGCTGGTGCTTGCCAGCAGACTCAATAACAGCAGTGGTAAGGATGATCTGGCCATATGCGCTCCCGGGTTCACTGGGTTAGCGGCGGCAGATCGCTTTTCTGAAGGGGTGAGCGCGTTGAATCGCGTTGTGCAGGGAAGGGGCAAGCCCCTTCCCTCAAGGATTTAAGGTCGCGCCAGTCTGGCCAGCTGGCGATCATGCAGGGGGGAGAGCAGCAGCAGGGCGCTGATGGCACCGATCAGGGCACAGAACATGTCGGACTGGGTATCCCAGGGATCCCCCTGGGTGCCGAGGAACTCATCCGCCCCCTGGCCCATCGCCAATGCTGCGCCCCATTCGATCAGCTCATAGGTGGCACTGATGGCCAGTACCACGCAGATCACCAGGAAGGTCAGCATGCGCTTGCCCTGCACATGGTGGCCGCGCAGCAGTATTTCCCGGCAGGCGAGGGCGGGGACGAAACCCTGGAAGAAGTGACCAATCTTGTCATAGGGGTTGCGGCTGAGCTCGAACCAGTGCTGCAAGTCAAAGCCAAACGGCACTCTGGCATAGGTATAAGCCCCTCCCAGTATCAGCACCAGGGCGTGCAGGAAGATGCCGAGGTAGAGCAGGCTGGTGAGGGGATAGCTGCGGTGACTCAGCAGCAGCAGCGGCATGACGATCAGCACGGGAATGACTTCCAGCAGCCAGGTCACGCGGTCATAGGGTTGCCAACCAGAGACGGCCAGCGCCAGCAGGGTGAGCAACAGCAGCAGGATTTTTTGATGCGATGTCATAGGGAGCCCGTGATGAAGGAGAAGTCTGACTTCATGGTGTAGCCCCGATTGACGCGAGATGTAAAGGGAGCAAACGAATTCTCCCTCAATCTGCGCCCCGCTGTCACTGACCAGGGCTGAATGGCCGCCGGGCAGGGGATCCATAAAGAAAAAGCGAGCCGGAGCTCGCTTTTTTCAACACTGGCGTGAAGCCGTCGGATCAGTTGACGCGACGCTTGAACTCGCCGGTGCGGGTGTCGATCTCGATCTTGTCGCCGATCTCTACGAAGGCGGCAACGGCCAGCTCGTAGGTGGTGCCTTTCAGGCGAGCAGGCTTGGTCACTTTACCGGAGGTGTCGCCACGGGCGGCCGGCTCGGTGTACTCAACTTCGCGGACGATGGTGGTTGGCAGCTCGACGGAGATGGCTTTCTCGTTGTAGAAAGTCACTTCGCAGATGTCTTCCATGCCGTCAACCATGTAGTTCAGCGCGTCACCCAGGTTGTCTTTCTCGACGTCGTACTGGTTGTACTCGGTGTCCATGAAGACATACAGGGGGTCGGAGAAGTAGGAGTAGGTGCACTCTTTACGCTCCAGTTGAACGACTTCCAGCTTGTCGTCAGCCTTGAATACGGTCTCGGTGGCGCTGCCGTTCAGCAGGCCTTTCAGCTTCATCTTGACCACGGCGGAGTTACGGCCGGATTTGTTGAATTCGGCTTTCTGGACCACCATCGGCTCGGTACCGATCATGACGACGTTACCAGCGCGGATTTCCTGTGCGGTTTTCATGTAAAAAATTCCTGTTCGTATACGGGCAGATAAAAACTGCCAGATTATATACGGCTTTCTAAAAATTTCACCAGCCGAGTGACGAGATCCCCATCGGCAAGCAACTTCTGTGACCAATCTCGCGCATGTTGTTGCCAACAGGTAGCGTATTGCGGCCATTGTGCCCAGAGTTCGCGCACATCCTCCCCCTGATTGAGGGCATGGTTGAAGGCGCGCAGCCACTGTGCCGCATCGGCTGGCAACGCCGCCAGATAATGATCGAGGAAGTCGTCCAGCTTGGCGATATGGGCCTCATCGTCCTGGGGGTAGATGTGCCAGAGGAAGGGGCGGGCGGCCCACTGGGCCCGCACGAAGGAGTCCTCGCCCCGCACCAGATTGAGATCGCAGCTCCACAGCAGCCGATCGTACCCGGCCTGATCCGTCATCGGCAGCAGCTTGATGCAAAGATTACCCGCTTGCAGCAGATTCCCTGCCTGAGCTGTGGCTATGGCGTCTTCCAGCCCGGCGCCGGTGAGCACATCCTGAAGCGAGCGACCCAGGGGCAGCAGCAGGGTGACCGGGGTGACACTTTGGCACCAGCTCGCCACCAGACTCTGGAGGGCGGCGCTCTCATAGGTAAAGAGGCTTATCCTCAGCTCGTCATCCGCCTTGGGCGGCAACCCCAGACCGGCCCAGTAGGCATTTAGGCCAGCCTCGTCCTGCTGCCACAGCTCCCGCGCCGCGATAAGCCCCTGCTCGCACAGCAAGCCGCCGGTTTTGCCAGTGAAGCCAGGGAAGAAGAAGTATTTGTTGAGACTGGTATTGCCGACCCGCTGTGGCGAGGCGAGGCCGTGGCAATCCTCAACCCAGGCCTCGGCGGAGAGGTATTCCAGATTGATCCAGCAAGGGGGCGGGCTCTGCTCGGCCATGGCTTGCACGAAGGGGGCGGGCAGTTCGCAGGCGAACGCCTCTATGACGACCCGGGCTGGAACCGTATCGGGCGCAATGGCGCCCTGCCAGCGCTGAACATAGATGCTCTCGACCCACTGACCATCCAGTGCGGGATCCAGTCCCGAACAGATGCGGGCGAAGCTCGCCAGATCGTCCACCCAGAGCCGTACTTTACCGCAACCCTCCCGCTCCAGCTGACGGGCCAGCCGCCAGGTGACGCCTATGTCGCCGAAGTTGTCCACGACGCAGCAGAAGATATCCCAGTCAAACGGGGGCAGAGAAAGAGGCGCAGGGGTCGCCATGGGTGGGCACCTATATGAAAAAGAGATAAAAAAAAACCGGTGGGCAGGGTAGCACACCGGTGATTCGGCTTCTAATGATTGGCCCCCTGTCTGGAGGCGCGTCTGGCGTTATTCCTTGCCGTAGACGTTATTTTCCTGCTCGCGTACCCGGATAAAGGTGGTGCGCTTGGTCAGTTCCTTGAGCTGGCTCGCGCCCACATAGGTGCAGGTGGAACGTACGCCGCCGAGGATGTCGCGAACGGTATTTTCCACCGGGCCGCGATAGGGCAGCAACACGGTTTTACCCTCGGAGGCGCGGTAGTCGGCGACGCCACCTGAGTGCTTGTCCATGGCGCTGGACGAGCTCATGCCGTAGAACTTCATGAAAGGGGAACCATCGACTTCCACCAGTTCGCCGCCGCACTCCTCGTGGGCCGCCAGCATGCCCCCCAGCATCACGAAGTCGGCGCCGCCGCCGAAGGCTTTCGCCACATCACCCGGGCAGGTACAGCCGCCGTCACCGACGATCTGGCCGCCCAGGCCATGGGCCGCATCGGCGCACTCTATGATGGCGGAGAGCTGGGGGTAGCCGACCCCGGTCTTGACCCGGGTGGTGCAGACAGATCCCGGGCCTATACCGACCTTGACGATGTCGGCGCCGGAGAGGATCAGCTCCTCCACCATCTCGCCGGTGACCACGTTGCCCGCCAGGATGACATGGTTCGGGCAGGCTTCGCGAATTTTGCGCAGGAACTCGACGAAGTGCTGGGAGTAGCCGTTGGCCACATCCACGCAGATGAAGCGAAGGGCACTGGACATGGCCAGGATCTGGCGAGTCTTGGTGAAGTCCTCTTCGGAGGTACCAGTCGATACCATTACGTGGCCGAGCAGGGCCGGGTCGGTTTCGTTCACGAAGGTTTGCCACTGCGCGAGGCTGTAGTGCTTGTGCACCGCCGTCATCATCTCGAAGCCGGCCAGGGTCCTGGCCATGGCGAAGCTGCCGACCGTGTCCATGTTGGCGGCGATGACGGGTACACCCTGCCATTGGGTCTGGGTGTGCTTGAAGGTGAATTGACGGGTCAGGCTGACTTGGGAACGGCTCTTGAGAGTAGAGCGCTTGGGGCGGAACAGGACATCCTTGAAACCCAGCTTCAAGTCTTCTTCGATACGCATTGATAATTCCTTTTTGAGCCTTGTCTGATGCAGCACTTTGCAGTGGCAAATTGTCGGCAGGCACAAAAAAACCGCAGGTTTTCAAGGCCTCCGGTTTACAACAGTCTAGGGAAAAATCCCTCAATAACAAGACTGATAATTCACGCATCCTTGTGGTAGCCTTTGGCGTCACAACCCGCGTTTGATAAGCGGGGTCATCCAGCACCACCTCGCTACGCTTATCCCTTGTTTCCTGCCAAGCAAATTCCTCGTCAAGCCCTGTCGTGCCGCACGCTGACACCGTGCCTGTTGACCGCTCTCGGCCTCTTACGCGGACTCTGCCAGTTGACAGTCGCCTTCGGGCTGACCACTCTGGCAGGGTGGGCCAGCGTCGGCCCGTCTCGATGAGGAAGATATTGTGCCCAGAATCTATAAAGCCTGCTGGCTGCTACTGACCAGCCTCTGCCTCTCTCCGGGCGCCTGGGCCGCCCCGACCGTTTATGGCTGGATTGAGAAGGGATTGATCATGCCGGATGCCACCTCGGCGAAGCGGGTGGCGGTGAAGATGAAGCTGGATACCGGCGCCCTGACCTCTTCCATGGATGCTCGCTCCTTGCAGCACTTCAAGCGCGATGGCAAGCCCTGGGTACGCTTCACCCTGGCACTGACCGATGCCAACACGGACAAAGAAGTGCGCCAGACCCTGGAGCGGCCGGTTGAGCGCACGGTGACGGTGCGCGGTGCCGGCGGCATGGAGGAGAGACCGACTGTGACCATGTCCATCTGTCTCGGTGACAAGGTCTACAAGGAGTGGTTCACCCTGCGGGATCGCAGCGACATGAACTATCCCGTGCTGTTGGGGCGCCGCCTCCTGGCCGAACTGGGGCCGGTGGATTCGGGGCGCACCTTCACGGTACAACCCAGCTGCGACTAGCGGCTTGCCGGCAGCCAATTCGTATCTCGTTTATAAAAACGGCCCCTAAAGGGCCGTTTTGCATTCAGGGGTGGGCAGGCGGCGCTTCCGCCTGATGGGGAATAGGCAGCCAGATGCTGACCTCCAAGCCGCCATGAGGTTGGTTGTGGACATCCAGATCCGCGCTGTGCAGCTCGGCGATGCGCCGGACTATGGCCATGCCGAGGCCGACCCCGTCCCCCTGCTGGGGATTGACCCGATAGAAGCGCTCGCACAGGCGCGACAGCGCCGCGGTGGGAATGCCGGGGCCGCTGTCGCGTACATCCACCCTGACCCGGTTGCCTTCTGCCGCGATCACCACTGCAATCTCGCCGCCGGTGGGGGTATAGCGCAGGGCGTTGTCGATGAGGTTGCCAAACATCAGATCCATCAAGATGGCCTGGCCCATCACCTGCAAGTGCTCATCCCCTTCCAGTGACAGCTGCTGCCCCTTCTTCAGGGCGAGCGGCGCCAGGGTGGCCAGGGTCCCTTGCAGCAACTGGCTCAGATCCAGCCGGATAAGCTCGGGGGCCTGCTGGTTGTCGATGCGGGCCTGGGTCAACAGCTGGCGGATCAGGCGATCGCTGCGATCGAGGGCCAGCAGCATCTTGTGCAGCGCCTGCTCGCGACTGGCGTCATCCTCGGCCGCCATCAGGTTCTCGCTGTGGATGCGCAGCACCGCCAGCGGGGTGCGCAGCTCGTGAGCCGCCTCGTTGGTGAACTGCTTCTCCCGCTCTATGGTGTCCGCCAGGGTGTGCATCAGGCGGTTGATCTCGTTGACGATGGGGGTCAGCTCCTCGGCCTTGAGGGTCAAGGTCAGGGGCTTCAAGTTGGCGGGGTGGCGTTCACTGATGGCCTGAGCCACCTGGCGCAAGGGGGAGAGGCCCGTCGAGACCAGCCACCAGAGCAGTCCGAGCAGGAAGGGCAGGGTGATGAACAGCGGCAACATGGTGAGGGTGGCCATGGTGCTGGCCAGCTCACCGCGCTCGTCGTCCCGCTCTGCGACGATGAGCCAGGTGTGCTCCTCCTCGTTGTAGAGGGTGAAGGTGCGCCACTCGTGGTGATCCTTTGTCTCGCTGTTGAAGCCGCGCTCCAGGGTGGTCAGCGGCTGGCGCGGCGCGCTCGGGGAGCGCAACAGGATGGCGCCCTGCTCATCGAGCAGCTGAAAGTAGAGGTTTCGCTCGAACTCATGGCCATAGGGGGTGAACTCACGATCCCGTCCCAGCAGGTTGAGGCTGGTGTCCTTCTGGAACTGCTCAGGGGCATTTTGCTCCCACTCCTGATAGATGGCTCCCCCTTGGGGCAGGCGCTCGTGTTGCGCCATGTAACCCTTGAGCAGCTGGTTGGTGATGCGGGCCGACTGGGCGAGGCGGGCATCGAACAGCTCCTCCATCTCATGGTTCGCCTCCAGATAACCGATGAGGCCGCTGACCGCCAGGCTGACGCTGACCAGGGCCAAAATGCCGGCGAGCAGGAAGCGACGTATGGAGCGAACACGGCTCATGAACGGGGGACTCCCACGGTCGCCGGGTTATCCAGCTGGGGCACTATGTAACCGACCCCGCGGATGTTGCGAATGAGCTCGGAGTAGAACTTCTTGCGCAGGTGATGGATGTGGACCTCCACCGCGTTGCTCTCGGCCCCTTCATCCCAGCCGTAGAGGCTCTGTTGCAACTGCTCCTTGCTCAGCACCCGGCCACATTGGCTCACCAGCTCCAGCAGCAGCTTGTATTCGTGGGGGGTGAGCTTGATGAGTTCCCCCTGGTAGCTGACCTGCTGGGCGTCCGGGTGGATCAGAATGTCGCCGTACACCAGGCTGGCCTGGGCCTGCCCCTTGCTGCGTCGCACCAGGGCGCGCAGGCGGGCGTTGAGCTCCTGCAGGGCGAAGGGTTTGACCATGTAGTCATCGGATCCCGCATCCAGCCCGACCACCCGATCGTCCAGCGCATCGCGGGCGGTGAGGATCAGCACGGGCAGCTGATGTCCCTCCCGGCGCAGCTTGCGCAGCAGACTGATGCCATCTATATCCGGCAGGTTGAGATCCAGGATCATGGCTGCGAACTCGTCGCTCTTGAGGGCGGCGAGCGTCGGCAGGCCTAGTTGCAACCAGTCTACCGTGTAGCCACTGCGGCGAAGGGCATCTTGCATGCCATCCCCCAGCATAACGTCGTCCTCTACCAGCAGGATCCGCATGTTTGCTTTTCTCCATCCATCCAAATGGCCGCCACCAAGGCCGGCGGCCTCAGTTTACATCATAGGGGGCGGCAGGTGGATACCATCACTCGGCGCCGTGCTCGGCACCCTTTGTCAATCCATGGCGGGCATAACGTTCGATGACGGTTCGCTGGCGAGCCAGCCAGCGGTCAACCAGCCAGGGGCAAAGGGCGTTGAGGCGCACCATCATGGCCTGTGGCCAGCCGAGCCAGCGGCGGCGAGTCTCGTTGCACAGGGTGATGACGGCGTATTCAGCCACCTCGAACGGGCTGTCGATGGGGGTACCGAGGGCCACGTTCATGGCGTAGGCGGCCTCGGAATCGAGCTGGGTGCGGGTGGTGCGCGGGGCGAAGTGGATGACCCGAATGCCGGAGTCTGCCAGCTCGCGGCCCAAAGCCTCGCTAAAGCCGTGCAGGGCAAATTTGCTGGCACAGTAGACGCTGTAACCGGCATGGCCGACGGCCCCCAGATTGGCCCCCACATTCATGATGACGGCGGGCTTGCGCAGCCTGGGCAAGAGGGCACGGGTGAGCTGGATCGGGGCCTCGACGTTGAGGCGCAGTTGGCGCTCGACCTGCTCCGCGCTCTGATCCTCCAGCCAGGCGAACTGAGTGGTGGCGGCGTTGTTGATCAAGACGTCCAGCCCCTCGTCGAGAGCCGGGTGTTGCAGCAGGCGTGCGCGATCGGCCGCCGAGCAGAGATCGGCGATGGCTATCTGGTGGCGTTCTGGGTAGGAGAGCTCCCGCCGCAGCCGCTCGAGGGCCGCGCCCTTGCGCCCCTGCAGCAGCAGGTGGGCCCCTTGCGCCGCCAGCTCCTGGGCCAATGCTTCGCCTATCCCGCCGCTGGCGCCGGTGAGCAGCACGAGTCTTCCTTGCAGTTTCATGGTGAGGTGTCCATCGATGAAGGCACAAGCCGAGATAAGGGGCTGCCCGGGAGTCTTAAGAGAGCCGATGTCGGCGCCTGTTACCGGCAAGGATAGGGGGGAAGGCTTAAGGAACACTTAAGAGCTTGATAATGGAGCCATCCTCTGCGCGGGAAGGGAGGCCAAACGGGTAAAATGACTTGTCAGGTCTGGTCCGGGCAGGCACCCTGCCGGGGTCGAGATCCCCCATAGCGAGAACCCCAGATGCCGTCCTCTCCCTCCTGCCCGCTCTGCGACCATACCCAGAGCTACCCGCTCCCCGTTGCCGGCAAGGATTACCATCGCTGCCTCGGCTGCGAGCTGGTCTGGCTGGATCCTGCCTGCCACCTGGCCCCGGCGGCGGAGAAGGCGGTCTATGACGATCACGACAACCGGGTGGACGATCCCGGCTACCGTCGCTTCCTGATGCGCGCCTTCGGGGAGGTACTGTCCCGGCTGCCGCCGCCGGCTAGCGGCCTGGACTTTGGCTGCGGCCCAGGACCAGCCCTCATCGCCATGGGGTGTGAGGCGGGTTATCAGATGGCGGGTTATGACAAGTTCTATGCCGACGAGCCTGAGTTGTTGACGAGAAAGTATGATTTCATCACCAGCACAGAGGTGATCGAGCACATTGCCGATCCCAAGGGGGTCCTGAACCGGCTCTGGGACTGCCTGAAACCCGGTGGCCTGCTGGTGCTGCAGACCCAGCGGGTGCTGGGGGACGAGCGCTTTATCACCTGGCGCTACCGCCACGACCCAACCCATATCACCTTCTTCGCCGAGGCCTCGTTCCGCACTCTGGCAGCCCGCTGGCGGGCCGGGGTCAAATTCCCCCATCAGGATGTGGTGATCTTCACCAAACCCTGAGAACCTGCCCATGCTCTTACTGCGAGGTCGTGATCAAGGTTCATGTGCTGCTCGCTTATGTGGAACCAGGTGGCTCATGTATTCATATACACTCTGGTTCCTGCGCTGCTCTTTACCTTGCTGACGACCTCTCGTCACAGATCGTGAACAGGTTCTGAGATGGCCGTTTCCATTTGTCGCCGAGTTGGGCATGCTGATGACCTGCTACCAAGGAGCGGTATTCCCATGTCCATTCCCCATCTCTCACTGCAAGACGCCCGCCACCTGCAACTCGCGGCTCAGGGGCTGCTGACGCCCCCCAGACGCAAGGCGGTCCCCGCCGACGTGCTGGCCTGCATCCGCCAGATGGCGCTGCTGCAGATAGACACCATACAGGTGGTGGCCCGCAGCCCCTATCTGGTGCTGTTCAGCCGTCTCGGCCAGTACGAACCTGGCTGGCTGGACAGCCTGCTGGCGCAGGGGGAGATCTTCGAATACTGGGCCCACGAGGCCTGCTTCGTGCCCCGTGAGGACTACCGGCTGCTGCGCCACCGCATGCTGGATCCCGCCGCCATGGGCTGGAAGTTCTCCGCCCAGTGGCTCGAGACCCACAAAGACGAGATCGCGCAGCTGCTGGCGCTGGTGCGTCAGGAGGGGCCTGTGCGGGCCAGCGACTTCGAGCGCAAGACGGGCAAGGGCAACGGCTGGTGGGATTGGAAGCCCGAGAAGCGCCATTTGGAGGTGCTGTTCACCGCCGGCCAGCTGATGGTGAGCGAGCGCCACAACTTCCAGCGCATCTACGATCTCGCCGAGCGGGTGCGCCCGGACTGGGACGACGGCCGGGACTTGCCGAGCCCGGAGCGAGTGCAAAGGGACATGGTGCGCGCCAGCTGCCGGGCGCTCGGCTTGGTCAAGACCGGCTGGGTGGCGGACTACTACCGACTGCGCCGGGGCAAGTACGATGAACTGCTCCATCAACTGGCAGACGAGGGGGAGCTGCTGCCGGTGCGGGTGGAAGGGTGGAAGCACGGTGCCTTCGTGCACGCCTCCCAAGCAGAGGCGCTGGCACAGGCGCAGGAAGGGACCCTCAAGGCGACTCACAGCGCCGTGCTGTCGCCGTTTGATCCCCTGGTGTGGGATCGCAAGCGGGCCAGTGAGCTGTTCGGGTTCGACTATCGCATCGAGTGCTACACCCCGGCCCCCAAGCGCCAGTACGGCTACTTCGTGCTGCCTCTGCTGCGCCGTGGCAAGCTGGTGGGCCGCCTCGATGCCAAGGCCCACCGAAAGGAGGGGGTGTTCGAGGTCAAGAGCCTCTATCTGGAGGACGGGATGAAGGTGAGTCGGGCCCTGGCCCAGGATCTCTTCAAGGCCATCCAGAAGCTCGCCGACTGGCACCAGACCCCGAGTCTGCGCTTTGGCGCCATCCCGGCGCCCCTGCTGGCCCTGTGGCAGGCATAGGCGTCACGCCAGCCCCATCAAGGACAAAAGCCAGCCGGTGTGAACCGGCTGGCTTTTTAGCAAGGGCTGGGGTCAGTCTGCCAACCGGGTCAGCAGCCGTTGCAGCAGGGCGATGCGGGGCTCTATGCTGGCGAGATCCAGATACTCCTCCTCGCTGTGGAAACCGGCGCCTATGGGGCCAAGGCCATCCAGGGTGGGGATGCCGAGAGAAGCGGTCAGGTTGGCGTCCGAGCCGCCGCCGACCGCTTGCCAGCGAATGGGCAAGTCCAGCTCATCGCCACACTCCTCTACCAAACGCATCAAGGCTTTGGTTCCTTCTGACGGCACCATGGCGGGCTTGTGGGCCTCCCGGGTGAGGCGGATGCCGACCCCCTCGAGGTGGGGGCGAGTGCTCAGGGTCTGCAACTGATCGTCGATCCGCTGATAGGCCTGATTGTCCCAGAAGCGGACATCCACCACGGCGCTGGCCTCGGCCGGCACTATGTTGGCGCCATTGCCCCCCTGCACCAGGCCGACGTTGAGGGTGGTGCCGCTCTTGACGTCGGTGAGGGCGTTGATGGCCAGGATCCAGTGTCCCAGCTCAGAGATGGCGCTGCGCCCCTTCTCGGGCTCGTTGCCGGCGTGGGCAGCTTTGCCGCTAAAGTCGATGCGATAACGGGCCATCCCCTTGCGGGCCTTGACCAGGGAGCCATCGGCGCGGGCTGCCTCGGCTACCAGCACGTGGCGAGCCTCGCGGGCCACCCCCGCCAGCCAGTCGCTGGAGTGAAGGGATCCTATCTCCTCGTCCGGATTCATGCAGACACAGAGGCTGAGGCGATCCCGCACCGCAGGGGGCAGGGTGCGCAGGGCATAGACGATGTTGAGCAGGCCGGACTTCATGTCGGAGACGCCGGGGCCATAGGCCCGCTCGCCATCTGTGGTCATGGGGCGGACGGCGGCGGTACCGAGGGGGAAGACGGTATCCATGTGGCCGATGAGCATCACGTCGATATGCGCGGCATCCGGCTGGTTGCGGATCTCGAGACCCGGCCCCGCGACGCCGCAGTCGACTTGCTTGATGTGCCAGCCACCCATGGCCTGGTACTTGGCCGCCATCAGCTCGGCGACTTGGGCTATGCCGGGCTTGTGCAATGAGCCGCAATCCAGGTTGATGAGGGGAACCAGCTCGGCCAGATAATCATTGAGCGAAAAAGTCATCTATTACTCCAGGCGCCGCGGCGCCATTGGGTGAGTCGGGTCAGAGGATGAGGTTCATCACCAGCATGGCGCCGAAGGCGTTGAGTACCGAGATGGCGATCATGATGGGGATGTAGCGCCCCTCGGTGCCGATGCAGCCGAGGATGCGGCCCACGTACTGCACCTGGGAGCCCATCAGGTAGATGGCGGGGGCCAGGATGGCGATGTGGGTACCGTCCAGTATGCCCTGATCGAACAGTGTGATGACCACGCCGACCGCGCCGCCCATGGACATCCAGGCGCCGATCAACACGGCGGCGGCCTCACCGGGCAGGCCGAAGACGGCCATGATGGGGGCAAAAATCGTGCCCATGGCACCGAGGGCGCCGGTGATCTGCAGCGCCTTGATGATGACGAAGGCCATCAGCACGTTGGGTACCGTGGAGGTGGTGGCGATGACCCAGCCCTTCTTGGCCCCTTCCACGAAGATGTCGGTGACTATGGGTTTCTTGACGTTGGCCTGGCTCATTTGGCTTGCTCCTGGACGGATGTAGTGGTGGTGCTCTCGTCTGACTTGCCCTGGGTCAGGTTGAGATAGAGGCGAAACAGGTTGGCGCCGACGAATTTGAAGGCAAACATCACGATCACCGCGAGGCCGATGGAGGCGCTGACCGCCGGGGTGCCGTCCGCCAGGGCCAGGGTGAAGAGCACGGCGCCGGAGGAGAAGAAGTTGACTATGGTGGCGCCGGCGGAGAACTGGAACATGGTGAAGACATCGGTTTCGCGCTGGGTGATGAGCCCCTCATCCTTGAGCTGACGGGTCATGGCGGCGCCGGCGTCCGTGCTCTGCAGGGAGGCGATGAGGGCGAGACCGGTATTGCCCGGCACCCCCATCAGCGGGCGCAGCAAGGGGGTCAGCAGCTTGCGGGCCGCATCGAGGGCGCCGTAGTGCTCCAGCACGTTGATCATGCCGAGGGCGAACATGACGGTGGGGATCAGGGTCAGGGCGAACAGGAAGCCGTCCCGGGCGCCGTTGCCCCCCTTGCCCCGCATGTCGGTCATGGCGGTCTTGATGCCGTCACCACTGTCGCTGACGCTCTGCACCATGGTGCCAAACGATCCGTTCAAGGTGGTGAAGTCGAATACCCCGTACCACTGATTGGACTGCAGCAGCCCAGAGAAGAAGACAATGGCGAAGGCCAGTGCCAGGTAACTGCCCAGGGTCACCGAGCGATTCTTGTCAGTCATGATATAGCTCCATATGAGAAAATATTTAATCGTTGCTGATTATGGTGGGGCGAGGTGCTGCGAACTTGATGGGGGTCAAGATAGGGTGCTGAAAATGATACTGTTGTCAGTATTTTGTGATGCTGGTCAGCTATTTATTGGAATATTAATTCGTCATATGGGATCGGATGGCGTGCAGGGCGAGATGTCGGCGTTATGTGCCAAATGATGGTCATAAAAAAACCGGGCACTGGGCCCGGTTTTCGATGCAGACGATGGGATTACTGGAACACCAGCACCATCAGCAGACCGACCGTGATGGCGGACACCAGGAAGGCAAAGCCATAGAACACATAGTGGTGCAGCTTGGTGGTGTGGATCCCAAGATCGTGCAGACCGTGGTAGATCCGGTGCATGCCGTGCCAGATGGGCAGGGCGATGACCACCAGCAGGATGCAGGCACCCCACCAGGAGCTGGCGAAGGCGAGCACGCGCTCGTAGCTCATGGTCTCCACGTCCATGATGCCCATGGGCACCAGCAGACCTGTGATGAGGACCAGCACCGGCAGCAGCATGGCGACCACCATGCCACCTGCACCAAAGAGTCCCCAGTAAATCGGTTCGTCAGAACGTCTCATGATTTTCTCCTCAGGCCACGATGATCAGAACAAGCAGGGATACCACCGCCAGTGCCACGTACTGGACGATGACGATCGGCTTCTCCGGCACCAGGTCTTCACCACGGAAGATACGCATGGCCTTGGGGGCCAGGGCGAACCAGGTCTTGGCGTGGAACAGGCAGGCTGCCAGCGCGATGACATGGAACAGGATGGCGATGGGGCTTTGCAGGGATTCCAGCCAGCCGTTGAACGCTTCCTGACCCTGTACCAGTCGCATCAGACCCCACATCAGCACCACGGCGTAGATGGAGACGAAGATACTGGTGCCTTCGCGGATCATGTAACCGGTGTAGAAGGCGTTCTTCAGCCACCAGTCTTTCTTCATTTCGCGCACGTAAGGCTTACGTTTGCTCTCTGTGTTGTTCATGGTCTCACTCCTCAATCCGGCTTGAACATGGCGATCATGTAGTCCTTGGCGCTCTCGACCTTGCCAAGCTGGATGGCGGCGGCCGGATCCACACCCTTGGGACAGACATCAGAGCAGTAACCCACGAAGGTACAGCCCCAGACGCCCTCGTCCTGGCTGATGATCTTCATCCGCTCCTTGGACGCGCTGTCACGGTTGTCCACGTTGTAGCGATAGGCCAGTGCCAGGGCTGCGGGACCGGTGAACTTCTTGTTGATGCCGTACTGCGGGCAGGCGGCGTAGCACAGGCCACAGTTGATGCACATGGAGAACTGGTGATACTTCGCCATGTCAGCCGGGGTCTGGATGTACTCGCCATCGCACAGATTGCGGGTCTCGGCCGGGATGATGTAGGGCTTGATGCTCTCCAGCTTCTCGATGAAGTCGGACATGTCGACCACCAGATCGCGCTCGATCGGGAAGTTGTTGAGCGGCTCTATGGTCATCTTGCCCGGCAGGTAGTCCCGCAGGAAGGTCTTGCAACCGAGCTTCGGAATGCCGTTGACCATCATGCCGCAGGAGCCGCAGATCGCCATCCGGCAGGACCAGCGGAAGCTCAGGGTGGAGTCCAGCTGATCCTTGATGTACTGCAGGGCGTCCAGCAGGGACATCTCTTTCAGGTAAGGCACCTGGAAGGTCTGCATCCAGGGCTCGTTGTCCTGCTCCGGGCGGTAGCGCAGGATCTCAATTTCGATCATCTCAGCCATTCTTCTTAGCCTCGTCTTGTTTCTCACCCTCGGAACCGTACACACGTTTTGCCGGTTGGGATTTAGTGATCTTCACATCGGAGTAATCGATGGTCGGGACGCCTTCCTGGTTGTAGAAGGAGAGGGTGTGCTTGAGGTAGTTCACGTCATCCCGCTCTTCGTAACCGTCAAGACGCTGGTGGGAACCACGAGACTCTTTGCGGTTGATGGCGGAGTGCGCCATGGCCTCGGCCACGTCCAGCATGTAGCCCAGTTCGATGGCGTACAGCAGATCCGTGTTGAAGACGGAGGATTTGTCGTTGATCTTGACCTTCTTGTAACGGGCCTTCAGCTCGTTGATCTTGTCGATGGTGCCCTGCATCAGCTCTTCGGTACGGTAGATACCGACCCCGGCTTCCATGGACAGACCCAGTTCGTTACGGATATCGGCCGGGTTCTCGGTGCCGTCGATGTCGAGCAGGGAGAGGTGCTGCTTGATCAGCGCCTCGGCCTTGGCAGCCAGAGCTTGCGTGTTGCCGTGAGTCTGGGTCTTGGCAAATTCACCGGCATGTTCACCGGCCACCTTGCCGAATACCACGATTTCGGACAGGGAGTTGGAGCCCAGACGGTTGGCGCCGTGCAGACCGACAGAGGCACACTCGCCCAGGGCATACAGACCCGGCATGCGGGTGGCGCACTGGCCGTTGGTCTCGATGCCACCCATGGTGTAGTGGGCGGTCGGACGGACCGGGATAGGTTCCTTGACCGGATCCACACCCACGTAGGCCTTGGCCAGTTCGCAGATGAAGGGCAGACGCTCTTTGAGGTACTTCTCGCCGAGGTGACGCAGGTCGAGGTGAACCACATCCCCCATGGGGCCCTGGATCACGCGGCCTTTCTGCTGCTCTTGCCAGAATGCCTGGGAGAGACGATCGCGCGGACCCAGCTCCATGTGCTTGTTCTTCGGCTGGCCGACCGGGGTTTCCGGGCCCAGACCATAGTCTTGCAGGTAGCGGTAGCCATCCTTGTTGACCAGGATGCCACCCTCACCACGACAACCTTCGGTCATCAGGATGCCGGTGCCCGGCAGGCCGGTCGGGTGATATTGCACGAATTCCATGTCCCGCAGGGGCACGCCGTGGCGGTAGGCCAGCGCCATGCCGTCACCTGTGACTATGCCGCCGTTGGTGTTGTAGCGGTACACGCGACCGGCGCCGCCGGTGGCCAGAATGACGGATTTGGCCTGGATGAAGCGGGTGACGCCGTTCTGGATGTCGAAGGTCAGGACACCTTGCACGCGGCCATCTTCCACGATCAAGTCCATGCAGAAGTGCTCGTCAAAGCGCTTGATGCTCGGGTACTTGATGGAGGTCTGGAACAGGGTGTGCAGGATGTGGAAACCGGATTTGTCGGCGGCAAACCAGGTGCGGGGGATCTTCATCCCGCCGAAGCGGCGCACGTTCGCCTTGCCGTCCGGCTTGCGGCTCCAGGGGCAACCCCAGTGCTCCAGCTGGATCATCTCGTTGGTGGCGTTGTTGACGAAGTAATCGACCACGTCCTGCTCACACAACCAGTCGCCACCGGATACGGTGTCGTTGAAGTGGTTTTCGAGGGAGTCATCATCACGGACGACGCCGGCGGCGCCACCTTCTGCGGCCACTGTGTGGCTGCGCATCGGGTAAACCTTGGAAATCAGGGCGATTTCCAGCTCAGGGTGGGCCTCTGCTATGGCGATAGCGGCACGCAGGCCACCACCACCAGCACCGATGATGGCGACATCGGTCTTGATAATATCCACATCTGCCTCCTTAGGGATAGATTTGCTGGGCACGATTTTGCTCTATGAAAAAAATTCAGGCTTGATGCAAGTCAAACTGGTTTGTTTTAGTGCTTGGCAATGGTGGTTTTTACTGCAACCACCCCATTCCTTGGATAAAAATGCCGTCATTATCGCCATCCATCAGTGATCTGGATCAGCCGTAATCGTTACTCGGATTATTTTAACCCCAAGATTGTACGTATTTTTCTTTCAAAAAAATGAGAAATGCCTCTCTTTTTAGGTATTACCCCTAAAGTTTTTAAGTTTTTTATCAAAAATATTTAATAATAATTATTCGCAAAAACTATGTGGCGAAAAGGCTTCAAAAAAGTAATGCGAATATAACTTTGATGGGATACGTATGCGTCAGCATGTTAGCCAAATGGAGAAGCTGATCACAGGGTGGCGGGGGCCGAGAGGTAATTATAACCACTGAAACAGAAACATTTTATATAAAAAAGGGGCCTGAACGGCCCCTTTGACTCTGGATGGCATCAGATGCGGAACATGCCCACCTGGTTGTTCAGCTCACCTGAAATATTTTTAAGCTGAGCCGACAGATTGCGGGAGCTGTCGGCGTCCACCGCCAGCTCGTCCGAGACATCCTTGACCGCCTGTATGTTGCGGCTGACCTCGTCGGTCACCGCCCGCTGCTCCTCGGCGGCGCTGGAGATCTGGGTCGCCATGTCGGAGATCTGGTTGATGGAGGTGGTGATCTGCACCAGGGCCTGGGTGGCATCGTTAGCGTCTTCCACGCTGTTCTGCGCCAGTAGCTGGCCCTCGTGCATGGTGCTGACGGCGCCCTGGGTATTGCGCTGCAGGGTCTCTATCATGCTGCGGATCTCGACGGTGGAGCTGTGGGTGCGCTGGGACAGCACCCGCACCTCGTCCGCCACCACGGCGAAGCCGCGGCCCTGTTCACCGGCCCGGGCCGCCTCGATGGCGGCATTCAGTGCCAGCAGGTTGGTCTGCTCGGCGATGCCCTGGATGGTGGAGAGTATGGTGTTGATCTCCTGTGCGTTCTTCTCCAGCTCCTGGATGATGCCGGAGGCCTGCTTGACCTGGGTGGCGAGATCCGTGATGGAGCGCTGGTTGCGGGCGATCACCTGCTTGCCGTGTTCACAACTGCTGGAGCTGCTGCGGGCCGCCTCGGCGGTCTGCTCGGCGTTGCTGGCCACCTCCACCGCGGTGGCAGACATCTCGTGCACCGCGGTCGCTATCTGGGAGATCTCGTTCTGCTGGCGGGCCAGCCCCTGGTTGGATTTCTCCGCCATGTCGTGAGACGACTTGGCCTGCTGGTTCAGCTGCCCTGAGGAGTTGGAGATGTCCTGCACCATCACGTGGATGCGCTCGATGAAGGTGTTGACGTGCTTGGCGACTGTGCCGACCTCGTCTTCACGCTCGATCTTGATGCGGCGGGTCAGATCGCCGTTGCCACGGGAGAGATCCGCAATGGCGTCCCCTAGGGTTTTCAGCGGTGCCAGGGAGCCGTTGATGGCCACATAGGAGAAGCCTGCGACGATGAGGATGGTCAGCAGCCCCTGCAGCAGGGCCGAGGTAACCATGCGGGAGACGGACTGATAGGCCACCGCCTCGTCCACGACTATGCCGAAGTACCAGTTGGTGTTGGGGATCTCGGTGAGATCGAACACGCTCGCCTTGCCGCTGATCTCCATCTCGGAGATGGTGTGGTCATGAGCCAGCTCGTTGACCTTGGCGGCGGTCAGCTCGGGGGAGAGGGCAGTGGCCTGCTTGAGGGTCAGCCCCTTGTCCGGGTGGGCGATGATGGTGCCGTTGCTGTCCACCAGGATGGCGTAGGTACCCTCGGAGTTCATGGCCAGCACGTCGCGCACCAGGCCGTCGATGGAGACGTCACCGGCGATCACCCCTTCGGTGTTGCCGCGGGTGAAGGGCTCGGCGATGGTGATGATGAGGTTGCCCGAGGCCGCGTCGGCGTAGGGGGGAGTGATGGCAAGCTTGCCGGCCGCCATGGCATCCTTGTACCAGGGGCGCTGGCGCGGATCATAGCCGGCGGGCAAGTCGGTCGGCTTGCCCTGGATCATCCGCCCATCCTTGGTGCCTACGTAGACCAGATCGAAGTTGCCTGCGTTCATGGACTGGGCCAGGTGACTGATGGGTTCGTCTTCCTTGGCGAAGGCTTCCTTGGTGGAGGTCACCATGCTGATGCGGGCGTCGAGCCAGCGGGAGATCCCCTTGACGTTGGCGGCCGAACTGTCGTCGATGAAGCTCCAGATCAGGCGCTGGGTTTCACTGCGCAGCTGGGAGGTGTTGTACCAGACCTGCAGGCCTGTGATGACCAGAATGATGGCCCCGATGGCGAGGACCAGCTTGTTCTTGATGGATAGATTCATGTGTACATCCTTGTGAGCGTCAATCTGAGATCTGTGTGGTGTCTGTTATTGTTATGAGCCAATTATGTATCGGCTGAAATGGCACTTTATATATCCCGATGCGCACTTATTTTCAGTTTTTTTCACCTCCCCATGGCCCGCCAGGCCGCGCCAATACTCACTTGAATCGATCTGGCCGGTTGGTAAAGATGCCATCGACACCCATGGCTGCGAGTGTGTCTCTGTCACTCATCTCATCGACCGTATAGATCAATACCTTTAACCCTCGGCGGTGGGCATCCGCCACCAGTTCGGCATCCACGAAATCCACATCGCAATTGAGGGACCAGGCCCCCAGCTGCTCGGCGAACTGGGCATGTTGCAATGGCAGGTTGGCGGTCAGGGCGCCGAGGCGCAGCTCGGGCCGCAGGGCGGCGAAGCGCGCGAGCTCTGGATGGTGGAAGGAGGAGACAACCCACTGGGCCAGGCGAAAGCCAAGCTCTGCCTCGGCGCGGCGGGTCAGGGCCGCCACCGGCTCGGCGGTATGGGGCCCCTTGAGCTCGATATGCAGCTCGCAGCGCCCCGCAATCAGGGTCATCACCTGCCACAGGGTCGGGATCTGCTCCCCCTGACCCGCGTCCAGGCTTTCTATATAAGCGCGGGATTGATCGGTGAGCACGCCGCGGCCATTGGTACAGCGCTCCAGCCGCCGGTCGTGAAATACCCACAACTCGCCGTCGGCCCACTGCACATCGAGCTCGATGGCGCTGGCGCCGAGTTCGATGGCCAGCGCCATCGCCCTGAGGGTGTTCTCCGGCGCCAGTCCGCTGGCGCCCCTGTGGGCAATGATCTGCATGGTATGGTTCCTTTTGTCGTAGTGGGAGGCTGGGAGGGAGCCCGTTAGCCCCGACTCATTCTGATATCAATCTGCTGGTGCGGCAGATGTATGCCCAGCTGATGCAGTTTCTCCAGGATCTGCGAATGGACCTCGTGGGTGCATGGGGACATGCGGTGATCCCTGTGTGGCACGATCACCCCCGACTCATTCTGATATCGATCTGCTGGTGCGGCAGATGCATGCCTAATTGATGCAGTTTCTCCAGGATCAATGAATGCACCTCGTGGGTGATCGGCATGCGGTGGTCCATGTTGTTCACATACAGCCGGATCTCGTAGATGAGGGCCGAGTCGGTGAACTCGATCAGGAACACCTCTGGGGTCGGGGTATCCAGCACCAGGGTGGATTCGCGCACACACTGCTCCAGCAGTTGCTGCACCCGTTTGGGTTCCTGGGTCAGGCCGATGCGGATGCGCAGCTTGACCCGGGTGATGGCGTCAGACAGAGACCAGTTGATGAACTGCTCCGTGATGAAGGCCTTGTTGGGAACTATGATCTCCTTCCTGTCCCAGTCGACTATCGTGGTGGCGCGGGTCTTGATCTTGGTGACGGTGCCGGTCAGGTCCCTGATGGTGACGGTATCGCCGAGCCGGATCGGTTTCTCGAACAAGATGATGAGGCCGGAGACGAAGTTCGCGAAGATCTCCTGCAAGCCGAAGCCCAGCCCCACCGAGAGCGCAGCCACCAGCCACTGGGTCTTGGACCAGTCGATGCCGAGCATGGAGAAACCGGTGAGGGCGCCGATCAGCAGCACCAGATACTTGCTGACCGTGGTCAGGGCGAAGCCGGTACCCGGGGAGAGGCTCAGGTGCTGGAGCAGGGTGAGCTCCATCAGACCAGGCAGGCTGCGGGCGGTGACCACTGTCAGGATGAAGACGAAGGCGGTCAGCATCAGATCCTGCAAGGTGATGGCGGAGAGCTGCTCTATGCCCGCGACCTTGCTGCTCACCTGCCACACCTCGATGCTGCTGAGGAAGCTGAACGCCGAGTTGAGATCGGACCATTGCACCACCACCAGCATGGTGAAGCCCAGCATCAGCAGGGTGCGCACCAGCCCGAGGGACTGAGCGCTGATGGTGTCCAGATCCAGTCCGGGCTCGTCGATCACATCGGGGATCTCGGAGCTCAAGTCATCCTCGTCCCGCTCTCGCTGGGCCAGGATCTCCGCCCGCTTGTGCTTGGCGCGATCGAAGGCGAGGCGGCGGCGCTGGATCAGCATCCAGCGGTGGGCGAGATAATAGATGAGCAGGCAGCCGAGCCCCATCAGCAGGCTCAGCTCAAGCTGGCGCAGCAGGGTGCGTGAGGTATAGAAGTAGCCAAACAGGGAGCCGAGCACCGCCAGCAAAGGGGCCAGCATCAGGCTGTTCCAGATGAAGTGGTGCAGCAGGTGCGGCTTGCTCATGTCGGCCTGACCCCAGGTGAGCGGCAGCTTCTCCCGGTTGAGACGGGCGAAGAACAGCAGCAGCCAGAGGGCGCCGACGATGAAGGCCAGCCGACCGAGGGAGTCGTAGAAGGCGTGCTCCTGATAGCTGCTGGCCATGCCCTGCACGAAGAAGCAGGGGATCAGCACCAGCAGCAGGGTGCGAAACTGGCCCCAAATCCGCTGCACCCGCTCCTTCTGCCAACGGAAATGCAGGATCAGGATCCCCTTGTCCAATGTGAGATGACGGGCCACCAGCAGGGCCAGCAGCAGGAACCAGATCTCGCCGAGGCCACGGGCGACCGCCACCGCGAACGGATATTGCCAGGCGCCGTCCAGCAGGCCGTGGATCATCAGCACCATGGCGGGCAGGGGCAGGGCCGCGAGCAGGGAGCGCACCAGCAACCGGCTGGTGAGGCTGAACTTGTCCTGGGTCACTTTGCCGATGCGCGGGGCTATGTACTGGCTGTATTGGGTCAGGTGGCGGGCGAGTTTCACCCAGCACCAGGCCAGCACCAGCAGGCCGAGGCCGGCCAGGGTCAGGCTCATGGGGCTGTTTTCGGCGATGGCGTGGGGCAGTTGCAGCCAGTTGCCGGGGTTGAGGGCCAGGCCCAGCGCGGCGGGCACCCCGAGCAGCACGACCGGGCTCAGGGGGCGCACATCCGGCATCCAGAACAGGTGGCTCGCGCTTATCTCGCGGATCTCGTCGATCTTGCTGTTCTGGCGGCTATAGATGAGCTTGAGGCGGGTCTGCTCCTGGATCAGGGTATCGGAGGCGTCGTTGAGCCGGGTCAGCAGCTGTCGCCTGGCCTTGAGCAGGTTATCGAGCACGGCGCGCTGGGCCCTGTCCAGGGTGACGCCGTCGCTGCCGAGCAAGGCGTTGCGCACCTGCACCGGATCCTTGAGGGTATCCTGCTCCGTCTCGTACTGGTATTTCGCCATGCGCGCCTTGACGATGGCGGATTCCAGCTTGTCCAGCGGATAGTAGGCGGGCAGATCGGCGAGCTTGCTGCGCAGGTTCTCGCCGTAGGCGTTACTTATCTGCAGCCACTCCAACTGCTCGCGCACCGAGTTGACCAGATCGTTCAAACCGGACAGGGACTTGTCGACCCCGCGCTGCTCGTCCTGCACCCGTTCAATCTGATCCTCCAGGGCGCCGAGCTGGATGGAGAGCCCCTGGTTCTGTTGCTGCTGCTCCTGCAGCAGGGGCAGGTCCGAGGTGAGCTGCCTGCGCAGCCGCTCGCTCTCGGCCAATGCCTGCTCCGTCTTCTCCCGCCGCAACTGGTTTTGCTGGGTGAGCAGGCTGGCCTGCCACTCGTCCTCATCCGTGATGGCGAGGTTGAGTTCCTGCAGCTTCAGCTTGCCGAGATCGTTGCGCTGCTGGGCGGAGAGCTGCTCCAGCTCCAGCATCTGGATCCGATCCGACAGGCTCTGCTCCTTGAGGCGGGCCGCCAGCTGCTGGGCCTCCTGCAGGCGATCCGATTCATTGCTGAAACTCAGGCGATCGAGCTGGGTCCGGGTCTGCTGCAGCTGTTTGCGCAGCTCATCGACCCTCAGGTGATACTCCTGGCCCGTGGTCTCCAGTTGGTTGAGGGCATCGGTCACCGCCTGGCGCTCCTTGCGCAGGTTGAGCTGGCGGTTGCTGCTGAGGCTAATGGCTTGATGCAGCGCCTCTTCCTTGAGGGAGGAGAGCGACGGGCGTGACTGGGGCTGGTAGTTGTGCAGCCCCTCCTTGAGGCGGGCCGATTCCTTGGGGTAGTCGATGAGGATCTGCTGATAGGCCTTGCTCTGCTCCCGGTAACGCTGGGCATCCCGGGCATATTGCAGCGCCTGCTGGTAGCTTTCCCGCAGTTGCTGGTTCTCCGGGGTGTCCGTCTTGGGCACGCTCTGCAGCAGCTCCTCGACCTGGGTGATGGCGTCGTCGGCCTGGGCGAAAAAGGGGAGCAGGCTGAGACAGAGCATCAGACAGAGCAGGCGTTGCAACATGGCGCACGTTTCCGTTCATGAGAGTTGGCCCTAGCCTAAAGCAGGGGCCGGGGCGGGTAAAGTTTTCCAGATTAATGATTCGCAACATAAATAACGGGCTAACAGGGCCTTGTTTGGCTATTATCCCGCTCATTTCCCCTGCTGCAGAGCATCTTATGTCCACCCTCGATCTGGGCACGGCGCCCCTTTCCCGCCTCTTCCTGCGCTATGTCACCCCGACGGTCGCCGCCATGCTGGTCACCGGGGTCTATGTGACCATAGATGGCATCTTCGTCGGCCATATCCTGGGCCAGGATGGGTTGGCAGGCATGATGCTGGCTTATCCCATCTGCGCCGTGCTCTACGCGGTGGGGGCGCTGATCGGCATGGGCTCCTCGTCGCTCGCGTCCTTCTATCTGGGCAAGGGGGAGCAGGCCAGGGCGCGCCATATCGTCGGCAATGCGTTGGTGATGGTGTTGATAGCGTCCGCCGTGCTCGCCTTCATCGGCATCCGCTATGGCGCGGCCATGCTGGCCTGGATGGGGGCCGAAGGGGTTATCTTCGACGCTGGCTTTGCCTACCTGCAGTGGTACGCCTGGCTCGGGGTCTTCGCCGTGCTCTCCATGGCCTTCACCGCCCTGCTGCGCAACGATGGTCGCCCCGGCCTCACCACCTGGATTTTGGTGGGCGGCGGCGTGCTCAACGTGCTGCTCGACTACCTGCTGATGGCGGTGATCCCCTGGGGACTGGCGGGGGCGGCCATCGCTACCATGCTCTCCCAGGCGGTGACCGGGGGCCTGTGCCTGTGGCACTTCTTCACCCCCCGCAGCCAGCTGCGCATTCGCTGGGACACGCTGGTGCCGGACTGGCGGTTGATGGGGGAAACCCTGCGACTCGGGGTGTCGAGCTTTTTGATGTACCTCTACCTCTCTGTGGTGCTGGCGCTGCACAACAAGGCGCTGCTGGCGGTGGGCAGTTCGCTGCACGTGGCCGCCTACGGGGTCATCAGCTACAGCGAGGCCTTCTTCTATCTCATCTTCGAGGGGATCGCCATGGGCATCCAGCCCATCGCCAGCTTCAATGCCGGCGCCGGCAACTGGCAGCGGGTGCTGAGAATTCGCAATCTGGCACTGGGAGTGACCATGGTAGTGGCCTTGTGTGGCATGATCCCTCTATATCTGTGGCCGGAGGCAGTGGTTTATCTATTTGCAGGGGACAACGCAGCCCTGCTGCCGGTGGCGACCCTCGGCATCTGGCTCTACTTCTGGGGCCTGCCGATGGAGGGGCTGCTGCTGGTGGGAGCCACCTACTTCCAGGCCATCAACCGGGCCCGCATCGCCTCCCTGCTCACCGGCGGCAAGCTGGTGTTGATCGGCGGCTTCCTGTGGGGCTTCTCCTCCCTGTGGGGGGTCTCCGGCGTCTGGCTGGCGCTGCCCACCTGCAGCACCGTACTGGTATTGGTGATGTGGCGGGCCATGCGCAAGGAGGCGGGCCTGCACGGTGCCTTGGGTTGAGGCGGCAACTAAGTGATGCATTGAACGCTAAAAAAAGAGGCAGCCCAGGCTGCCTCTTTTCATTCTCTCTTTCGCTCAAGGCTTGAAGGCCCCGATGAAGATGGCGGGATCGACGCGGGTGTCGTTCAGGCTGACGTTCCAGTGCATGTGGGGACCGGTGGCGCGGCCGGTGGCGCCGACCCGGCCGACGATGCCGCCCCGTGGCAGGCTCTGGCCCAGCTTCACGTCCACCTTGGACATGTGGCAGAACATGCTGATGAGCCCCTGGCCGTGGTCGACGAACACCGTATTGCCGTTGAAGAAGTAGTTGCCTATCAGGATCACCTTGCCCGCCGCCGGCGCCTTGATGGGAGTGCCGGCGCCGACCGCGAAGTCGAGGCCAGAGTGAGGGTTGCGCTCCTCGCCATTGAAGAAGCGGCGCAGGCCAAACGGGCTGGAGAGGGGGCCGTTGACCGGCTTGTCGAACATCAGATTGCTGGGCTGACCAGGGCTGAAGACCTGATAGGCCTTGTTTTGTTCGGCCAACTCCCGGTTGATGCGCACCATGTCTTCGGCCAGCGGATTGACCTGGCGTGTGTTCTTCAACTTGATGTGCTGCTCGCGGTAGTGCTTGTTGCCGACCTGAAAGTCGAGCTTGCGGCCATCGTTCACCACCAGCTGATGGGGGCCGGCGGTGCTCTTGAGGGGGATGCCGACGATGGCTATCCAATGACGTCCCTCTTCACGCACCACCAGCACGGGTTTGTCCTGATAACGGGCGCTGGGCGCTTGCGCACCATCCCCCAGCGGCACCACGGCCACACCACCGGGCACGGGGTGATTGAGCAGGCGACTGATGAAGCCGGGTTCGGCATGGAGCTGGGTACTGCCGAGCAGAAGAATGAAGAAGAACAGGCGGCGCATGAGGGCTCCATGAAAAAAGGCGGATGATTTCTGAGGGGGAAAATGATGCCACATTCCCGCTGGGCTGTCCGCCGCGCTGGACAAGGGGGTCAAATAAAGATGTTGTCCAGGGGCGAGCAAGCTCAGCGCTCTTGTGCTATTTACTAATATATCACTATGATTTGGTTGTTGAATGACACCCATGGTGACAAGGGAAATTGCACTGGCAGGGAACACGGCAGTCGCCAGCGACATCCAGGTAGATGGAGGTTGTGATGAAGACGAACGCTCTCTTTATGCTCGCACTCGCGATGGGCACACTGGTGTCTGTCCCCGTAGCCGCCTTCAATGGCACCATTACCATCAATGGGGAAGTGACCGCCGGTACCTGTGCCATCGCCGTCAATGGCGGTAACGCCTCCGCCACAGTGACCCTGCCCACCGTCAGCACCAATGCGTTGACCAGCATAGGTCAGACCGCGGGGGCGACAGGGTTCAATCTTGCGCTCACCGGCTGCCCAGTCACGGGGTCGGTGCGGGCCTACTTCGAGAATGTCGGGGTGGCCCAGGCTACGGGTAACCTGACCAACAAGGCCGTGGCCGCGGGTGGCAAGAACCCGGCCCAGAACGTGGAGGTGCAGATCCTCTCGGCCAACAGTTCTGTCATCGATCTTCGCACCAACACCAACAACTCTCTGGTCAATTTCAGTGGCACAGGGACGGCCACCCTCTACTACAGCGCCCAGTATGTCGCCACCGGGGCCGTCGGTGCGGGTCTGGTCTCGGCGGATCTCATCTATTCACTGGATTATCACTGAGAATCGTCCCATGAGCCGGCTTGGTAGTGGCAAGGGGATGATGCTGGGTCGTCTGCTCTGGTGGGTGGCACTGTTGCTTCCCTGGCAAGCCTGGAGTTATGTCCAGATCTCCGGCACCCGGGTCATCTACCCGGCCAGCGCCAGGGAGGTCACGCTGGAGCTTATCAACAAGGGGACGACCCCCTCCCTGGTGCAGGTGTGGCTGGATGCCGGTGATCGTCGCATTCAGCCGGGCGTTGAAACACTTCCTTTTTTGATCACTCCCCCCATCACCCGGATCGAGGCACAGCGCGGACAATCGCTGCGTCTCGCTTATTTGGGGCAGGGCCTGCCTCAGGATCGCGAGTCCGTCTTCTGGTTGAACGTCTTGGAAGTACCGCCCAGCACCAAGGCCAGCCAGGCGGGCCAGAATCAGGTTCAGCTCGCCTTTCGCTCTCGCATCAAGTTGTTTTACCGGCCTGAGGGGTTGGCTGGCGATGTGGAACGATCCGCTCATCAGCTGAGCTGGCGCCTGGTTAGGCAGGGGCAGGGATATGCGCTGCGTGCCAGCAACCCGAGCCGCTATCACGTCAGCATCAGCAATCTGGAGTTGCAGACGGCCGATGCCAAGGCCTACAGCAATCTCAGTGGTGGCATGGTCGCCCCTGGCGGCAGCCTGGATTTCCCGGTGGAAAGGCTCGCTGGCACCGTCCATGCCAAGGCCGTGACCTTCTATTGGCTCAATGACTATGGTGCCCGCGAGGTGGGCCGATTCGTCTTCAACTGATCCCTGGTTGTGGCGCGGGAGCGGGGTGCTTGCCTCCCTTGTCCCGACGCATCCGCCGGCGCTGAGGGGGGAGGTATGTTGTGAATGCCAGCACGCCCCTGAGCTCCTTGCACCATCTGCCTGATGTCGGCTTTTCTCCTGCGGTGGCCTTGGCGACTCGCACCGCTTGTCGGCTGCTGCCGTTATTGCTTTGGCTACCCCTGACTGCCGTTGGCGCAGAGACCCCCAGCTCTAAGAGCCCTCAGGCCGGCGGCTCATCCACGGACGTTGAATTTGACAGCCGGCTGCTCGACAGCCTGGGAGTGAACATAGATCTGGCCCGCTTCGCCCGTGCAGACTTCGTCCCCCTGGGGCTTTATCAGCTCGACATAATCATCAATGGCAAGGAGAGGCTGAGCCAGCAGGTGGAAGTGCGGGCGGGCAAGGATCCCAAGACCCCGCTGTTTTGCTTCAAGCCCGATCAGGTCAAACAGTGGGGGCTGCTGGTGGACAAGCTGCCAGACCAGGCCTCGGTGAAGCGTCAGCTCCAGAGTGACTGCATCTTGGTGGAGTCCCTGGTACCAGGCGCCAGCTTCGCCTTCGATCTGGCGAGCCTGAGCGGCGCCCTCAGCCTGCCCCAGGCCTATGTCGGTCGGGTCAGGCGCGATTATGTCGGCCCGGATCAATGGGTACAGGGGATCAACGCCGCCTTCGTCGGCTACAACGCCAACCTCTATTACAGCGAGCAGGAGGGGAGCGACGAGCAGTTCAGCAACAGCATCAACTTCAATACGGGGATCAACCTGGGGGCCTGGCGGCTGCGCCACAACGGTTCCTGGCAGGGCGATGACGGGGGCAGTTATCAACCCCTCAACAGCTATGTGCAGCGGGACGTGACCTCCCAGACCGCCCAGCTCACCCTGGGGGAGTATTTCACCCCGGGGGACAGCTTCGACAGCGTGCCTTTCATCGGGGTGCAGCTGGCCAGCGACGATGCCATGCTGCCGGATTTTGAGCGAGGCTTCGCCCCCGTGGTACGCGGGGTGGCCCAGAGCAACGCCAGAGTCACCATCCGCCAGGGCAGCGCCCTCATCTACGAGACCCAGGTCGCCCCCGGCGCCTTCGCCATCGACGATCTCTATGCCACCAGTTTTGCCGGAGATCTGGATGTGACCATCACTGAGGCGGATGGCAGCGCGCGCAGCTTCACCCTGCCATTTTCCTCCGTGGTGCAGATGCTGCGAGACGATACCTCCCGCTTCAGTCTGACCCTGGGGCGCTATCGCAACGAGGCCGGTACCGATGGCCCCAATTTTCTGCAAGGCACCTATCGCCGCGGTTTCTCCAACACCCTGACCCTGTATGGCGGCACCATAGCCGCCGAGGACTATGGCGCCCTCTTGGGAGGCGCGGCTCTGGGCTCGGATTATGGCGCCCTGGCCCTCGACATCACAGGCTCTTGGGCGCAGGACTTGCCTGCTGACTCCGGGCTGCCAGAGTCGCTCTCCGGCCAGAGTTACCGCTTCACCTACAGCAAGCAGATGGACCTGACCCAGACCTACTTCACCCTGGCCGCCTATCGCTTCTCCAGCGAAGGGTATCTGGATTTGGCCGATGTGGCGGCGGCCCAGTCGCAAACCTTTGATCAACTGCAGCGGGAGCGCAATCGCTTCCAGCTCAACATCAACCAGCCGATCGGGGAGTGGGGGGACATCTATTTCAATGGCATTCGTCGTGACTACTGGGGTGGCCAGAGCGAGAGCAGCAGCTTCCAGCTTGGCTACAATCGGGGCTTTGACTGGGGTAACCTGACACTCTCGGCCAGCCACTCACTCGATGACGGGGTAGGGGATCAATACATGTTGAGTCTCAGCGTGCCGATAGGCGATCGGCTGGGGGCGCCGCGCCTGAGCAGCACCCTCTCTTATCAGGAGGGGCAAGGTTACAGCGCCAGACTGGATCTCAATGGTGGCTCCCGGGACGGACGCATCTATTACGGGTTATACGGTAGCCAGAGTCAGAGCAACGGCGCCGGTTATCAGGGTTATGGCGCCAACTTGCAATATCAGACGGCGGCGACCCAGCTCGGTGTCTCCACCAGTCAGGGGGAGGGCTATTCCCAGTATGTGGCATCGGCCAAGGGGACCCTGCTGGTGCACAAGGATGGCTGGGTGCTGGGCCAGACCCAGGGGGAGACGATGGCCTTGGTGGAGGCCAAGGGCGCTCAGGGCGCCAAGGTCAGCCATGGGATCGGCAGCGAGGTGGACGGGGACGGCTACGCCGTGCTGGCCGGGCTCAACCCTTATCGCACCAACGTCATCGGCTTGGATCCGACCGGCTTGCCACTGGATGTAGAGATAGATGGCAGCGCCCAGATGGTGGCTCCGCGCCGCGGTGCCATCGTCAAGCTCGATTATGAGACCCATGTCGGCCAGCCGCTGCTGCTCAAGGCGAGGCGTGCGGATGGCAGTGCCCCGCCGTTTGGTGCCGAGGTGCTTGACGCTCATGGCGACTCGGTGGCCGTGGTCGGCCAGGGTGGGCTCATCTTCGTGCGCGGCGAGCAGGCTGTGTTGCATGTGCAGTGGGGCAATGAGCCCGCCCAGCAGTGCCGGCTGGACTATCGGATGCCAAAACCGGATCCCGCCGTGCCCTATCAGCAGGTGGCGGCTCTGTGTGTCACGGCGGTGGGTCCATGAAACGGTTCTGGCTGAGTAGCCTTATCTTGAGCGCCTTGTCGTGGGGAGGGATGGCGGAGGCTGCGCTCAATCTGATGCAGACCCGGGTTATCTATCAGGGTGGAGAGGCAACTCTGCTGGTGCGCAACGACGGCACAGAGCCCAGCCTATTGCAGGCCTGGGTCGATGGAGGAGATGAACAACAGGGGCCCGCCGAGGCCTCGAGCCCCTTCCTGGTGGTGCCTCCCATGATGCGACTGGGGGCGGCGCGGGGACAGACATTGAGGATCCTGGGCTCCGAGCTGGAAAGGCTCCCTCGCGATCGGGAGTCCCTGTTTTGGCTCAATGTGCTGGGGTTGCCCCCCAAGGCGAGTACCTCCCAGGCGAGTGTGCAGCTTGCCTATCGCACCCGCATCAAGCTGTTCTATCGCCCGCCCGGTTTGCAGGGCTCGGCGGCGGAGGCGGTCACCCGGCTTCGCTGGCAGACGCAGGGGCAGGGACTGAGTGTCAGCAACCGGAGCCCTTTTCATATCAGCCTGAGCGAGGTGTTGCTCGAGATAGGTGCTGGGAAGGCCCGTTGGCAACAGGGGGGGCTGATTCCACCCTATGGCATGCTGAAAATCCCCCTACAGGTAGTCGAAACGACTGCCAACAAGGGGAGGGTGCGTTGGATTGACGACAATGGCATCTATCACGAGCAGGGGTTTGTGCTTGGCCAGCAAGGAGGCAACGCGCATGAGTGAACAAACGAGGCAGGGTTGGCCGGGCGGGTCGCACCTCTGGGTGATGGGAGCCTTGCTGCTGGGCTGCCTGCTATGGCAACCCAGGGCCCATGCCGTCAATGGTCAATGTACCAGCGCCTTTGTGGCGACCGGGCCCATCAGTACCACCAATACCCTCTATCAGCCAGGCGATACAGGTAGTGTCACCAATTTTGCAACGACCACCACGGCTACCTGTAACTGCACTGGCATCTCGTTAGGCTTGTTTGTGACCGCTAACTATCAGGGGGTTGAGGCATCTGGCTTGCCTATCATAGGTACGGCCCCGGATACCTATATCAAGCTCAATAACTACTTTGGTCTCAAGGCCGAGTTCAATGCAGCGGGTAGCTATAGGGCTATCCCCTTCAGTGCGAGTACCAGCAGTTTGCTTACAGTGTGCCTGCTCAATGTGGTCGATCTGGCGTTGGGGGGGATTCAGGTCAATGGCGGCCGCTACACCCTCAAGCTGCTAAAGGGGGTCACAGGCACCCAAACCTTCAACGGTACCGTCGCCTATCTGTTCGTCAGACGTTCCAACCTACCCGATACCAGTCCGGCCAATGCCTTCAGCACGCTGGCGATGAATATCAGCGTCACCTCGACCCCGACCTGCCAGTTTCCGGCGGGGACCAATATTCCCATCGATCTCGGCTCTGTGGCCCAGAGTGCCTTTGTGGAGGGGGATGTCCCCAAGGGCTATGCGCCCCGTACCGTCAATGTGAGTGTCACTTGCAGCCAGATCCCGAGCGATTATACGGTCCCGCTCAGCTACAGCTTCGGGGGAGCGCTCACCAGCCAGGATCGCTTTATCACCACCAGCCTGGCCGGGGTCGGGGTGGGCATGCTGGAGCTGAGCACCCAGACCCCTATTCCCTTCGCTACCGCTATCCCTGTACCCTATGCGGCGGCCACCCATAATACCGACTACAAGGTGAGGCTGTACCCGACCAAACTGCCGGGTCAGGTGGTGCGCACCGGCGCCTACACAGGCACCATCATGGTCACGGTGACCGTACCCTGAGGTGTTTTCCGTCCGTTTTACAATGAGGTTGATGATGAACAGTGAACATACCCTGCGCAGCGAACCCAAGCGTCATCCCATAGGACGGGGCTGGGTCTGGGTCCGCACCGGGTTTGATATCTTCAACAAGGGCATGGGCGCCAGCGTGGCCATGATAGCGCTCTGGTTCGTGGTGGGACTGGTGCTGGATCGGCTGCCGGCGGGGGGCTTTATTTCCCAGCTGCTGTACATGGTGTGGGGGGCTGGCTGGGTGGCGGTTGCCCAGCGGGGCTATGCCGGTCATCCCCTCCAGTTTGCCGACTTCTTCGCCGGTTTTCGTCAGCGGTTGACGCCCCTGATACTGGGGGGATTGCTGGTGCTCTGTCTGTTCAGCCTGATCGTGCTGGTCTGCGCCACCCTGCTGCACATGTGGGGGCTGACCGGCTTGCTGTCCCAGGATCCGGAAACCCTGACGCTGACGGTGACACAGGCGCAGGGCTTCCTGCTCTGCCTGTTGCTGGGGCTGGCGTTGATGGTGCCCGTGCTGATGGCCATCACCTTCGCCCCCGCCCTCATCTTCTTCCATGGGGTGGGGGTCTGGCAGGCCGCAAGGCTCAGCTTCAAGGGCTGTCTGCGCAACATGTGGCCCTTCCTCTGGTGGGGGTTGCTTGGGGCCGTGCTGATACTGTTTGGCGTCATCTTGTTCCTGGTGGGCCTGCTGGTGGTGTTGCCCGCCATCAACTACTCCATCTACGCGGCCTATCGCGACATCTATCTGGAGGAGTCTGAGGTTACGGAGCAGGCGCCTCCCGCCAAGGAGTTTGGCTTCGAGGCATAAGCCAGTCGCCGTGAATGAAACGGGGCCCGCAGGCCCCGTTTTGCTGTCTAGGTTTCGGCCTGCCAGAGGGGATCCCCGGCCATGCGCTCGATGAGAAAATCGAGGAAGCTGCGCAGCAGGGGAGACATCTGCTTGCGGGTGCCATAGATGCCGTAGACGCCGAGTTGCTTGGGCTGCCATTCGGTCAGCAGGGGTACCAGGGCGCCGCTCGCAAGCTCCGTTTGTACCGAGTAGCGCGGCTGCAGGCTGATGCCGGCCCCGTCCAGAGTTGCCTTGAGCAGCAGGTTGGAGATGTTGGCACTGAGATTGCCGCTCACCGGCACGGATTCCGGGCTATGGGAGCCCTGAAACTCCCACAGGCTCTTGCCGAAATAGGTGTAGGTGAGGCAGTTGTGCAGGGCCAGCTCCTGCACCTGCTGCGGGGTGCCGTGGCGCGCCAGATAGGCGGGGCTGGCACAGACCACCGAATGGCAGGTGCCGAGGCGGCGGGCCACCAGATTGGGATCCAGATCATTGGTGATGCGCACGGCGAGATCGATACGCTCCTCCACCAGGTTGACGGTTCTGTCCAGCAGCAGGATGTCGATGGCCGTGCCGGGGTAGCGGGCCAGGTAGTCGTTGGCCGCCCGCACCAGCAGGGCCTCCGAGATGGAGTAGCTGCTGGTGATGCGCAGCTGACCCTTGGGGGCCTCGTCACTGCGGCTGGCGAGCTGCTCCATCTCTTCCCCTAGGGTCAGCATGGCCCTGGCCCGGTTCAGCGCCTCTTCCCCCGGCCCGGTGAGGCTGAGCCGGCGGGTGGTGCGATGCAGCAAACGGGCGCCCATCCAGCGCTCCAGCTCCGCCAGATAGCGCGACACCATGGCCCGCGACATCTCCAGTTTTTCCCCCGCACCGCTCAGGCTGCCCTGCTCGATCACGCAGACGAATACCCGCAACGCCGTCAGTCGATCCATGTTTGGTCCCCAATATGCTCGATATGTGCAACAGTCATGCGCTCATTATGCGGTATTTGCACCGATAAGGTTCCAATAAACTAGCCCTACTCGATGCACAACGACCCAATGAGGCTTACCCGATGAATACCACACTGCGAACCCTGACCCTGGCCACTACCCTGCTCAGCGGCGCCGCCCTGGCGGGCCCCCTGACCGTGACCGTTTACAACCCCGGTGAGAAGGCCATCTTCCCCGTCTCCTCCGAGCTGGTGAGCGGCGACAAGGAGGCCATCCTCATCGACGCCCAGTTCGGGGTCAAGGATGGCAAGGCGCTGGTGGATCTGATCAAGCAAAGCGGCAAGAAGCTCACCACCGTCTACATCAGCGGCGGGGATCCGGACTACTACTTCGGCTTGGAACCCATCAAGGCCGCCTTCCCCGAGGTGAAGAGCCTGGCAAGCCAGCATGTGGTGGACCATATCAAGCAGACCAAGGATGCCAAGCTGGCCTACTGGGGTCCCATCCTCGCCGAGCAGGCTCCCAAGCAGCTGATCGTACCCCAGGTGATGACGGCGTCCCAGCTGACTCTGGAGGGCAAGACGATCGAGATCAAGGCCATGAATACCCCGAGCGCCTATCTGTGGGTGCCCTCCATCAAGGCGGCCCTGGGCGGCGTGCCGGTATACGGCAACACCCATGTGTGGATGGCGGACAGCCAGACGAAGGAGGCGCGGGCGCAGTGGGTTGAGACCCTCAACGAGCTGCTGGCACTCAAGCCTGTGCGGGTCGTGCCTGGCCACTTCCTCGGGGCTGAACCCAAGGGCGCCGAGGCGGTGACCTTCACCCGCGACTATGTACTGAACTTCGAGCAGGCCCTGGCCAAGGCCAAGGGCTCGACCGAGCTGGTGGATGCTCTGAAGCAGGCCTACCCCGCGCTGCCGCTGGACGATGGCCTGACCATAGGGGCCAAGGTCGCGACCGGCGAGATGAAGTGGTAATTGCCTGAGTCTGTTCCCTGTGTTTTTTTGCCGGGCAGTCGTTGCCCGGTTTTTTGATTTTCTGGAGTGAGCCCATGAACGAGATGACCCTGCATTATGTCTATGACCCCCTCTGTGGCTGGTGTTATGGCGCCGCCCCCCTGCTCGAGGCTGCGGCCCGGATCCCGGGGTTGAAGATTGCCTTGCATGCCGGTGGCCTCTGGCTCGGCGAACGTCGTCAGCCCATGGGGGCGGCACTGCGTGACTATGTGAGGCCCCACGACGAGCGCATTCAGGCCCTGACCGGTCAGCCGTTTGGGCAGCGCTATTTCGATGAACTGCTGCTCAAGGACGGCTTGCTGCTCGACTCCGAGCCCCCCATTCGCGCCATCCTGGCGGTGAGTGCCCTGGGAGGGGATGGTCTGGCCATGCTGCATCGCATCCAGCAGTCCCACTATCGCGACGGTCAGTGGGTGGGTTCCCTCGCTCATCTGACGGCGCTCGCGCTGGAGCAGGGGATCACGGCTGCGGCGTTCGAGCAGGCCTATCAGAACGTGAACCTGAGTGCGCATCTGGCCGAGAGCCAGGGTTTGCTGCGCCGTTTCGGTGGACAGGGCTATCCCACATTGGGACTGATGCAGGGCGAGCATCTGGTTCCGCTGCCCCTCACCACTTTCCTCGGAGACCCCGCGGCCTTCACCGATTATCTCGCTGCGCAGATGAGGCAGCTATAACCACAATATGGATAGGTGATCTGGTCTGAACAGTGTTTTTGCGTGTCGGTATGGACTCATGCTTAACCTGAGGCTGACGATATAGGGAGATGCAGCTAGATTTATCTCCGTGTGAATAGTCATCATTTGGGTATGAAATACCCAGATACATCTCAGGTCGTCAAGGATACGCATCATGTTCAAAAACATGTCAATTAGTCAGAAGTTGAGCGCTGGATTCGCCACCCTGGCCGTGCTGGTGGTCGCACTGGCGTGGTTTTCGGTGTCGCAATTATCGGGGCTCTTTCGTGACACGACCCTGATCACGGGCAACCTGATCCCGAGCATGCAGGCCGCCAACCAGATGGAGACCTCCCTGCTCAATGCTCGCCGGGCCGAGCTGAACATGGTGATCTCCGGGCAAGATAAGGAGGGGGTGGCACGCTATGACAAGGTCTATCAGGCGGCCAAGCAGGAGTTTGCCAGCGCCGCCCAGGCCTATGCGGCCCTGCCCTTTACGTCGGCCCAGGAAGAGCAGGAGTTCAAGGCGCTCACGGTCGCGGCAACGCAATATTTCGAAGCCCATGACGAGCTCGCCGCCGCGCTGCAACAAGGGGATATGGGCAGGGTCATGTCCCTGCGCGAAGGGGTCACCATGACAGCCCTGGTCGCCGTCAGCAAGAAGGCCCTGGTGCTGCGGGACATCAACGACAAGGTTGCCCGCAACATGACGGCCACCATCGAGGGGGTATATGAAAACTCCAGGACGCTCAGCATCCTCATAGGCTTCTTCACTGTGGTGTTCGTGGTGGTGGTGGCCTGGCTGCTGACGCGGCTCATCCGCAACCCTGTCATGCTGCTGCTGGCCCAGACCCAGAAGGTCTCGGGCGGGGATCTGGCGACCCGGCTCGATCTGAACCTGTTCAACAACGACGAACTGGGGCAGCTGGCCAAGGGCTTTGGCGAGATGCAGGATCGCCTGCGCAGCCTGGTCAGCGAGGTGTCCGGCTCGGTAGTGCAGCTCAGCTCGGCCGCCGAGGAGATAAGCGTGGTGGCCAAGCAGTCGGCGACCAGCATGAACAGTCAGCAGCATGAGCTGAATCAGTTGGCGACGGCCATGAACGAGATGCAGGCGACGGTGCAGGAGGTCTCCCGCAACACCAACGAGGCGGCGGAAGCGGCCACCCAGGCGAGCGGCACCGCCGAGCAGGGGGCCCACACCGTCAACGATTCCATCGTGCGAATTGAGCAGGTCGCCTCCGCCATCGAGAGCACAGCCGAGGTTATCCACCAGTTAGGCGAAGACAGCCGCAACATCGGCATGGTGCTGGAGGTGATCCGCGGTATCGCCGAGCAGACCAACCTGCTGGCCCTCAACGCCGCCATCGAGGCGGCCCGGGCCGGCGAGCAGGGCCGTGGATTCGCGGTGGTGGCGGACGAGGTGCGCACGCTGGCGAAACGAACCCAGGACTCCACCGCCCAGATCAACACCATCATCTCCGAGCTGCAGCAACGGGCGGAGCAGGCCGGCAGCACCATGCAGCAGAGCCAGACGCTGATGCAGGCCACCGTGGGCACGGCGCGGGAGGCGGGAGCCTCCATCACCGAGATCAGCGGCTCGGTGGAGAGCATCTCCCAGATGAACATCCAGATAGCGACGGCGACCGAGGAGCAGGGGGCGGTGAGTGAGGAGCTCAATCGCAATGTGGTCAACATCAGCCATGCCTCGGAGGAGGTGGTGGCCGGGGCGACCCAGATGGCGGCCGCCTGCAACGATCTCAATCAGCTGGCCACCCAGCTGCAGGAGATGGTGCGCCGCTTCAGGGTGTGATTATATCCCTGTGCACAGCATTGAGCGGGCCTGGACGAGCGTTCAGGCCCGTTTCCTTTTATCCCCCATGGACATCCCTTGTCCCGTCGCCCGTTCTTGGGCATGCTAGCGAACTCATTGATTGGCCGGATGCAGTTGTATGAACCTTCGCGATCTCGAGTACCTGGTAGCGCTGGAAGAGGAGAAGCACTTTCGCAAGGCGGCGGAGCGCTGCTTCGTCAGCCAGCCGACCCTGAGCGGCCAGCTGCGCAAGCTGGAAGACGAGCTGGGGGTGATCCTCATCGAGCGCACCTCCCGCAAGGTGCTGTTCACCCCCGCCGGTGACGCCATGGCCCAGCAGGCTCGCAAGGTGCTCAAGGAGGTGCGTGAGCTGAAAAGCATAGGCCAGCACTTCGCTGAGCCCATGTCCGGCGAGATCCACATCGGCTTCATTCCCACCGTCGGCCCCTACCTGCTGCCTCACATCATTCAGGACTTGCGAGAACACTTCCCCAAGCTGGAGTTCTACCTCTATGAGGAGCAGACCCAGGCGCTGTTGAAACGGCTGGAGGAGGGGACCCTGGATTGCATCATTCTGGCGGAGCTGGAAGGGATGGAAGGATTCGGTTCACTCCAGCTCTATCAGGAGTCCATGTGGCTCGCAGTGCCCCAGCAGCACCCGGAGGCTCAGGCTAGATCGGTGCCGCTACACAACCTCAAGGGCAAGAAACTGCTGATGCTGGCCGATGGCCACTGTCTGCGGGAGCAGGCGATGGGTTTTTGCTTCGCCGCCGGCATTGGCGAGGATCAGCGTTTCAAGGGCACCAGTCTCGAGACACTGCGCAACATGGTGGCGGCGGGCAGCGGCCTGACCCTGATCCCCAAACTCGCCGTGCCGACCCAGCCGGAAGAGGGGGGGGTGAGCTACCGACCCGTGGTCGACCCTGTTCCCGGCCGCACCATTTCACTGCTTTATCGTCATTATTCAGTGCGAAGACCCTGCTTCAACGAGCTGGCCGCTCGCATCTCTCTGTTGGTGAAACCTTTGTTGGTGTGATCTGCTAATGGAGACATAAAAAAACCGGCGCCTGGGCGCCGGTTTTTTTGTCTGCGGATGCTGCTTAGAAGATGTCGTCGGTGGAGACAGGACCATCGCTGCTGGAGCCATCGCCCCCGTAGACCTGGTTGCCATCGGAGAGCTGGCTCGCGTAGCGGGTCGGCTCTGTGCCTTCCTTGAAGAACTCTTCCATGGTGCTGCCATCGTTGCGGTTGGTCAAAAGACCTGTCTCGCGATCGATGCGCACCTGCATGATGCCCTCGGGCACCGGCATCTTGCGCTCCGGGATCTGCTTGAGCGCGGTCTTCATGAAGTCGATCCAGATGGGCTGGGCGGCGCCGCCCCCGAACTCGGCCCGGCCGAGGCCGCGCTGGTGGTTGTCAAAGCCGATCCAGGAGGTGGCCACCAGGTTCGGGGTATAGCCGGAGAACCAGGCATCCCGCGATTCGTTGGTGGTCCCTGTCTTGCCCGAGATGTCGTGACGCTTGAGGTCACGAGCCGCGCGCCAACCGGTACCACGCCAGCCGTTGCCACCCCAGATGGCGGTGGTCAGGGTGTCGGTCACCAGGAAGGCACTCTGGGCGCTGATGGTCTGCGGCGCCATGTTGTTGGGCACCACGGGATCGATCGGGCACTGGGCCTTCCAGTCGCCCACGGTATTGAGGTAGGCATCGGCGCTGTCGAGACCGGCGGCGGCCAGCACGCCGCAGTCGCGGCAGGCGGCGGCCGGGTTGGCCTGATACAGGGGAGTGCCGAAGCTGTCGGTCACTTCGGTGATGAAGTATGGGGTGACCTGGAAGCCGCCGTTGGCCAGCACGGAATAACCGCGCACCACTTCCAGCGGGGTGAACTCGGCGGCGCCGAGGGCCAGGGATTCGTTGGCCGAGATGTGATCCCGGGCGAAGCCGAAGCGGGTCAGACCGTCGATATAGGTATCCAGCCCGATGGCGCGCATCAGGCGCACCGACATCACGTTCTTGGACTTGGCGAGACCGAGGCGCAAGGTGGTGGGGCCTTCATAGATGGCCGGGGAGTTCTTGGGCTGCCACATGGGGCCCTTGGCCGGATCCCACTGGTTGATCGGCGCATCGTTGATGAGCGACGCCAGGGTGTAGCCCTGCTCCAGCGCGGTGGCGTAGAGGAAGGGCTTGATGTTGGAGCCGACCTGACGGCGCGCCTGATCGACCCGGTTGAACTTGGACAGCTCGAAGCTGAAGCCGCCGACCAGGGCTTCGATGGCGCCGTCCTGCGGGTTCATGGCCACCAGGGCGGCATTGACGTCGGGGATCTGGGAGAGCAGCAGCTCTTCGCCCTTTTCACGCACCCAGATCTGGGCGCCGACCTTGAGCACATCCCGCGCCGATTTCGGTGCATAGCTCTGGCGATCATCCGTGATGAAGGCGCGCGCCCACTTGATGCCGTTCCAACCGAGCTCGGCCTGCTTGCCGTTTTTGAGCACCAGGGTGGCACTCTTGTCGGTCAGCTTGGTGACCACGGCCGCCATCAGGGGCTGGTAAGTGGGTTGCTTGGCCAGGTGGGCCATGATCTGCTCATAGTCCCAGGCAGGCTCTCCCGCCTTCCACAGCAGGGCGGTCGGGCCGCGATAACCATGGCGAGTGTCGTAGTCGAATACGCCATCCAGCAGGGCCTGGTGGGCGGCGCGCTGACGCTTGGCGGTGACAGTGGTGTAGACGTGCAGCCCCATGGTGTAGGCGTCTTCCCCAAACTGCTCCACCATCTTCTGGCGCACCATCTCGCTCAGATAAGGGGCGTTCAGGGTGGTCTCGGCGCCATGATAGCGGGCCTTGACCGGCATCTTGGAGGCTTCGTCAAACTGGGCCTGGGTGATCTTGCCGGTCTCCAGCATGCGTCCCAGCACCACGTTGCGGCGGGCAAAGGCCCGCTCCGGGGAGCGAATGGGGTTGAGCATGGAGGGGGCCTTGGGCAGGCCGGCGATGATGGCGATCTGATCCAGGGTCAGGTCTTTGACGTCTTTACCGAAGTAAACCTGGGCGGCGGCGCCGACCCCGAAAGCGCGGTAGCCGAGGGGGATCTTGTTGAGATAGAGCGTCAGGATCTCGTCTTTGGAGAGATTCTGCTCGATGCGCCAGGCCAGGAACACTTCCTTGACCTTGCGCACGAGAGTCTTCTCGTTGCTCAGAAAGAAGTTGCGCGCCACTTGCTGGGTGATGGTACTGGCGCCCTGACGGGCCTGGCCGGAGACGGCCCAGACGGTGGCGGCCCGGATGATGCCGATGGGATCGATACCCGGGTGCTCATAGAAGCGGGCATCCTCGGTGGCGAGTACCGCATCGATCATGGACTGGGGAATTTCGTCCAGGCGCAAGGGGATGCGACGAATTTCGCCAAATTGGGAGATCAATTCCCCGTCCCGGCTGTACACCTTCATCGGGGTGGCCAGTTTGACATCGCGCAGTGCGCTCACATCTGGCAGCTGGGGCTTGATGTAGAAGTAGATGCCGATGAGGCTGGCAACACCCAGCACAGCACCCAGCATCATGACAATAAACAGGCGAACGAGCCATTTCAGCATGGAAGAACTACCAATCGTCTTAAAATTAGCCAACGGGCGCAGAGTATAGCCTTTTTACCCCCGCAGATTCGAGATTTTCCTGTCCACTGAGCTGGACCAGAAGAAGAGGCGCGAGGGTAGCACTCCATGGCGCAATTACCAAGGGGAGGGCGGCCGTGGCGGAAAGGAGAGCCGCGTCAATTTTTGACATAAACTTTATGACATTGATAGATAGAGCATTATATTGAGTTAAGTCATCACCCCGTGATGAGCTGTCCTACAATAAGTCCTAAAACCCAATAACGCATGGATGTGTATATGTTTGGGCTATTCAGCAAAGGATCCCTCCTCTCCTTGGCGGGCATTGATTTTGGCAGTCAAACCATCAAGGCCGTCACCCTCAGCGGACGTCCCGGCAAGTTGCATCTCGAATCCGTCGCCGAGATAGCCATGCCCAAGGGCACGCTGGTCGATTACCAATTGCAGGATATCGAACGGGTCAGCCAGTCCCTCAAGTCCCTCAAGCGCCTCATCCAGGGGGATTGCCAATACGTGGCCACCGCGGTCACCGGCTCCAACGTCATCACCAAGGTCATCCAGGTCGACGCCAGGATCAACGACAACGAGCTGGAGAACCAGGTCAGGCTGGAGGCGGAGCAGATTATCCCGTTCCCCCTCGACGAGGTCAGCCTGGATTTCGAGATCCTCGGCATGACGGCCGATGAGACCCGCCAGGAGGTGCTGCTCAGTGCCGCCCGCACCGAGAGCGTCAGTGGCCGGGTCAGTGCCCTGACCGAAGCCGAGATGAGCACCAAGGTCGTGGATGTGGGGGCTCATGCGCTGGGCCGTGCCGTGTTGGCCTGCCTGCCCGAACTGCAGGCATGGGGCAAACCGGTCGGCATCGTCGATATCGGCGCCAGCGCCATGACCTTTGCCGCCATGCTGAAGGGCCAGGTGATCTACTCCCGCCTGCAGAACTTTGGTGGCGATCAATACAGCCAGGCACTGGCCTCCTTTTACAGCATGAGCCTGGAGGAAGCTGAACAGGCTAAGACTCAAGGCTCCCTGCCGGTCGACCATGAGGCGGATGTGCTCCTGCCCCATCTCAATACGCTCGTGCTGCAGGTCAGGCGCAATGTGCAACTGTTTTGCAGCTCGTCTGGCAACAAGGAGGTTCCCAAGCTGGTACTGACGGGAGGGGGCAGCCTGCTGCCGGGATTGGTTGAGCAGGTAGCGCGTGAGCTCAATTGTGAGGTCTCTCACCCCGATCCCTTTGCGCTCTTTGGCAAGCCCAAGGGAGAAGGGGGACTCGCGCATGGGGCCAAATACATGGCCGCACTGGGTCTGGCACTGCGGAGCTTCACACCATGTCAAATATAAACCTCCTGCCCTGGCGAGCCGCCAGGGCTCAGCGCCAGAAGAAGCAATTCGGCGTGCTGATAGGTCTTTTCCTGGCGGCGACGGCCTCCTTGGCATTTGCCATCGACTGGCTGGTGGTGCGGCAAATAGATCACCAACAGCAGCGCAATCAACGGCTGCTGCAGGAGATGACCCTGCTCGATGCCCAGCTCGGCGAGATCCGGCTGCTCAAGGAGCGGCGCAAGGAGCTGATCGATCGCATGCAGCTCATCGAGCAGTTGCAGACGCGGCGCAACATACCTGTGCGTCTGTTCAATCAGCTCCCGGTGCTGGTGCCTAACGGGGTCTATCTCAATACCCTGGCGCTGCAGGCCAACCGGATCGATGTCAATGGCAAGGCGGAAGCCTATGGCCGGGTCGCCAGCATGATGCGCCGTATCGATGGCTCCGGCTGGCTCGGTCAATCCCAGATCAGCACCATCTTCACGGCCGACGTAGCGCCCGTTGCTCTTAGCCAGTTCTCCATGATGTTCCAGATTGCCAGCACGACCCTGGATGCGGCTAAGGGGCAAGAATGAATCTACAACAGCTCAATGAACTGGATCTCAATGACATAGCGCGCTGGCCCAAGGTCGCCAAGGGGATCTTCATCCTGCTTTGCTGTGCCCTGCTTGGTGGCGCCATTTATTACTATGTGATAGCGACGTCGCTGACGGCATTGCGCCAGGAAGCGGCCAAGGAGGCCGAGTTGAAGGCCCAGTTCGAGAGCAAGGCCATGCTGGCTGCCAACCTGGAGGCGTACAAGAAGCAGATGGTGCAGCTTGAACATCTGGTCGATACCCAGCTCAAGCAACTGCCCAATACCCATGAGGTGGCCGGGCTGCTGGATGACATCAGCTTCATCGCCACCAATAACGGGCTCAAATTGAACCGGATCAATTGGGAAGCCGAGGTTCAACACGAGTTTTCAACCGAGCTGCCCATGCGCATCGAGGTGGTCGGTACCTACCACGAACTCGGCAAGTTCACGGCCGATATGGCGGCCTTGCCCCGTATCGTGATCCTCGAATCATTCATGCTCAGTCAAAGCCAGGGTGAGAGCGAGATGATCGGCATGTCCATGCTGGCCAAGACCTACAAGTACAACGGTAAAACAGTGGGGCAGCAGCCATGAAGATGAGAGCGCTCTGCATCTTGTTACCCGCCCTGCTGCTGTCGGCCTGTGGTGGGCAGGAGGACATGGATGAATACGTGCTGCAGACCAAGGCAAGGCAGCCAATTCCCATCGAGCCACTACCCGAGATAAAGCCGTTTTCTCCCATGGTGTATCAGCGCAATGATGAGCGCAGTCCCTTCATCGAGCCGCAGCCCGAGACCAGCTCCAAGATAGATGACAAGGTCAAGCCGGACTGTGCCCAGATAGTGGCCAGCCGGGAGAAAGAGGTGCTGGAGCGTTATTCATTGGCTAGTCTGAGCATGAAGGGCTCGATTGGGAAACAAGGACAGCTGTGGGCCTTGATCAATACGCCAGACGGACAGGCAGTGCGGGTCGGGCTGAATCAATACATGGGGCTGGATCAGGGAAGAATCATCAAGATAACAAACACTCATGTTGACTTGATGGAGACGGTACCGGATGGCAAAGGATGCTGGGTCACGCGAGAAACTCAGCTGGCCATGGCCAATCTCGACGCAAAACTATGATCAGGGATGAGCAGAGATGAGAACAACAATAAGCAGGATGACCGGCGTGGCGCTGCTGTGTCTTGGCGCATGGAGTCCGGTGTGGGCGGTGCCAACATTGCAAGAGGTCAAGGTGAATCCACTGTTGGCCGATCAGCTGCAACTGGAGCTGAGCTTCAGTGAACCGGTCAGCGGCTTTACCGACCGATTGTCTTATGAGCCCAATCAACTGTTGCTGCATGTGCCCGGCGCGGTAGGTGCGCTGACGGTCAATCCGCTGCCCATCAAGCAACAAGGGGTGGAGAGCCTCAAGGTCGAGGGCAAGGGGGAGGGGCTGGACATCAAGATAGCGCTCGATCAGCTAACCCCGTATCAGGTTCATCAGCAGGGCTCCAAATTGCTGGTGTCACTGGGGGAGAAGGTCAATCAGGTGACGGGCACTGTGACAGCCGAGCCTGCAGCTGCTCAGTCGGCGCTGGTTCGGAGCCAGCCTGTGACCCAGTCTGCGTTGATCGATACCCAGCGAGTTGCCCAGAATCAATCCATGCCGGCCCCCCAGCCGGTTTCGGCCCCAACTCCTGCTGCTGCCTATAAACCCGTGTTACCCACCCAGCAGGCCAATAGCGGAGCCTATTTCAACTCGGTCAAAGGGGTGGACTTCCGGCGTGGTAAAGAGGGGCAGGGGGAGTTTCTCGTGACCCTGGACAACAGCTCGGCCGCGGTGGATGTCAGCGGTCGTGGTCAGAAGGTGCTGGCCAAGTTCCACGGCACCCGGGTCCCGGATGATCTGCTCAACCTCATCAATGTGCAGGACTTTGCCACCCCGGTCTCTCAGGTGGAAGTGTTCCGCCAAGGCAATGACACCCTGTTTGAGCTCTCGGTCAACGGCCAGTTTGATTACCGCTACGATCAGGCCGACAAGATGTTCATCATCGAGGTGAAAAAACGCGTCGCGACCACGGCCGCCAAGCAGTATCAGGGCAAGCCCATCTCCTTGAACTTCCAGGATATCCCTGTGCGGACCGTGCTGCAGATCATTGCCGATTTCAACAACTTGAATCTGGTGACCACGGATTCTGTCTCCGGCAACATCACGTTGCGCCTCGATGGCGTTCCTTGGGAGCAGGCTCTGGACATCATCCTTAAAGTCAGGGGACTGGATAAGCGACTGGACAACAATATTCTGCTGGTGGCGCCCGCAGACGAGATTGCCGCGCGCGAGAAGCAGCAGTTGGAGAGTCGCAATCAGGTGGCCGATCTGGCCCAGCTCTATACCGAGTATCTGCAGATCAACTACGCCAAGGCGGCCGAAGTCGCGGCCCTGCTCTCCTCGGAGAGCACCAAGCTGCTCTCCCCCAGGGGGGCCGTGAGTGTGGATGAACGCACCAACGTGTTGGTGGTCAAGGACACGGCCGACGTCATCAGCAACGTCAAGCGGATGCTGGATATCCTCGATATTCCGGTCAAGCAGGTGGTGATAGAGGCCCGCATGGTGACCATAGATGACGGCTTCGACGAGGCGTTGGGGGTTCGTTGGGGGGTCACCAAAACGGACGGACATGGCAACGGCACCTCAGGCACCATAGAGGGCAACGACGGCTCGGGTAACAATGCCAGCACCTCAGCCATCACAAGGCCCGACATCGAAGATCGACTGAACGTCAACCTGCCTGTGACCAACGCCGCCGGTACTCTGGCATTCCAGGTGGCCCGCCTCGCCAATGGCACCCTGCTGGATCTCGAGCTGTCGGCACTGGAGAAAGAGAGCAAGGCCGAGATCATCGCAAGCCCGCGCGTCACCACCGCCAACCAGAAGCCGGCCCTGATTGAGCAGGGTACCGAGATCCCTTACGTGGAGTCCTCCTCCAGTGGTGCGACCTCGGTCACCTTCAAGAAGGCGGTGCTGAGCCTCAAGGTCACGCCTCAGATCACCCCGGACAACAGGGTCATCCTGGACTTGACCGTGACCCAGGACACCAAGGGGGAAACCGTACCGACCGGTACCGGGGATGCGGTTTCCATCAACGCCCAGTCGATCACTACCCAGGTGCTGGTCAACAACGGCGAGACGCTGGTGCTGGGCGGCATCTATCAGCAGACCATCAAGAATGACGTCAGCAAGGTGCCGCTGCTGGGGGACATACCCGGTCTTGGCTATCTGTTCAAGAAAACCACCAGCGAGAACAAGAAGCGTGAACTGCTGATCTTCGTGACCCCGCGGATAGTCACAGACGCCCTCTGAAAACTTTACATGTGAGGGTAAAACACATATAACCTTACGCCCCGATGAGGCTGGGGCGTAAGGGCTGCGGTTGCCAGTCCCGATTTCTATTGAGATAATCCCCCTCCTGATCCATCGCAAGATAAGGTTCATAGGTACCCCGGTCGAGTGTTTACCGGGGCCATACAGTTTGTAATTACTAACGAAAAGACATGGCTGAGAAACGCAATATTTTCCTGATAGGTCCCATGGGTGCGGGCAAGAGCACCATAGGTAGACATCTGGCAGAACAACTGCACATGGAGTTTTTCGACTCAGATCATGAGATTGAGCGCCGCAGTGGTGCCGATATCGGCTGGGTGTTCGATGTTGAAGGCGAAGAGGGTTTCCGGATCCGCGAAGAGAAGGTGATCGGTGAACTCGCCGAGCAGCAGGGTATCGTACTGGCGACGGGTGGTGGTGCCATCAAGAGCCGCGAAACCCGCAACAAACTCTCTGCTCGTGGCATCGTAGTCTACCTCGAAACCACCATTGAGAAGCAGCTGGCACGTACCCAGAGAGACAAGCGCCGTCCCCTGCTGCAAACCGAAGAGCCACCGCGTGAAGTGCTGGAACGTCTGGCGCAAGAGCGCAATGCCCTGTATGAAGAAGTGGCTGATTTTGTCATCCATACAGATGATCAGAGTGCAAAAATTGTTGCTAATCAAATCGTTAAGTTGATTGGCATGTAATCAATAGAGGACGTCCATGGAAAGGTTGAAAGTCGAACTGGGTGAACGCAGCTACCCGATCGAGATAGCTGCAGGTCTGTTGCAACGCCCCGAGGTGTTGGCGCAGACGATCAAGGGCAAGCGGGTCATGATAGTGACCAATACAGTAGTGGCGCCCTTGTATCTTGAACAAGTCATTCAGTTGCTGCCCGGTTTTCAGGTTGAACACCTGATCCTGCCGGATGGCGAGGCCTATAAAACCCTGGCAACCTTCGAGCGGATCATGTCTGCTCTGCTGGAAACCAACCATGGTCGTGACACAACCCTCATTGCCTTGGGGGGCGGTGTGATGGGTGACGTTGTCGGCTTTGCTGCGGCAAGCTATCAACGTGGCATTCCGTTTATCCAAGTGCCTACCACATTGCTCTCCCAGGTTGACTCCTCTGTCGGCGGCAAGACCGCCGTCAACCATCCTCTTGGCAAGAACATGGTGGGCGCCTTCTATCAGCCCAAGCATGTCATCATAGATACCGATTGCCTCAAGACTCTGCCGGCCCGTGAGTTTGCCGCCGGTATGGCCGAGGTGATCAAGTACGGCATCATCTGGGATGCCGAATTCTTCGCCTGGCTCGAAGCGAACATGACCCGTTTGCAGCAGCTGGACACAAGCGCACTCTCCTATGCCATCCGTCGTTGCTGCGAGATCAAGGCCGACGTGGTTGCGCAGGATGAGACCGAGCACGGCGTGCGTGCCCTGCTGAACCTGGGGCACACCTTCGGCCATGCGATCGAAGCCGAGAAAGGCTATGGCAACTGGCTGCATGGTGAGGCGGTGGCGGCGGGCATGATGCTGGCGGCGGATACTGCCCTGGCCCGTGGCGATCTGACCGACGCTCAGGTGGCGCGGATCCGTGCCCTGCTGCTGGCGGCAGACCTTCCCGTGCAGGCACCTCCCGAGATGGATTTCAATGCCTTCATTCGCCATATGCGCCGTGACAAGAAGGTGCTTGAGGGCAAGCTGCGACTGGTGTTGCCGGTCGGGATCGGGCATGCCCAGGTCGTGTCCGACGTGACAGATGCACAACTGATGGCGGTGATCGAGTCTGGTCGTGACCAATAATAAATTGCTTAAACTTCCCTCCCAGCGGCAGCTGGTTGATCGGCTGCTGCACCTGATTGAATTCAATCACCCCTTTATTTTTCTCTCTGGCAAACCCGGTAGCGGTCGCGGCACCTTGTGCGAATCGCTGCTGGGCCAGTTGCCCGACAGCGTGCGGGTGGTGAGCCTCATCGGCAGCAATGCCATGAAGATGGCTGACGTGCGCCAGTTGCTGCTGCAGCAGGTGGTGGCACGGCCGCTGTTCAATGCGCAGGATGCGCTGGCAGACAGCTTCTTTCGCATGCTGGAAGGCAAATCCTCAACCCTGTTGCTCGCCATCGAGCGCGCCGACGAGCTGCCAGCCGACTTGGTCGGGGAGCTGTGGGCGCTCTGCCGCCATAACGATACCCTGAATACCCCCCACAAGCTGGCCATCCTGCTGTCGGGCAATGACGTCTGGTGTCGCAATCAGAAGGCGACACTCAAGGGACGGGCCATGCCTGCTCTCGAGCTGGAAGTCGCGCCACTGAGCGCACCCGAGCAGCGCATCTTCCTGTATGAGAAGGCAAAGGAGCTGAAGATCCCGACCGCCCTCTTGCCTAAACCGAAAGTGGAAGAGATCCTGAATGCGGCAAGCGGACACCCGTCCGCCATCATGCAGTTACTGGAGGATATCATGACCGACAGAAGGCCAAAGAAACGCCAGGCCGAGTTGCCCGTCAAGAAGATTGCAACCGTGCTGGCCCTGGCGGCCGCCGCCCTGCTGGCCCTGAGTTATCTCCCCCTGTTCGATGACGAGGGCAAAGGAGGCGCCGAGGTGCCGCCGCAAAGCACGGCCCTGCCGAGCCCGATCGCAGCGGATCCGCTGAGCGTAGGGGCGGCGAGTGGCGCTCAGCCATCCGAGAGTGCCACGCCAGCTAATCAGGTGGCGCGCGATTGGCAACCCGATGCCAAGACGCTGCCCAAGAAGGTCGAGAGCGAGACGGTGACCGCCGAGTCGACCAATTACGAAGGGCGCCGGGTGGTCATCTCCGACGAGGTGGTCGAGAAGTTGATGACGCAGCCCAACGTCAGCGGCGCACTCCCCACCGAGGTGGTGAACGAGCTGACCGGCGCTGGCTCCCAGGCCGTATCGACTCAGGTGATGACACCGACTGCACCGAAAGCGTCAACCAGCGCGCCAGCGGTGAAAGCCGCGCCCAAGCCTGCCGCTACTGAGCCCGTCGCGGCGCCCTCACCCAAGGTAGCCTTGACCCCGGTCGCTACCCTGAACAAGAAGCCTAGGAACCACTTCAGCATCCAGCTGATGGGGGCGAGCAACACCCAGGCGGTCGACAATTTTGTGGCCGAGCATGGGCTGGCGGGCAAGGTCTGGGTCTACAAGACCCGCTTCCGTGGCAGCCCCTGGTATGTGGTGGTGCAGGGGGATTATGCCAACAGCACCCAGGCCAAGGCGGCGATCCGCAAGCTGTCTCCTGACTTGCTCAAGGGGCAACCCTGGCCCAAGTCATTCGCCCAGATACAAAAAGAGTTGAAGCAATAGCCATTGGGCCCGAGAAGGGGGTAAAATCGTCCCCCTTTTTTGAGCAATGCCTTCTTAACACCGGATTTCCATGAAAAAAACACGCGCGTTTTTAAAATGGGCCGGGGGAAAATATTCCCTGGTCGAAGAGATAGCCGAGCGATTGCCGGCCGGGCGTGTCTTGCTGGAGCCCTTCGTCGGGGCTGGCTCCGTGTTTCTCAACACCGATTACGATGCCTATGTGCTCAATGACATCAACCCGGATCTGATCGGTCTCTACAATCACCTCAAGCTGCAGCCGGACGGTTTTATCAGCGAGGCGCGCAAGTTGTTTGTGGCCGAGCACAACCACAAGACCGCCTACTACCGGTTGCGCACCCAGTTCAACCAGACCGCGGCCGGTTTCGAGCGTGCCCAGCTGTTTCTGTTCCTGAACCGGCACGGTTTCAACGGCCTGTGCCGTTACAACAAGAAGGGCGGCTTCAACGTGCCGTTCGGTTCTTACAAGAAGCCCTACTTCCCGGAAAAAGAGCTGTGGGCCTTCGCCGAGAAGGCGCAAAAAGCCACCTTCATCTGTGAAAGCTACGCCGATGCCATGGCAAGGGCAGAGGAAGATTGGGTGATCTATTGCGATCCGCCCTATGCCCCCCTCTCCACCACGGCGAGCTTCACCAGCTATTCGGCCGGCGGCTTCACTTTGGACGATCAGGCCCTGCTTGCCCGCCTGGCCCGCCACACCGCCGCCCACAAGGGGGTGCCCGTGCTCATCAGCAACCACGACATCGAGCTGACGCGAGAGCTGTATCGCGGCGCCCGCCTGGACGAGATCCTGGTCAAGCGCACCATCAGCCGCAATGGCAGTGGTCGCAACAAGGTGGCCGAACTGTTGGCGCTCTACCCGCCCGGCATAGCACCGGAGCAGGGGCATTACCCCAGCGAGGCAGAACTGGTCTCCCTCGGATAGTGTGTTGGCGGCTCCTTCGGGAGCCGCTGTCGTTTTGGGAGAAATGTGCGACTAGGCTGCCGGCCCGAGTTCTGCGTACTTGCGGGTCGTTTTCATCGCTCATTTGCGATAAAATTACGCCGCTTTTTCTGCCACGCTGCCAATGGATGACGCTGATGAAAGACTTTCTGATTGCCCCTTCTATCCTCTCCGCCGACTTCGCCCGTCTGGGTGAGGATGTCGCCAAGGTGCTGGCCGCCGGTGCCGACGTGGTGCATTTCGACGTGATGGACAACCATTATGTTCCGAACCTGACCATAGGCCCCATGGTCTGCCAGGCCCTGCGCGACTATGGCATCAAGGCGCTCATCGATGTGCATTTGATGGTCAAGCCGGTGGATCGCATCGTGCCCGATTTCGCCAAGGCCGGTGCTGATCTCATCACCTTCCACCCGGAAGCGTCCGATCACGTGGATCGCACCCTGGGTCTCATCAAGGAGCAGGGCTGCCAGGCCGGTCTGGTGCTGAATCCGGCGACCCCGCTTTCCTGCCTCGAATACGTGATGGACAAGCTGGATGTGATCCTGCTGATGTCAGTCAACCCGGGCTTCGGTGGCCAGAGCTTTATCCCAGGTACCCTCGACAAGCTGCGGCAGGTGCGTCGCCTGATCGACGAGAGCGGCCGCGATATTCGCCTCGAGATCGATGGTGGGGTCAAGGTGGAGAACATCCGCGAGATCGCCGCGGCCGGTGCCGACATGTTCGTGGCCGGCTCCGCCATCTTTGGCAAGCCGGATTACAAGGCGGTGATCGACGAGATGCGTGCGGAGTTGTCTCATGTCCGTCGTTGAGCGTCCCTTTGACCTGGTGCTGTTCGATCTGGATGGCACCCTGATTGACAGCGCCTCCCAGCTGGCGCTGGCAGTTAACCGTACCCTCACCGATCTGGGGCTGGCCGAGGCCGACGAGGCCGTGGTGCGCACCTGGGTCGGCAACGGTGCCGACAAGCTGATCCAGCGTGCGCTGGATTACCGCGAAGCCCCCGAGTTGTTTGCCAAGGCGCGTCCCCTGTTCGATGGCCACTATCGCGCCTGTCTGCTGGAAGGGCTGGCCATGTATGACGGGGTCGAGCAGAGCCTGCGCCGTCTGCAGCGACTCGGCTACCGCCAGGCTGTGGTGACCAACAAACCGAGTCACTTCGTGCAGCCGATCCTGGAAGCCCTCGGCATCGAGGATTGCTTCTCGCTCTGGCTGGGTGGCAATTGCGTGCCCGAGAAGAAGCCGAGCCCGGCGCCCTTGCTGCATGCCTGCCACGAGCTGGGCATAGCCCCGTCTCGCACCCTGATGGTCGGGGATTCCGAAAACGACGTGCTGGCCGCCCAAGCCGCCGGCATGAAGGTGGCTGGGCTCACTTACGGCTACAACTATGGCCGCCCCATCGCGGATTCTCATCCGGATTGGGTGTGCGAGCAGTTTGCCGAGCTCGATGCCTTGCTGGCCTAATAACAAGGATTCACACTTCATGACCAAACCAATCGTATTGAGCGGCGCCCAACCCTCTGGCCAGCTGACCATAGGCAACTACCTTGGCGCCCTGCGCCAGTGGGTCAACATGCAGGATGATTTCGACTGCCTCTATTGCATCGTCGATCTGCATGCCATCACCACCCGCCAGGAGCCTGCGGCCCTGCGCAAGGCTTGTCTGGATGCCGCCGCCCTCTATCTGGCGGTGGGGATCGATCCCGCCAAGAGCACCGTCTTCATCCAGTCTCACGTGCCTCAGCACGCCGAGCTTGGCTGGATCCTGAACTGCTACACCCAGATGGGCGAGCTGTCGCGCATGACCCAGTTCAAGGACAAATCCGCCCGTTTCGAGAACAACGTCAACGTCGGCCTGTTCGGCTACCCGGTGCTGATGGCGGCCGATATCCTGCTGTATCAGGCCAATCAGGTGCCTGTCGGCAACGATCAGAAGCAGCACCTGGAGCTGACCCGCGACATCTGCACCCGTTTCAACAACCTGCATGGCGAGGTGTTTACCCTGCCGGAGCCCTTCATCCCGGCCGACGGTGCCCGGGTGATGAGCCTGCAGGATCCGACCAAGAAGATGTCCAAGTCCGATGACAACGAGGCCAACTTCATCGGCCTGCTGGAAGATCCCAAGCAGATCGTCAAGAAGATCAAGCGGGCGATGACCGACTCCGACGAGCCGGCGGTGGTGCGTTTCGATCCCGAGAACAAGCCTGGGGTCTCAAACCTGCTGACCCTGATGTCCGGGGTGACGGGCCGCTCCATCCCCGAGCTCGAGCAGCATTTCGAAGGCAAGATGTACGGTCACCTCAAGACCGAGACGGCCGAGGCCGTGGTCGCCCTGCTGGAGCCCATCCAGGCCCGCTTCCACGCACTGCGTCAGGATGAGACTCACCTGCAGGGAATTTTGGCGGTCGGTGCACAAAAGGCACGTGAAAGGGCTGAAAAAACCCTCGCCAGCGTTTATGATGTAGTCGGCTTCGTTCCTCGAGCCTGACATACTGGGAAGGTGTAGTAGAAGAGAGCTGGGTATTTGCCTGGCTTTCTTTGTTTTACCCGACCGGTTATTCGCTTATGTATCTTCCCATTCCAGACGCGGGTTTTTGCCCCAAGAGAAAGCATGTCCGTCGAACCAAATTCCGTGATTGAAGAGCTGGGTGACAAGGGTCACTGGCTGCGCAAGTTTCGCAAGGCCAAGAACCTCAACACCCTGCAACTGATGGTCTCCAACGCCATCGATCGGCACTACAAGACCCCCGCCATCGCGGCTGCCATCTATCTGGCCGAATGTCAGCGCGAGCGCGAGCTGGAGCAGGGTCGCTACCTGGATCGCTGATGCCTTCCTGAGGCAAATCCTGTACATGGGAGAGCTGCTCCCGCCCTTGCCGATAGTGTTCCAAACTCCTGCTCGTGTGCCTTTTCCCCAATAACACCTCAGTCGTACGCGCATTCGCCATGCCGCGTACCGCCTTCTGCTGCCTTTCGTTCAGCTGACGTGGTGCATCGCCATTGGAAAACCCCGACTGCCTTAAACAACCGGGGTCGATGCCATGTGACGAGCGAGACGCCTTCACATTACTGCCGTTGGATCAGTTGACCAGACCCATCACCTGGGGCAGGGCCATCGAGATGGCGGGTATATAGGTCACCAGCATCAGAATGAGGGCGATGACCGCGAAGAAGGGCAACAGTGGCTTGATGACCCCTTCAATCTTGATCTCGCCTATCTTGCAGCCGGTAAACAGGATGGGACCCACCGGCGGCGTGATGGTGCCGAGGGAGAGGTTGAAGATCATCATGATGCCGAACTGCACCGGATCCATGCCGAACTGGGTGCAGATGGGCAGGAAGATGGGGGTAAAGATCAGCACCGCCGGGGTGGGATCCATGAAGGTGCCCACCAGCAAGAGCACCAGGTTCATGACCAGCAGGATGATCAGGAAGCTGTCGGTGAACGAGAGCAGACCGGAGGCGATCAATGCCGGTATCTTGGTGAATGCCATCACCCAGGACATGATGGAGGAGGCGGCCAGCATCAGGATCACGATGGCGGTCATCTTGGCGGTGGCCAGGAAGATGGCGGGCAGATCGGCGGCCTTGATGTTGCGATAGCAGACACCGAGGATCAGGGAATAGACCACGGCGATGGCGGAGGCCTCGGTGGCGGTGAAGATGCCACCCAGGATGCCGCCGATGACCACGACGATCATCATCAGGCTGGGAATGGCATCCAGCAGCAGCTTGATGCGCAGCCCCTTGAGGGAGTCGTGCTCGGCCACATAGCCACGGCGCTTGGCGATGACGCCGGCCACCAGCATGACCCCCAGCCCCCATAGTATGCCGGGGATATAGCCCCCCATGAACAGGGCCGTGATGGAGACGCTGCCCGCGACCGTGGCGTAGACAATCAGGGAGTTGCTCGGCGGGATCAGCATGCCGGTCGGGGCCGAGGCGATGTTGACCGCGGCGCTGAAGGCGGGATCGTATTTGTCCTTCTTCTGGATGGGGGACATGATGCCGCCGATGGCCGCCGCCGAGGCGACCCCTGAGCCACTGATGGAGCCAAACAGCATGTTGGCGACCACGTTGGTCTGGGCCAGTGGGCCCGGCAGAAAGTTGCTGACGATCTTGGCGCAGTTGATCAATCGGATGGCGATGCCGCCATTGTTCATCAGGTTGCCGGCCAGGATGAAGAAGGGAATGGCCAGCAGGGCAAAGGAGTCCAGGCCGACGAACACCCGTTGGGCCGAGGTCAGGATGGCGCCATCAAAGGGCAAGATCATCGCCATGGCCAGGAAGGAAGAGAGCCCTATGCTGATACTGATGGGGGTGCCGATAAACAGCAGGACAAAGGCACCGATGAACATCACCAGCGCAACAACAACTGCAATATCCATGGTTAGACCCCTGGTTGCTTGGAGGAAAACTGTCTGGCCAGCGCGTACTGGTTGTACAGGCAATAGAAGACTGCCAGGACGCCGCTGATGGGAATGGCCGCGTAGATGACCCCGATGGGGATCTGCAACGCCGAGTCGAGTTGCCCCATCTGGCGGGCCATCCCTATGTAGCCACCGATCCCCAGTACCAGCAGGGCAAAGGCGGTGGTGGCCAGCTCCCCGAGCATCTCCAGCACGATGCGCACCTTGTGTGACATGCGATCGCGCATGAAGGTGATCGCCATGTGTTCACGCAGGCCGAACACATAGGCGCCGCCAATCAGCACCAGCCAGATGAACAGATAGCGGGAGAGCACCTCGCTGACGGCACTCGGGCTGTTGAACAGGTAACGGGTGACCACCTGGTAGGTGACCAGCAGGGTCATCACGCCCACCAGGCCGATACAAAAATAAGAGACAAGGAGATCCACTTTCTGCTTGATGCGCGTCAGGAGAGCAAACAGACCCTGAGGAACGGGTGGCGCCATGGGGGCAGAGGGAGGGATCGAGCGTTCGGCAGTCTTCATAACGAATCCTTATAGGAGGGGCTGCTGTCACAGCCCCTGACAACAAGCGGTATCAACTGGCCAATGCGCGGATCTTGTTGAAAATGTCTTTTTGTTCCGGTGTGGTCAGCAGGGTCTCCTGCAGCGGCTTGCAGCGTTGCTGGAAGGGGGCTATGTCCACGTCGGTAAAGGTGGCGCCCTGGCGGGTGGCGGTCTGCTTGGCGGCCTCCAGTGCCTGGCTGAAGAGATCGAACTCGATGGCAGTGCTCTCCTTGGCGAGCTTGCGGAAGGTCGCCTGATCGGCGGCATCCATCTTCTCCAGGAACGACTCGTTGGCGACCAGCAAGTCGGCCACCATCACGTGGCGGGTGTAGGAGAAGTGCGGGGCGACTTCAAACTGCTTGAGATCCGCATAGGTGATCTCGTTGTTCTCGGCCCCATCGAGCACCCCTTGCTGGATGGCGGAATAGACCTCGCCCTGACCCATGGGAACACCGGTTCCGCCCATGCAGCCCAGCATCTTGACCATGGTATCGGACTGCATGACCCGGATTTTCTTCCCTTTCATGTCGTCCGGTGTCTTGATGGGGGCGCCCTTGACATACATGCTGCGCGCCCCTGCGGTGTAGGCCGTCAGCACCTCGAAACCATTACCCTTGGTGGAGGCGAACAGGGCATCCAGGGTGTCGCCGGTGAACACCTTGCGCTGGTGTTCCGGGTTGTCATAGATGTAGGGCATGGCCAGCACGGAGAAGTTCTTGTTGAAGTTCTCGACCAGCGGGTTGGCGACGACGGCGAGTTGAATGGCGCCGGACTGCACCAGTTCCAGGGCGGCGCGCTGATCTCCAAGCAGTTCATTGGGGTGAATTTCCAGCTTGTATTTACCGCCGGTGGCGGCTTCCAGCTTCTGGCTGAAATCTTCGAGGGCCTTGAACTGGGGGTTGTGTTCAGACTGGTTGAACGCCGTCTTCAAAATCACGGGACCCGCAGCCTTGCTCTCTTCACCACATCCGGTCAGCAACAGACCCGCGGCGACCAGGGTACCAATCAGAGACAACTTGGGCAGAGCATTCATTGTATGCATGTGTGTAACCCTTATTTCCATGTGCTTATTTTGATGGGGTTCATGCTACCCGAATCAGGCCGCATTTCAGTGATCAAACTCAACATAATGAAATGGCGTTCCTTTTTTTAGGGAACGTGAAACCATTTTTTGTGATGCAGGTTTGCTATGTCAGAAACAGGCCAGCTTCAAATGAATTGCTGATGGTGGGAAAGGGGTGGCGTGTCATCCCAGCCAGTCAGGTCCAGGCTGGTTTAGGTGTTGCGGCGCGTTGGCAGTGGAAGTGTCTCAAAAGAAAACGCATTTAATTCCGTCCGTCAGGCTGAGAAGTGGCTCCTGCTGAGCACATGCTGGCATCGTTTTCCGGGCAGACGCGGGGTGAAAGTGCCGCCACTCAGGTGACGTTCGAAGGGCGGCGAACGTGAGCGAGGCCACAGTATATTGCTATTAGTGGATGATTTTGCTGGCTAATCCTCGTCATCGCTATGAGGTCAGGTGCATTTCAAATACAATGAAACAATCAATCATTTTTTTTGGAAGTAGAGCATGTCGACGATAGATAATTCGCCTGATTCGGTATCATCGGTACTCAAGGTGTTTGGCATCTTGCAGGCACTCGGGGAGCAAAAAGAGATCGGGGTGACAGAACTGTCCCAGCGGATCATGATGTCCAAGAGCACCGTCTATCGTTTTCTGCAGACCATGAAGACCCTGGGTTATGTCACCCAGGAAGGGGAGACGGATAAGTATGCCTTGAGCCTCAAGCTGTTCGAGCTGGGTGCCAAGGCGCTGGAGTATCAGGATCTGGTGCAGATCGCCGATGAGCAGATGTATCGCCTCGGCAAGCTGACCAAGGAGACCCTGCACCTGGGGATGCTGGATGAAGACAGCATCGTCTATCTGCACAAGATCGACTCCGAATACAACCTGCGGATGTATTCCCGCATCGGCCGTCGCCGCCCCCTCTACAGCACCGGCCTTGGCAAGATCATCATGGCCTGGCTGCCGGAGACGGAAGTGCGCGCCATGCTGGCCAATGTGACCTTCGAGCGTTTCACCGAGCATACCCTGGCCGATGTCGATGCCTTGCTGGTGGAGCTGGCTCAGGTGCGTGAGCAGGGTTATGCCGAGGACAGGGAAGAGATGGAGCATGGCCTGCGCTGCTTCGCCGTGCCCATCTACAGCCGCATGGGGCGCATCATTGCCGGCCTCTCCCTGTCGCTGCCCCTGGTGCGATATCACGAGGAGAACCGGGCGACCCTGGTGGCCCAGTTGCACGAGGCAGCGGCCAATATCTCCGCCGGCCTGGGTTTCCACGACTATCCCTTCCCCCGCAAGTAATATCGGTTTTCCCGACCACGCAGCAAAAGAGCAGGCCCTGGCCTGCTCTTTTTTTACATTCCGGCTGTCACGTCTGCATTCATCAGCAGTGCTAACGCCTGCACTACTCGCCCGTATCAGGGCCGCGTCATTATGGCTTCTCTTGGCTGGCTTTTGCGGTCTCCTGGGCGGCCTGGGGTCCGGCCCGGTAGAGGCCGAGTATGGTATGGCCATTGATGACGAAGAAGATGCTCTCCTGCAAGATGCCACCCAGGGATCCGGCCCATATGTTGTGAGTCAGCCAGCAGATGGTGCTGCTTAGCATGCATAAACGCAGTGCAATGCCCTTGAGTCTGAACAGGGCGAAGGTACTGAGGGTGGTGCCGACCAGGGTCAGGATCTGCACCGGGTGCGCGATCTGGGGAATGACCAGGGTCCAGGCCAGGGCGAGGAACAGCAGCATGACGCCTATGCCGCGATAGTAACCTGAGACCCAGTTGCGCACGGCGCACAGCAGGCAGTTGATGGCGGCGACCGAGGATCCCAGCAGCAGGAAGTGCAGGCCCATCAGGGTGCCATTGAGGGTGAGGTGAAGCCTGAGCTTGCTGTCCTGGCGCTGCAGGAAGGCGGTGGCGCCAACGAGGCAGGCCAGCAGGCCGATGGATTGGGCAAACCAGAGATTATCGAAGAGCATATTGCCTTCCTGCTAGCAGACAACGACAAAAGGCGCCTATCGGCGCCTTGTCAAACAGGGGTGGATTAACGGGCCAGCCAGCCGCCATCGACGGCGATGGTGTAGCCATTGATGTAGTCAGACGCCGGGGACGCCAGGAACACCACTGGGCCCATCATGTCATCCGGTACCCCCCAGCGACCGGCCGGGATCCGCTCAAGGATGGCGGTATTGCGGTCATCATCGGCGCGCAGGGCCGCAGTGTTGTTGGTGGCCATGTAGCCGGGGGCGATGGCGTTGACGTTGATCCCCTTGCTGGCCCACTCGTTGGCCAGCAGGCGGGTGATGCCCATGACGCCGCTCTTGGAGGCGGTGTAGGAGGGAACCCGGATCCCGCCCTGATAGGAGAGCATGGAGGCGATGTTGACGATTTTGCCGCCCTGGCCCTGGGCGATGAACTGTCTGGCCACCGCCTGGGACATGAAGAAGACGCTCTTGATGTTGATGTTCATCACATCGTCCCAGTCCTTCTCGCTGAAGTTGATGGCGTCTTCCCGGCGGATGATGCCGGCGTTGTTGACCAGCACATCGACGCGGCCGAAGTGGGAGACCGCCTGATCCACCAGGGCTGGCAGGGTATCCACCTTGCTGACATCTGCCTTGAGGCTCAGGAAGCGGCGGCCGATGGCCTCGACCTTGGCAATGGTGTCGGTGGGCTCGACTATGTTGATGCCGACGATGTCACAGCCGGCTTCTGCCAGACCCAGCGCCATACCCTGGCCCAGACCCGTGTCACAACCCGTGACGATGGCGACCTTACCCTTCAGATCGAATGCATTAAGAATCATGTTGTTACCTCTAAACCACGGGAAGGTGTGGCATTAAGTGTCTCGCAGGAGCCGCCCTGACGGCTCGCGATGGGGAAGTCGATCAGCGCAGGTCTTTGACCGCCACATGGTCCATGTCGCCGAACACCTGGTTCTCGCCCACCATGCCCCAGATGAAGGTGTAGGCCTGGGTGCCGACGCCGGAGTGAATGGACCAGCTCGGGGAGATGACGGCCTGCTCGTTGTGCACCAGCAGATGACGGGTCTCGTCCGGCTTGCCCATCATGTGGAACACGGCAGCGTCGTCTTTCATGTTGAAGTAGAAATAGACCTCCATGCGGCGCTCGTGGGTGTGGCAGGGCATGGTGTTCCACAGGCTGCCCTCTTCCAGCTGGGTCAGACCCATCACCAGTTGGCAGGTCGGCAGCACGTCCGGCACCAGGTACTTGTAGATGGTGCGACGGTTGCTGGTGGCCACATCCCCCAGGGTGGAGGGAGACGCCTCGGCCCGGGTGACCTTGCGCGTCGGGTAGCAGAGATGGGCCGGGGCGCTGTTGTAGTAGAACTTGGCGGGCTGTGAGGCATCGACGCTGGCAAAGCTCAAGACTCGGGCACCCTGACCTACGTAGAGCGCCTCGGCATTTCCCACTTCATGGGTGGTGCCGTCCACGACCACCAGGCCGGGGCCGCCGATGTTGATGAGACCGAGCTCACGGCGCTCGAGGAAGTAGGAGACGCCAAAGGCCTTGCCCAGCTCATCGGAGAAGGTCAGCGGGCTGGTCACCGGCATGATGCCGCCGAACACGATGCGGTCGATGTGGCTGTAGGTCATGGTCAGCTGGTTCGGGGTGAAGACCTCTTCTACCAGGAACTCGCGGCGCAGGCCCTGGGTGTCCAGTTGCTTGGCATGGTCGCTGTGAATGCTTTGACGAGTTTGCATAGTGAACCTCAATTCCGGGCCGCAGGCGGCATCAATGACGATGTGTCGTAACGCTTGTCGTTGAGGGCAAGATAACAAAATGAAAAACTGCGATCAAATTAAAATGAAACTTCGTTTTGAGTTTTGTGATTCAACTTGCGCTTTTTCAATGGGAAAGCGGCACCCTGATGATGCAAGGGGCGGGCGACGCATCTATGGTCCCTGGTAAAGGCTGGATGGAAAGGGGCCAGTCGAGCCGCTTATCCACCCTGTCGGGGGCTATCCTGAGTGAGCTTGGGGCGGCCAACTGTGAGTCAATAAAGAGGCAGGCGGCACCCTGGCTATAAACCTATAGAAGGTGCCGCGAATGTCGGCGTTGGCAGGTGCGGTCTATGACAATGGGCGAGGAGGGGCCGAGAAAGAGGTGCCTAAGATGATGCAGACGGGCTGCGTTGCCGCGAATTGGCGCCAGGGGGGTGGCCTAAGCCGTTTATTAACCGCCAAAGACGTGCCAGAATGCGCGGCGCTTGCCACCGGCTTGCTGCCTGCCAAGGCGGCCTCTGGCTTGGCCGGCTCGTCTTATCACTGCTTCGATTTCAAGGCCTGGATTTTTGCATGCTGCTACTCATAGACAACTACGACTCCTTTACCTGGAACCTGGTGCAATACTTTGGTGCCCTGGGGCAGGAGGTGGTGGTGAAGCGCAACGATGAGCTGAGCCTGGACGAGATAGCCGGGCTGGCCCCCCGGTATCTGGTGATCTCCCCCGGTCCCTGCACGCCAAACGAGGCGGGCATCTCCCTGGCCGCCATCAGCCGCTTCGCCGGCCAGATCCCCATCCTGGGCGTCTGCCTCGGCCATCAATCCCTCGCCCAGGCCTTCGGCGCCCATGTGGTGCGCGCGCGCCGGGTGATGCACGGCAAGACCTCCCTCATCCGTCACAAGGGGCTGGGGGTATTCAAGGGGCTGAATGATCCGCTGCGGGTTACCCGTTACCATTCACTGGTGGTGGAGCGCGAGACCTTGCCCGACTGTTTCGAGGTGACCGCCTGGAGCGAGCACGCCGATGGCAGCGTCGACGAGATCATGGGCCTGCGACATAAAACACTGGCGCTGGAGGGAGTGCAGTTCCACCCGGAGAGCATCCTCAGCGAGCAGGGCCACCAGTTATTGGCCAATTTTTTGGCCTCTTCCTGAAAAAATCGTGACGCTAGTCCCAGAATCGCGATGGGGCAAAAAAAAATTTTCCTGACACTTTATTCACCTCCCCGCCTGCCCAAATTATCTCTTGCCAACCCCCCCTGAGCCGTTATGCAATGCGGTTGCCTAAAATCTCACGGGCAATCGAATATTGTTCCTCATAGGCCGGGATGTTGCAGACTTTTTACTTTTTTTCTGTGATAATTCCGCCACGTTTACACGGATTTAACTTTTGGGTGGTGGATTATTCTGCTGCCAGTTAGAAGGAGAGCAAGATGTCAGAGTTGTTGGCAGTGACACGTGAAGTGTTTGATGAAGTGATGGTACCGAACTATGCCCCCGCCAAGATCATTCCGGTGCGCGGCGAGGGTTCACGTGTCTGGGATCAGGAAGGCCGCGAGTATGTGGACTTCGCGGGCGGGATCGCGGTCAATGGCCTCGGTCATTGCCATCCCAAGCTGGTCGAGGCCCTGAAAACCCAGGGTGAGAAGCTGTGGCACCTCTCCAACGTGATGACCAACGAGCCGGCCCTGCGCCTGGCCAAGAAGCTGGTCGCCGCCACCTTCGCCGAAAAGGTCTACTTCTGCAACTCCGGCGCCGAAGCGAACGAGGCCGCATTGAAGCTGGCTCGTCGTTACGCCATCGACAAGTTCGGTGCCCACAAGACCCAGATCATCGCCTTCCATCAAGGCTTCCACGGTCGCACCTTCTTCACCGTCAGCGTCGGCGGCCAGGCTGCCTACTCTGATGGTTTCGGCCCGAAACCCGCCGACATCACCCACGTCACCTACAACAACCTAGAAGAGCTGGCTGCCGCCATCTCCGACAACACCTGCGCCGTGGTGATGGAGCCGCTGCAGGGTGAGGGTGGCATCATTCGTCCTACCGACGAGTTTGCCAAGGGCGTGCGCGAGCTGTGCGACAAGCACAACGCCTTGCTGGTCTATGACGAAGTGCAATCCGGCGTCGGCCGCACCGGCGATCTGTACGCCTACATGGGTCTGGGCGTCACCCCGGACATCCTCACCAGCGCCAAGGCGCTCGGCGGCGGCTTCCCCATCGGCGCCATGCTGACCACCAGCGAGATCGCGGCTCACCTGAAAGTGGGTACTCACGGCTCCACCTACGGCGGCAACCCGCTGGCGTGCGCCGTGGCGGAAGCCGTGCTGGACGTCATCAATACCCCGGAAGTGCTGAACGGTATCAAGCAGCGCGAGCAGCTGTTCCGTGACGGCATCGAGGCTATCAACGCCAAGTACCACTGCTTCAGCGAAGTGCGTGGTCAGGGCCTGCTGCTCGGCGCCGTGTTGAACGACGACTTCAAGGGTCGCTCCCGTGACTTCCTGCTGGCCTCCATCGACCAGGGCTTGATGGCACTGGTAGCGGGTACCAACGTGGTGCGTTTCGCTCCCTCCCTCGTGATCCCGGAAGCAGATATCAAAGAAGGTCTGGCTCGGTTCGAGAAAGCGGTCGCTCAGGTGGTTAACGCCTGATCCAGATTGCCTGAGCCTAGTTGAGGTGGGGAGTCCTCCCGGCAGGAGCCGGGACCCCACCTGTCGTCAATGAAAGGGAGTTGTCATTTATGTTGGTTATCCGTCCTATCGAGCAGCGCGACTTCGCCGGCCTCAAAACCTGTGCCATCGAATCCGGCACCGGCATGACTTCATTGCCGGTGAACGACGAGCTGCTGCAACGCAAGATCGATGCCTCAACCCAGACCTTCCTGGACAAGCCTGCCGGCAAGGGAGACTGCCTCTACTTCTTCGTGGCCGAGGATCTGGAGACCGGCGAGATGGTCGGCACCTGCGCCATCGATGCGGCCGTCGGCCTGTCCCAGCCGTTTTACAACTACCACATCGGCAAGGTGGTGCACTCCTCCCCCAAGCTCGGCATCTACAACGTGGTCGAGACGCTGACTCTGTCGAACGACTACACAGGCAATTCCGAGCTGTGCACCCTGTTCTTGCGTGAATGCGCCCGCGAGGGGCTCAATGGCCGGCTGCTCTCCAAGCACCGTTTCCTGTTCATGGCCGAGCATCCCGAGCTGTTCGATGAGACCGTATTCGCCGAGATGCGTGGCGTCTCCGATGGCGACGGTCACAGCCCGTTCTATGAGTGGCTGCAAAAGCATTTCTTCTCGATGGACTTTCCCACCGTCGACTATCTCACCGGCATCGGCAAGAAGCGCTTCATCGCCGAGCTGATGCCCAAGTACCCCATCTACGTCAACCTGCTGAGCAACGAGGCGCGCGCCGTCATTGGCCAGACCCACGAGAAGACCCGCCCGGCCATCAAGATGCTGCAGGACGAGGGGTTCGTGAACCGCGGCTACGTCGACATCTTCGATGCGGGCCCCACCGTCGAGTGCGACGTGAAGCACATCCGCAGCGTGCGCCGCAGCCAGAAGCTGCGGGTGCTGGTGGGTGAGCCCATCGGCGGTCGTACCTATCTGCTGTGCAATACCCGCTTCGATCAGTACCGCGCCTGCTACGGCAACATCCGGGTCGATCTGGACAAGCACGAAGCCATCATACCCCCCAAGATGGCGACCGCCCTCAAGGTGGCGAATGGCGACATGGTGCGGGTCGTCGACCTGGAGTAATTGGCTCGCTTGATACCACAGCATCTGAAGCAGGCAGCCACGGCTGCCTGTGAACCACAGGGAGTGAATGGATTATGTCTTTAGTGCAACTTATCGATGGTCAGTGGCTTGCCGGTGAAGGCAAGGTATTCGCGTCAAAAGACCCGGCCAAGAATGAAGTGATCTGGCAAGGGGGGGCGGCAAGCGCCGCCCAGGTGGAGGCCGCCGTCAAGGCCGCCCGCAACGCCTTCTACCATTGGTCCGATCTGGCCCTGGATGATCGTCTCGCCGTGGTGCGTCGCTACGCCGACCTGCTCGGCGAGCACAAGGAAGCCCTGGCGCTGACCATAGCCCGGGAGACCGGCAAGCCGCTGTGGGAGACCCGCACCGAGGTCGCCGCCATGCAGGGCAAGATTGCCATCTCCATCCGCGCCCATGACGAGCGTACCGGTACAGTCGAGAACCCCATGCCGGGCGCCAAGGCATTTGTGCGCCACAAGCCCCACGGCGTGGTCGCCGTGTTCGGCCCTTACAACTTCCCGGGCCATCTGCCCAATGGTCACATAGTACCGGCGCTGATCGCCGGCAATACGGTGGTGTTCAAGCCCTCCGAGCTGACCCCCATGGTGGCCGAAGCCATGCTCAAGATCTGGATTGACGCCGGCTTGCCCAAGGGGGTGCTGAACCTGGTGCAAGGCGAGGTCGAGACCGGCAAGGCGCTGGCCGGCAACCCGGACATCGATGGTCTCTTCTTCACCGGCTCGTCGCGCACCGGTCACTTCCTGCACCAGCAGTTCGCCGGTCAGCCGGGCAAGATCCTGGCCCTGGAAATGGGCGGCAACAACCCGCTGATCGTCAAGGACGTGAGCGACATCGACGGCGCCGTCCATGCCATCGTCCAGTCCGCCTTTATCACCTCGGGTCAGCGCTGCACCTGCTCGCGCCGCCTGTTCGTGGAGCGCGGCGCCAAGGGGGATGCCCTGGTCAAGCGCCTGGTGGAAGTGGTCGGCCAGATCAAGGTCGGTCTGTACGATGCCGCCGAGCAACCCTTCATGGGCGCCATGATAAGCGAACGAGCTGCTCTCGGCATGGTGGAGGCGCAGGCCAACCTGCAGCGCCTCGGTGGCGAGAGCCTGCTGGTGCTCAAGCATCTTGAAGCGGGCACCGGCTTCGTCTCCCCGGGCATTATCGATGTGACCGCCGTGAGCACCCTGCCGGACGAGGAGTATTTCGGCCCGCTGCTGCAACTCATTCGCTACGACGATTTCGATGCCGCCATCGATCAGGGCAACGCCACCAGCTTCGGCCTGTCGGCCGGCCTGCTCGGTGACAACGAGGCGGACTGGCAGCACTTCTTCAAGCGCATCCGTGCCGGCATCGTCAACTGGAACAAGCCCATCACAGGCGCCTCCAGTGCCGCACCGTTCGGTGGCATAGGTGCCTCCGGCAACCACAGGGCGAGCGCCTACTACGCCGCTGACTACTGTGCGTATCCGGTCGCTTCCGTCGAGGACAGCAAGGCCGCCATGCCGGATCAGTTGTCCCCGGGCCTGACCTTCTAACAACCAAAGGGGCATCCCAGGGTGCCCTTGTCTGTACCCGCAATCAAAGGAAAGAGAGATGCAAAAGGATATCGAGACCCTGTTTGGCCATCTGTGGGACAACTACATTCAAGTCACCCCCAGTGCCCACAAGGTTCACCAACTGCTGGGCGGCGGTGCCCCCATCATCAACGATCACGTGGCGTTTCGGACCTACAACCTGCCCAAACTCGGGTTGGAGACGCTGGCGGCCCACTTCAGAGCCCTGGGCTACGAGGAGAAGGGCGAGTATGTGTTCAAGGCCAAGAAACTCTACGCCAAGCACTTCGAGCACGCGGATCCGGACGCCCCCAAGGTGTTCATCAGCGAGCTGAAGGTGGAAGAGCTCTCCGAGACCGCCCAGGCCATCATCCACAAGCTGGTGGCTCAGGTGCCGGATCACCTGACCGATACCTCTGCCTTCCTCTACGCTGGCGCCCCCTGGCAGGTATCTTGGGCCGATTACCAGACCCTGCTGGCCGAGAGCGAGTATGCGGCCTGGATGGCAGCCTGGGGCTATCGTGCCAACCACTTCACGGTCAATATCAACCGTTTGGCAGACTTTGAAACTATCCAGCAGGTGAATGCGGCTCTGAAGGCGGCCGGTTTCGTGCTGAACGGCGTGGGCGGCGAGATAAAGGGGGATCCCCAGGTGATGCTGGAGCAGTCCTCCACCATGGCGGACAAGGCGGAGGTGGCCTTCAGCGACGGCGTACGCGCCATCCCGAGCTGCTTCTACGAGTTTGCCCGGCGTTATCCCCAGGCGGACGACGTGCTCTACCCGGGCTTCGTCGAAGCCTCGGCAGACAAGATTTTCGAATCCACCAACGCCATGTAGTAGTCGTTTATATTAAAAAACGCCCCGAAAGGGGCGTTTTTTATGGCTGAAAACCGGGATCAGGCGGGTTGCAGCTCACCCTCGGTGGCCAGCAGGGTCGCCATGCCAGCGGCCTTGCCGGCCTGGATGCCGATCCGGGTGTCTTCAAACACCAGGCAGTTGGCAGGATTGGCCCCTAGCTGCTCGGCGACTCTCAGGAAGGTATCGGGATGGGGCTTGTGGTTGGTCACATCGTCGGCACTTACCACCACAGAGATGTAGGCGTCCAGACCCGTGCTCTTGAGGATCTGCTCCGCCTGGTTGCGCGGCGAGCCTGTGCCTATGCCCATGGGCACCTTGCCATGGTAGGCCTTGACCAGCTCCCACATCTGGGGGAAGACCCGGGCCTTGTCAATCTGCTCCAGATAGAGGGCAATCTTGCGGCGGGCGAAGGCCTCGACATCGATGTTCAGCCCATGCTGCTCAGCCAGTATGGCCACTATCTTGCGGGTGGGAATGCCGCCGTATTCATTGAGCTCAGCCCGATCGAACGGCAGGCCGAACTCGGCGCTGGTGATCTCCCAGGCATCCAGGTGCAATGGCATGGAGTCCACCAGGGTGCCATCCATATCGAAGATCAGGGCGTCGTATTGCGCAAAGCGGTACTGCTCGGTCATGGGACTGACTCCTTTTGGGCGAAGCACCCACCCTATCAGATTTGCCGGCGGGATGCCGCGACCCGGGTCATGTCTGTGGGCACGGGCAGTGGTTTTCGCCATCAGCTGATGATTTATGAGACAATAATGAGCCCTATTGCGCCGTTGTTGGCATTTTATATGAGCGAGCCCCCGACATGTCCCCCAAAACCATCTTCGCAAGTGTGGCCCTGGTGATCGCCCTGGGGTCACTGGAAAAGAGCATAGTCACCACCCCCTTGCCCATCATAGGGGCCGAGCTGAACGCCGGCGCCGCCCTCACCTGGGTGGTCACCGCCTACCTGCTGGCCGCCACCGCCGCCCTGCCAGTCTACGGCAAGCTGAGCGATCTGTTTGGTCGGGTGCGGATGCTCAATATCGGCATAGGCCTGTTTCTGGCGGGATCCGTGGCCTGCGCCCTCGCCCAGGATCTGCCGACCCTGCTAGGAGCCCGGGTGTTGCAAGGGTTGGGGGGCGGGGGCCTTATCGCCCTGGCCTTCACCGTAATTGCCGACAGCATACCGCCGCGGGAGGTGGGCAAGTATCAGGGCTATATCTCGGCTGTGTACGCGGTCTCCAGCATCGCCGGGCCCCTGCTCGGCGGTTACTTCAGCGAGCAACTGAGCTGGCGCTGGATCTTCTGGATCAACCTGCCGCTCGGGGCGCTCGCGCTCTGGCTGGTGAATCGCAACCTCGGTCACCTCAATGTGCGGCGCCACAGCCGCTTCGACTGGAAGGGGGCAGGGCTGCTCATCACAGTCACCACCCTCACCTTGCTGCTGCTCTCGCCGGAGACCAGCCTACCCGCCCTCTGGCTGGCCGCCGGGTTGGTGGTGGCTCTGTTGTTGCTGATCCTGGTTGAGCGGCGCGCCCACGACCCCATACTGCCGGCCCATCTGGTGCGGCTGCCCGGCTATCTGGTGAGCGTGTTGCTGGCGCTGGCCTCCCAACTGCTGATGTTCGCCGTGCTGGTCTATCTGCCGCTGCAGATGCAGTGGCAGAAGGGGATGGGGGCGAGCGAGAGCGGGCTCTACATGGTGATCTTCATGGTCTGCATCACGGCGGGCGCCTTCGTCGGCGGCAAGCTGATCGGCCGCAGCGGGCACTACCGACGCTTCGTGGTGACGGGTTTTGCCCTGGCGGCGCTGGCGCTGTGGCAAATTCACTTCGATCTCTGGGCCAACCTGGGATTGGGACTCGCGGGTCTGGGGCTCGGGCTGGTGCTGCCGGCGCTCTCCGTGGTGGTGCAGAATGCGCTGCCACGGGAGGATCGCGGCATCGGCATGTCCCTGTTCAACTTCGGCCGTGAGCTGGGTGGGGCGGTCGGGGTTGCCATCTGCGCCATGCTGTTCCACTCAGCCCTGCCGGCAGGCAGCAGCCACAATTTGGCGAGCCTGAGCCCGGCCGAGCTGGCCCCCGGTTTCGGTGCCACCTACGTCGGCATGGCGCTGATCGCCAGCGCCGCCCTGCTTATCACCTTGCTGGCCTTGAAACGCCACGAGCTGGCCAGCAAGCCTGCCTGATGGCGGTATCCCAGATAGCAAGAGGGCTCCCCATGGGGAGCCCTCT
>NZ_PGCP01000037.1 GCF_002812985.1 Aeromonas lusitana
AGATGTGTATAAGAGACAGCACCGTCACCATCACCATCACCGGCGTGAACGATGGCGCGGTGATCAGCGGTGCCGACAGCGGTGCGGTGACCGAAGATCTGAACGTGGTCAGCGGTAACCTGACCGAGACCGGCACCTTGAGCGTGACCGACGTGGACGGGGCGGATGAAGCCAAGTTCGTGGCCGGCAACGGCACCCCGAGCGCGGGTGCACTGGGCAGCCTGACCATCACCGAAGGCGGTGAGTGGACCTACAACGTGGCCAACGGCGACGTGCAGTACCTGGGCAAGGGGGAGACCAAGCTGGAGACCTTCGTGGTCAAGAGCCTGGACGGCACCGAGCACACCGTCACCATCACCATCACCGGCGTGAACGATGGCGCGGTGATCAGCGGTGCCGACACCGGTGCGGTCACCGAAGATCTGAACGTGGTCAGCGGTAACCTGACCGAGACCGGCACCCTGAGCGTGACCGACGTGGACGGGGCGGACGAAGCCAAGTTCGTGGCCGGCAACGGCACCCCGAGCGCGGGTGCACTGGGGACCCTGACCATCACCGAAGGCGGTGAGTGGACCTACAACGTGGCCAACGGCGACGTGCAGTACCTGGGCAAGGGTGAGACCAAGGTCGAGACCTTCGTGGTCAAGAGCCTGGACGGCACCGAGCACACCGTCACCATCACCATCACCGGCGTGAACGATGGCGCGGTGATCAGCGGTGCCGACACTGGTGCGGTGACCGAAGATCTGAACGTGGTCAGCGGTAACCTGACCGAGACCGGCACCCTGAGCGTGACCGACGTGGACGGGGCGGACGAAGCCAAGTTTGTGGCCGGCAACGGCACCCCGAGCGCGGGTGCACTGGGGACCCTGACCATCACCGAAGGCGGTGAGTGGACCTACAACGTGGCCAACGGC
>NZ_PGCP01000038.1 GCF_002812985.1 Aeromonas lusitana
TATAAGAGACAGCCATACAACACCCAAGAAGTGTTCTGGGCCTTGTAGCAAGTGCATGAACTACTTACAAATTCAGTGATAGCGACCCACCTTACCGGTGACAGTCGTTATTCACGTCAGCTTTCCGAGATTGAAGAATTTGCCTGGCGGCCATAGCGCCGTGGAACCACCTGATCCCATGCCGAACTCAGAAGTGAAACGCGGTAGCGCCGATGGTAGTGTGGCATTCGCCATGCGAGAGTAGGACACTGTCAGGCACCTATTTAGAAGAGGCCTCCCATTCGGGAGGCCTTTTTGCTTTGGAGTTTTGCCATCTATCACGGCTTATTTTAGTAAAAACGCTGGGCTGTCAGCGACTTGGCCGTTACTCTGGAGGCATGGGCCGGGGTTATCGCCAGAGGAGTATGCATGGCCACGTTGAAGGAAATTGCGCAGGAGGCCGGGGTATCCCAGGCCACAGTGTCACGGGTGCTCAATGAGGATCCGACGCTGAGCGTCAAGGAAGAGACAAGGCACAAGATCTTCGAGATCGCCGAGCGGCTGGAGTACAAGACCAGCAGTGCCCGCAAGGGGGTCCACAAGAACAAGCTGCACTTCCTGGCCGTCTACGCCTATCCCCAGAGCACCGAGGTCAATGACCCCTACTATCTCGCCATTCGCTACGGTATCGAGACCCAGTGCGCCCGTCTCAACATCGAGCTGACCCACTTCTATAACGGGGCCGAGGGGCGGGATCTCTGTGCCGTCGACGGTATCCTGGTGATCGGCCACCTGCCTGCCGAACGCCTGGCAGCCCTCTATTCTCTCTCTGCCCAACTGGTGTTTATCGACTGCCGATCCGAGGGGGAATACGACTCGGTGGACGTGGATCTGGCGCTCATCAGCCAGCAGGTGGTGGACTTCTTCATGGCCCAGGGACATGGGCGCATCGGCTACATCGGTGGTCAGGATGAGCTGCCGGATCTGCGTGAACTGGCCTTCCTTGATTACGGTCAGCGACTCGGGGTGGTGCAACAGAGCGATCTCTATCGCGGTGACTTCTCCAGTGCCTCCGGCTATCGACTGGCGAAAGAGATGCTGGCCGGCGATTGGCCAAGGGCCTTGTTCGTGGCCTCGGATTCCATCGCCATCGGGGTGCTGCGCGCCATCCACGAGAAGGGGCTGGCCATTCCCCAGCAGATAGAGCTCATCAGCGTGAACGACATTCCGACCGCCAAGTTCACCTTCCCGCCACTCTCCACTGTGCGTATCCACTCCGAACTGATGGGCTCCCAGGGGGTCAATCTGCTGGTCGAGCGGCTGCGGGACGAGCGGGAAGTGCCTCTGCGGGTGCTGGTACCCAGCCGGCTGACCCTGCGTGGTACGACTCGCCAAGTTTAGTAAAACATCTCACTCTTTATCTGCGCCATTGTCTGATGGCGCGGCCTTTCCTCTACCCTCTTTATCGCTTCCTCCTGTCAGAATAAAACATAACTCATTGTAATACAGCTATATTTACTCCATATCATTCTCTGTTTATCAACATCTGTGCCAGCAAGAGAGGGCTATCGATCTTTTCGCCTCGACTTCTGATCTTGCTCACAGATCGGGCTGGCTTGTGTGATGAGGTTAAAAGTTTACCGATCATTATCTGATATTTAGTAAATGTTTATCTAGAGTTTACCCAGCTACCTTGCCTTGTTCCGGGAGGACATGTGAATAACTGGGAAAACGTGCAATTCGTTGGTGAAAACAGGCTGGCACCCCGTGCCTATTTCTTCTCTTATGGGGATGCCCATGCCGCCTCGTCCATGCAGCGGGAGCTGAGCCGCCGCTTCCAAAGCTTGAGCGGTCAGTGGCAATTCCACTACTTCGATCATCCGCTGCAGGTGCCGGAGGCCTTCTATCACAATCCCATGACGGAGTGGGGCCAGATAGCCGTGCCCAACATGTGGCAGATGGAAGGCCACGGCAACCTGCAGTACACGGACGAAGGTTTTCCCTTCCCCATAGATGTGCCGTTCGTGCCGAGCAACAACCCGACCGGCGCCTATCAGCGCAGCTTCGTGCTGAGCCCTGCCTGGGACGGCGAGCAGGTGATCATCAAGTTCGACGGGGTGGAGACCTACTTCGAGGTCTATGTGAACGGCCACTATGTGGGTTTCAGCAAGGGCAGCCGCCTCACCGCCGAGTTCGACATCAGCGCCCATGCCCACACCGGCGAGAACCTGCTGTCGGTGCGGGTGATGCAGTGGGCGGATTCCACCTATATCGAGGATCAGGACATGTGGTGGATGGCGGGGATCTTCCGCGACGTCTATCTGCTGGGCAAGACCCCCGTCCATGTGCAGGACTTCTTCATCCAGACCGCCCTGGCCGACGACAACCGAAGCGCTACCCTGAGCTGCGACATCCGGTTGGAGAGCCTGGGGGTGCAGGCCCGGAACCATCGCCTGGTCTGGTCCTTGCTGGATCAAGGCAGCGAGATAGCCAGCGGTGCTCTCGAAAACCTCGCCATCGACGGCGAGCTGATCTGCGGCTTCACGCTGGACCTGGCGGCTCCGCATCTGTGGAGCGCCGAAGACCCTTATCTTTATCAGCTGCAACTCTCCCTCTATGGCGACAGTGGCGACTTGCTGGAGGTGATCCCGCAGCGGGTCGGGGTGCGCGAGATCCGTGTCAAAGACGGGCTCTTCTACGTCAATGGTCAGTACCTCAAGCTGCACGGAGTGAATCGCCACGACAACGATCACCTGAAGGGCCGCGCCGTCGGCATGGATCGGGTGGAGCGGGACATAGTGCTGATGAAGCAGCACAACCTCAACTCGGTGCGCACCGCCCACTACCCGAACGACCCGCGCTTCTACGAGCTGTGCGACCAGTACGGCCTGTTCGTGATGGCGGAGACGGACGTGGAGACCCACGGCTTTGCCAACGTAGGCGATCTCAGCCGCATCACGGACGATCCCAACTGGGAGCCGGTGTTTGTGGACAGGATAGAGCGCCACGTCCACGCCCAGAAGAACCATCCCTCCATCATCATCTGGTCGCTGGGCAACGAGTCCGGCTACGGCTGCAACATCAGAGCCATGTACCGCCGCTGCAAGCAGATCGATCCGACCCGGCTGGTGCACTATGAGGAAGACCGCGACGCCGAGGTGGTGGATGTGGTCAGCACCATGTATTCCCGCGTCTCCCAGATGAACTGCTTCGGCGAGTTCCCGATGACTAAGCCGCGCATCCTCTGCGAATACGCCCACGCCATGGGCAACGGCCCGGGTGGCCTCAGTGAATACCAGCAGGTGTTCGACCGCCATCCCCACATTCAGGGTCACTACATCTGGGAGTGGTGCGATCACGGCATCCTGGATGAGGATGAGCAGGGCCGCCCGGTCTACAAGTACGGCGGCGACTACGGCGACTACCCCAACAACTACAACTTCTGCATGGATGGGCTCATCTATCCGGATCAGACCCCGGGGCCCGGCCTGCGCGAATACAAGCAGGTGATCTGCCCGGTCAAGATCCGCGCCGCCGATGCAGCCAGCGGCAAGCTGGAAGTGGAGAACCGTTATTGGTTCTCGACCCTGGACGACATTCGCCTGCTGGTCGAGGTGAAGGCGGAAGGGGAGCTGCTGGCGAGTCAGCAGATCCGGTTGGCGGGCATGGCCCCCGGCGCCATCACGCCGCTGCAACTGGCGCTACCGAGCCTGGATGAGCGGGAAACCTTCGTCCAGATCCGGGTCATCAAGGCCAGCGCCACCCGCCATAGCCCGGCGGATCACGAGCTCGGCCAGTATCAGTTCCAGCTCAAGGCATCGACCCGTCAACTAAGGCCCTTCGTCAGTCCCAACGCCACGGCGCTGCAGATTGCCGACGAGCGGCTCGCGCTGACCCTGACCGGTAACGGCTTCGCCCTGCGCTTCTCGCGCCTGGACGGCAAGCTGGTGAGCTGGCAGCAGGATGGCAATGAGCTGATCGAGCGCTCGCCGCGCCTCACCTTCTTCAAGCCGATGATCGACAACCACAAGCAGGAGTACGAGAGCCTGTGGCACTCGAATCACCTGCAGATCATGCAGGAGCACTTCCGCAGCCTGAGCTGGCGTCAGCTGGGCGAGGCCATCGAGGTGACGGTGGAGAGCCTGATAGCGCCCCCGGTGTTCGATTTCGGCATGCGCTGCTGCTACGTCTACACCCTGAGCCCGAACGGCCAGTTGCACGTCCAGCTGTGCGGCCAGCCCTACGGCGGCTATGACGACATCATCCCCAAGATTGGTTTCGAACTGGGTATCCGCCGGGATCTCGAACGGGTGCACTACTTCGGCATGGGACCGGGGGAGAACTACCAGGACAGCCGCCAGAGCAACTGGATCGACAGTTTCCAGAGCACGGTGGCCGAGATGTGGGAGCACTACCCCTTCCCCCAGGACAACGGCAACCGCCAGCAGGTGCGCTGGGCGACCCTGACCAACCGCCACGGTGAGGGCCTCTATGTGCGCCCGGATGCCCCCATCAACCTGAGCGTCTGGCCCTACAGCTGGGAACATATCCACGCCGCCCAGCACATCAATGAGCTGGATCCCAGCGGCTATCTCACCCTCAACCTGGATCACAAGGTGCTGGGGCTGGGTTCCAACTCCTGGGGATCCGAGGTGCTGGACTCCTGGCGGGTACGTTTCGAACCGTTCTGCTTCGGCCTGACCCTGCTGCCCATCGCCCGCGGCAACCTCAATCCGGCCGCCCTGGCCGGGCTCGATCTCAGCATCAACGGCGGGAGGAACCTCGCATGATCACCCTGGATAACCTGACCCTGTTCAAGAACATCTACCGGGAGGGCAAGAAGTGGGGCCGCTGCGTGGAGGCCATCGACAACCTGCCTAACCTCAAGTCCGGTATCTGTCACTCCATAGGTGACTCCCTCACCTACCGCTTGCAGGAGGGGGCCAGCCCGGCCACCTCCCTGTTTGAGGGGCAGCGCCGCTACTTCGACATCCACTACTACCTGGAAGGAGAAGAGACGGTGGAGTGGGCCGGGAAAAACGAGCTGCAGACCGAGCAGGCCTATGACGACACCAGCGACCGCGAGTGGCTGGCCGGCGAGGTGCGAGAGCGCCAGCGGGTCGGCAATGGCCAGCTGGTGATCTTCGAGAACCACGAGGCCTACCGCTTCGCAGGCGACAGCCCGGTACGCAAGCTGATCATCAAGGTCACGGTCGAAGGCGGCTACTTCAAAAACAAATAATCCGCCGCTTCTGTACTGATAAAAGCCGGAAGGGGCGGAGCTCACCCTACAACTCAAGCCCCGCCCTTTCGCAGAGATAACTACAGGTCTGGAGATGGAACATGTCAGATTCCAAGCGCAATACGATAGGCAAGTTCGGTTTGCTGTCGCTCACCTTTGCGGCCGTATTCAGCTTCAACAACGTCATCAACAACAACATAGAGATCGGCTTGGCCTCGGCCCCCATGTTCTTCCTGGCCACCATTTTTTACTTCATTCCGTTTTGCCTGATCATCGCGGAGTTCGTGTCACTGAATAAGAACTCCGAGGCCGGTGTCTATGCCTGGGTCAAAAGCTCCCTCGGTGGACGCTGGGCTTTCATCTCCGCCTACACCTACTGGTTCGTGAACCTGTTCTTCTTCACCTCTCTGTTGCCGCGGGTCATCGCCTACGCCTCTTATGCCTTCCTGGGCTACGAATACATACTCACGCCGCTCGCGACTACTGGCTTGAGCATGATCCTGTTCGCCTTCGCTACTTATGTTTCCACCAACGGCGCCAAGATGCTGGGTCCCATCACTTCTGTGACCTCGTCCCTGATGCTGCTGCTGACCCTCTCTTACATACTGCTGGCAGGTGCGGCCTTGATTGGCGGCGTGCAGCCGGCGGATCCCATCACGGTGGAGGCCATGATCCCGGACTTCAGCTGGGCCTTCCTGGGTATTACCACCTGGATCTTCATGGCGGCCGGCGGTGCCGAGTCGGTGGCCGTCTACGTGAATGACGTCAAGGGCGGCTCCAAGTCGTTCGTGAAGGTGATCATCATCGCCGGCATCTTCATCGGCGTGCTCTACTCCGTCGCCTCCCTGTTGATCAACGTGTTTGCCCCCAGCGACACCCTGAAATTCACCGGCGGCTCGGTGCAGGTGTTCGAAGGCTTGGCCTCCTACTTTGGTCTGCCAATCTTACTGGTGAACCGCTTCGTGGGGCTGGTCTCCTTTACCGCCATGTTCGGCTCCCTGCTGATGTGGACCGCCACCCCGGTGAAGATCTTCTTCTCCGAGATCCCGGCCGGCATCTTCGGCAAGAAGACGGTCGAGCTGAACGAGAACGGCGTGCCCGCCCGGGCAGCCTGGATCCAGTACCTGATAGTGCTGCCCCTGATGCTGATCCCGACCCTCGGCTCCAACACCGCCCAAGACCTGATGAATACCGTCATCAACATGACGGCGGCCGCCTCCATGCTGCCACCCCTGTTCATCATGCTGGCCTATCTGAACCTGCGCCTGAAACTGGATCACCTGCCACGGGATTTCAAGATGGGTTCACGCACTACCGGCATCGCCGTGGTCTCCGTGCTGATCGCCATCTTCGGGGTGGGCTTCCTGGCCTCCACCTTCCCGACCGGTGCCGACATCCTGACCATCGTCTTCTACAACGTGGGGGGGATCGTCATCTTCCTCGGCTTCGCCTGGTGGAAATACAACAGATACGAGGCCTCGTTGAGCGAGGAGGCGCGGGTGCTGGAAGCCCAGCCGACCGCCCAGGTTGCCGTCCCGGCGTCCTGAGCAAGGCCCGAGTGGTCAAACACGTTAAACCGGGTGGCTGCGGCCACCCGTGACCGGTTGCACAACAGAACGAGGAGAGTGGAATGAGCGAGGTGATCGAGTTTGCCGAATTCAAGCGGGTCGAGATGAAGGTGGGCAAGGTGCTGGAGGTGGTGCGCCATCCCGGCGCCGACAAGCTCTACATAGTGCAGATAGACGTGGGGGGCGAGCGGCCGCTGCAGACGGTCACCAGCCTGGTGCCCCACTACAGCGAGGCGGAGCTGCTGGGCAGCCAGGTGGTGGTGCTGACCAACCTCAAACCCACCCGCATGCGCGGTGAGCGCTCCGAGTGCATGTTGCTGTGCGCCGAGACACCGGACGAGAGCCAGAGCGTGCTGCTGCAACCCCGCGTGCCCATGGCGCCGGGCACCCCCATCGTCTGATGGTCGATAGTGCACATCTCTGCCAGGCGGACCAGGACGGCCCGCTTGGCCATAACAAGAAATAAAAGAGTCCGGCCATCAGGTCAGGACGACACACAGTCAGAGTCAACGCGCCCGCTGGTGAAGCGGCGTGATCCCATTGGAGAACATCATGTCTGATTCAGTACGCGGCACCCTGGGCAAGTTTGCCCTGTTGTCGATGACCTTTGCCGCCGTGTTCAACGTGCGCAACATCGTCAACAACAACATCGAACTGGGGCTGAGCTCGGCGCCCATCTTCCTGCTGGCCACCCTCGTTTACTTCATCCCTTTCGTGTTCATCATCTCCGAGTTCGTCTCCGCCAACAGGCAGTCGGAATCGGGCATGTATGACTGGCTCAAGAAGCCGCTCGGCACCCGCATGGCCTACCTCGGCTCCTTCCTCTACTGGTTCGTGAACCTGTTCTGGTTCGTCTCCCTGCTGCCGAACGTCATCGCCTACGCCTCCTACGCCATGCTGGGCTATGAGTACAGCTTCTCCCCCATGGTGACCTCCATCATCTCCATCGCCCTGTTCGCGGCGGCGACCCACATCTCCACCAAGGGGGCGAGCTGGCTTGGCAAGATTGCCGAACTGGTGGCCTACGGCGTGTTCGCCCTGTTCGCCATCTATGTGCTGGGGGCCCTGATGGCCTTGAGTGGCGACCATGTGCCGGCCCAGCCCATCACGCTGGAGGCCATGACGCCGACCGTCAACTGGGCGACCCTGGGCATCATGTGCTGGATCTTCCAGGCGGCCGGTGGCGCCGAGACGGCGGCGGCCTACCTCAATGACGTCAAGGGCGGTCAGAAGTCCTTCATCCGGGTGATCATCACGGCCGGCATCATCATAGGCGCCATGTATGCCCTGGGCTCCTTGCTGGTGAACGTGTTCGTGCCGCGGGAAAGCCTCACCTACGCCGGCGGAATGGTGGAGATCTTCACCGGCATGGCCCAGTACTTCCAGGTCTCCGAGGTGCTGGTCGGCCGCTTCGTCGGGGTGGTGCTGTTCATCGCCATGTTCGGCTCCATGATGATGTGGACCTCGGCGCCGGTGAAGATCCACTTCTCCGAGATCCCCCAGGGGGTCTATGGCGAGAAGACCACAGAGCTCAACGAGCACGGGGTGCCGGTGCGCGCCGCCTGGTGGCAGTTCGTATTCGTGTTCGTGATGCTGGTGGTGAACGGTTTCGGCTCGGAGTCGGTGCAGCAGATGATGAACACCGCCATCAACCTCACCGCCGGAACCGCCATGCTGCCGCCCATCTTCATCATGGTGGCCTACTTCGTGTTCCGCTGGAAACACGACGACACCCCGCGGGATTTCCGCATGGGCTCGCGTACTTTCGGCATGGCCGTGGTATCCGTGCTGATCCTCATCTTCGTGGTCAGCATGAGCGCCTCCGCCTTCCCGGCCGGGGTGGATCTGGTGCGCGCCTTCTTCATCAACGTCTTCATGACGGCGGTGTTCTCGGCCATCGCCTACTGGTGGATCTCCCGCTTCGAGAAGCGTCAGGCTGCCAAATTGGCCGCTGGCGGCAATCTGCCGGGCAAGGGGAGCAAGCGGGTCAAGCAGAGCTGACGACATCACGGCTTTTTGTGCAACGGGTGGCTCAAGCCACCCGTTTTTTAGGCTTTTTTAGCCGTGGAGCTCGGTTTATTGTTCAATTTCAGACCAGCATGGCAAGTAAACGTTTAATTTTCTTAAACGCCTTTGGACATAGCTCAACTTTGCAGCACCCAATTCTCGGGGTAAGCTGGGGATTCGTTGCAACGGGAGCTCTCAAACAGCTCCTGTTGTCTTTCCTGTCGTCCCCTCCCGAACACCTCGGCGGCGCGGGACGCGCTTTCCTGGAGACTCGTCGTGCGTCTAGATCCCTTTACCTGTGTGCTGATCCTGGTGGTCACCCTGGCCTCCCTCTTCCCCTGCGAGGGGCAGGTCGCCGTCTGGTTCGGTCTGTTGACCAAGCTGGCGGTGGCGCTCTTGTTCTTCATGCACGGCGCCAAGCTGTCGCGCCAGAACCTGCTGGCGGGGCTCGGCCACTGGCGGCTGCACCTGGTGGTCATGCTCAGCACCTTCGTGCTGTTCCCGCTGCTGGGGCTCTTGCTCACCCCCTTCGTGCCCCACTGGCTGAGTCCGGCCATCTACCTCGGTTTCTTGTATCTGTGCGCCCTGCCCGCCACCGTGCAGTCGGCCATCGCCTTCACCTCCCTGGCCGGTGGCAATGTGTCGGCGGCGGTGTGCAGCGCCTCGGCCTCCAGCATACTCGGCATCTTCCTCTCCCCCGTGCTGGTGGGGCTGATGATCAATGTGCAGGGGGAGGGCATCGACACCTGGCACTCCATCCAGTCCATCATGGTGCAGCTGATGCTGCCGTTCGTGGTGGGTCACCTGTCCCGACCCCTCATCGGCCGCTGGGTCGATGCCCACAGGCCGCTCATCGGCAAGCTGGATCAGAGCTCCATCCTGCTGGTGGTTTATGTGGCCTTCAGCGAGGCTGTGGTGCAGGGGATCTGGCATCAGGTGGGCTGGTATGACCTGGCCAGTATAGTGCTGCTGAGCTGCGTGCTGCTGGCACTGGTGCTGGGCTGGAACGTCTGGATCAGCCGCCGGCTCGGGTTCAACCGGGCGGACGAGATCACCATCGTCTTCTGCGGCTCCAAGAAGAGCCTGGCCAACGGGGTGCCCATGGCGAACGTCATGTTCCCCGCCGCCAGCGTCGGTGTCATGGTGCTGCCGCTGATGATCTTCCACCAGATCCAGCTGATGGTGTGCGCCGTGCTGGCCCGCCGTTATCACGAGGGGACAACTCAGGCCTCCACTCAGGAGGGATGAGGCGCCCAGCGAGGTGACAAGAGGGCTGCGTGGACAAGAGATAAACGCGGATAAAAGAGAGGGAGGCCAGTGCCTCCCTCTCTTTTTTGTTGCATCCGCCTCAGCGTTTGCGCCAGACGGTGAGCTGGGCCAGGGTGTGCTGGTACTTGCGGGCGGTCTCACGGATGACGAAGGGCACATCCCGCGGCGGGCACAGCTCCTCGAATTCTGCCGCCAGCAGCCGCTGCAGCGCCTGATGGGTTGAGAGCGCCTCGCCGTTTTCCCGGATGCCGCCGAGCCAGTTCGCCTTGGGGGTGTAGTCCGTCAGCCAAGTGTAGGGGCTGGTGAGCAGCAGCAGGCCACCGCTGCGCAGGCGCGGGGCAATGTCACGCAGGAAGCGGGCGGGTTCGCGCAATCTATCAATGAGATTGGAGGCGAGCACCAGATCGTAGTGGTCGTACTTGGGTTTGAGGTTGCAGGCATCTCCCTGGCTGAAGTGGATGCGATCGGCCTGCGCACTGCCCAGATCGTGGGCGGAGAGGCGAGCCTCGCAATACTCCACCAGATCCCCCTCCACCGGCATGGCGTAGCGGAAGCTGTCCTGCTTGGCCAGGGCCAGCGCCACGTCGATGAAGCGGGCCGAGTAGTCGACCCCGTCCACGTGCTGGAAGTGGCGGGCCAGCTCGAAGCTGGCACGGCCGGTGGCGCAGCCGATGTCCAGCGCCCGCTGGTGGTTGCCGCACAGTTCGCCGGCAAGATCAGCCAGCGTCTTGGCGTAGTTCGCCACCCCGAAGTGGGTCGGACCGTACTGGAAGTCGAGATACTGGGCGACCAGCGTGTCGGTTTCGTAAGGGTTCACAATGATGGGTTCCTGATAGCGGGAGACCAGATAGCGGAAGCCCGCATGCTGGAAGAAGTGGCGGCGAAAGGCGTAGCGAGACGACTTGAGTGCCTCGTTGCCCGTGCTTACCCAGCTGCCCCCCTTGATCAGGCTGTGCTTGCCATCGAAGGTGGGGGTGGAGAAGTCGTCGTAGAGGGGGTGTACCTTGAAACCGTCGAAGCCGTCGATGGCGGTGCTGGTCCACTGCCAGACGTTGCCCACCAGATCGAAGAAGCCGGCCTGGGGGCAGGCATCGACCGGGCAGGGGGAGGCGAAGCGGGCCAGGTTGATATTACCCGGGGCCTCCAGCCAGTCCGGCTGATCCCCCGCCAGTTGCTCCCGCAGCAGCTGCCATTCGGCCTCGCTCGGCAGCTGGACGGACAGCCCGGTCTGGGCCGATTTCCAGCGGCAGAAGGCGGCGGCCTCCAGCTGGTTCACCTCGGCGGGCCAGTCCCAGGGCATGGGGATCTGCTCCGTCATCAACCTCAGTTGCAACTGTTCGGGTTCGCTGGGATCGCCGACCCAGAAGCTCGGCATCCGCGCGCCGGCGAACTGGCGCCAGCCCCAGCCCTCATCGTCCCACCAGGCCTGCTGCCGGTAGCCACCTGCCTGCACGAACTCGAGGTACTCGGCATTGCTCACCAGCATGCGGCTTGCCTGGAAGGGGGCCAGCTCTATGTGACGCTCGCCGTATTCGTTGTCCCAGCCATAGGTGGCGTCCCGCTTGCCGAGGCGTACTCGCCCGCCTGCCACCGGCAGCAGGGCGTTGACGGGCGCCTCGTCTCGCTGGTGGCTGCGCTCTTCGCAGATCGGCCAGTGAGCTTGGGGGCGCACCCAGGCCAGGGGCAACTGGCGGATCAGCACGCTGGAGGTCTCGAGGTGGATGCGCTCGTGCTCTATGCCCATCAGGATGACCCAGGCCGGGCTCTGCCACTGGATGGGCAGAGTCAGGGGCATGCGCTCGATAAAGTCAGTCACCAGGGCACGCACCTTGGTTCGATAGGCACGCAGTTCGGCGACGCTGGGCCAGTCGTAGTGGGTGTCGTCCAGATCGTCCCAGCTCATCTCGTCCACGCCGATGGCCACCATGGCCTCTATGCGTGGATCGAGGCGAGCCTCGATAAGGCGGGCCGCCAGCAGCTTGTTGATGAAGAAGGCGGCGGTGTGACCGTAGTAGAAGATGAGCGGGTGGCGCAACGAGATGGCCTTGTTGAACCAGGCGCGTTCATCGGCCAGACAGTCGAACAGGGAGTCATAGAGCGCGAAGGTCTGGCTGAAGTAGGCGAGCAGCTCGCGCCGCTTCTGCTCGGGATCCTCACCGGTCAGCAGCGGGGTGCGGGTCGGCGCTGGCAGGCCGTCGATGGCGGCAAGGGGGTGGCTGGCTTGGGTCACGCTCTGACTCCTTTTGGGCAGTGAAGACGGACTGGGTGCGCGGATGCACAAAGTATCACTATTGGCTCAACAGACCGGCGCGACAACAAAAAACTGTCGGCGCCTGTCGTCATGGCGGAGGCTCGCCGGGCCGGGTAATCCCCATTCGGGTATGGTCAGTTTTACCACTATATAGTCAGAATGGCGCCTTACAGCCTGATGACACAGGCAATAAAAAGAGTAAAACCCATAAAAATCATGTGATTGAGCTTATGGCACGAGGATTGCCATCTTGATTCCCGGATGAGTACAAACAGGCCGGACAGGGCCATCAACAAGGAGAGAGAAATGAAGTGGATGCTGGGATTGATGCTGGCCCTTGGGCTCGGTGGCTGCAACAAGCTGGATTACATCCAGGTGAGCGGTGACGGCACCGTCATCGAGCAGCGCCATCCCCTGGGTCAGCAGGTGACCCGGGTGCTGGCCGGGGTGCCCGCCAATATCCATCTGGTGGTCGGAGAAGAGAGGGGCATCTTGATCCGTGGGCAGGAGAAGCCGCTGCCCTATCTGGTGCTGACCGAGCGAGACGACAAGCTGGAGCTGGAGGTCAAGGATGGCTACCGGCTGGAGTCTCCCGAGCCCATCGACATCACCATCACCTTGCCCAAGGTGGAAGAGCTGGCGCTGGCGGGTCTGGCTCGCGGCGATCTGAGCGGTTTTTCGGGGGATAAGCTGGTGCTGTCGGTGGCAGGTCTGGGGGACATAGTCGCCAGCCAGCTGGCGCTGGATCGACTGGAGGGCAACATCGCCGGTGCGGGTAGCCTGGATCTGGGGAGCGGTTCGGCCAGAGAGGTCGAGCTGAATATCGCCGGTGCCGGCGGCGTGTCGGGCGCTGAGTTCAAGGGAGAGAAGGTCGAGGTCAATATCGCGGGCAGCGGCGACGTGGAGGTGAATGCCAGTGAGTTGCTGAAGGTCGGCATCGCCGGCTCCGGCTCGGTCAATTATTGGGGCGATCCCCGACTGGAGAGCGAGATCGCCGGATCCGGTGCCATCTCCCGGGTCGGAAGCTAAGTCTCCGGCTCGATTCCCAGTCAAAAAAACAGGCCCAGCAGGGCCTGTTTTGTTATCCCTCGTCCCGGGGCTTTCTCTCAGGCGAGAGGCAGGTTGATGCGCAGATCCGCATTCAGGCGCATCAGCAGCCACTGCATGCCGGCCAGGTGCTGGTGGTCGTGGCTGACCAGCAGGCGCACCAGACCGTCCAGCGTCACCTCTCCATAGTTGCCATAGTGGGCTCGCCGTTCCCATGCCGAGGCAGGCAGCTCCCTTAGCCAGGCGACTGTCTCGGCGCGGGCGGCGCGAAAGCGGGCCAGCTGGGTGGCGGGATCCTGATGGCGATAATCGTTATCCAGCGCCAGCTGATAGCCATCGAGGGAAACGAGCTCGGGCAGGCTCTCCGTCAGGGTGCGCTGAAAGCGGACCCGGTAACCCAGCACTTCGATGTCCAGCAGATGGCAGAGGTGACCCTGGGCGCTGAAGCGCTCGGAGGGGATGCCGGCCCAGTTGGCGGGCTCCCAGTTCAGATGATCGGCGGGTACCTGTGCCAGCAGTTGTTCGAACTGATCCGGCATGGCTTGCAGGCTGGTGAAGAGATGCATCCTTGTCTCCCGTTCCTTGGGTGAAGCGGATCGCCACCGGCTGGCGGCGATCCGCGTATATGTGCCTCTCCGACCATGGCGGGCCGGAGAGGGCACTGGCTAGTCGCCGAGGTGGCGAGCGTGGAAGCGCAGGTGCGCTTCGATGAAGCTCGCCACGAAGTAGTAGCTGTGGTCGTACCCGGCGTGACGGTTGAGCTCCAGCGGCCAGGCCTTGGCGGCGGCGACCTCATCCAGGGCGTCGATACCGAGCTGCTCGGCGAGGAAGGGATCGTCCAGTCCCACATCCACCCGGGTCGGCAGCGGTTGGCCGTCGTGGTGGCGCAGCAACTGGCAGGCATCCCACTCCTGCCACAGCAATGGGTTGTTGCCGAGGTAGGCACCGAGCGCCTTCTGGCCCCAGGGGCAGCGGCTCGGGTGGCTGATGGGACTGAAGGCCGACACTGAACGGTAGCGACCGGGTTCCCGCAGCGCCGCGATCAGGGCCCCATGCCCTCCCATGGAGTGGCCGCTGATGGCGCGCCGGGTCGAGACCGGGAAGTGGGTCTCGATGAGCTCGGGCAGCTCCCGGGTGACGTAGTCATACATCTGGTAGTGATCGCGCCAGGGGTGCTGGGTGGCGTTGACGTAAAAACCGGCCCCCATGCCGAGATCGTAGCCGGGATCGTCCGCCACACCTTCCCCGCGGGGGCTGGTATCCGGCGCCACCAGAGCGATGCCGAGCTCGGCGGCGATGCGCTGGGCTCCCGCCTTTTGCATGAAGTTTTCATCGGTGCAGGTGAGGCCGGAGAGCCAGTAGAGCACGGGTACCTTCTGGCCGGTGAGGGCCTGGGGCGGCAGGTAGATGGCGAAACGCATCTCGCACCCGAGCACGCTGGAGGGGTGGCGATACTGCTTGTGCCAGCCATCGAAGCTCTTGTTGCTGCTGATGATGTCCAGATTCATCGACGAACTCCTCAGCCCCGCCAGCGGTTGGCGGGGCTGTCATGACTCAGTAGTGGATGACGGTGCGGATGCTCTTGCCTTCGTGCATCAGCTCGAACGCCTCGTTGATCTGCTCAAGGGGCATGGTGTGGGTGATGAAGTCGTCGAGACGAAACTCTCCCTGCATGTAGCGCTGCACATAGCTCGGCAGCTCGCTGCGACCACGGACGCCGCCGAAGGCACTGCCGCGCCAGACCCGGCCTGTGACCAGCTGGAACGGACGGGTGCTGATCTCCTGACCGGCGCCGGCCACGCCTATGATGACAGACTCGCCCCAGCCCTTGTGGCAGCACTCCAGCGCGGCGCGCATCACCTTGACGTTGCCGATGCACTCGAAGGAGAAGTCGACGCCGCCGTCGGTCATCTCGACGATCACCTCCTGGATGGGCTTGTCATAGTCGTTTGGGTTGATGCAGTCGGTGGCGCCCAGCTTGCGGGCCAGCTCGAACTTGCTCTCGTTGATGTCGATGGCGATGATGTGACCGGCCTTGGCCAGACGGGCGCCGATCACGGCGGAGAGGCCGATGCCACCCAGCCCGAAGATGGCGACGCTCTCACCCTCTTTGACCTTGGCTGTGTTCATGACTGCGCCTATGCCTGTGGTGACGCCACAGCCCAGCAGACACACCTCTTCCAGCGGGGCGGCCGGATCGACCTTGGCGATGGAGATCTCCGGCAGTACCGTGTATTCGCTGAAGGTGGAGGTGCCCATGTAGTGGTAGATGGGCTGGCCGTCCTTGGAGAAGCGGGTGGTGCCATCCGGCATCAGCCCCTTGCCCTGGGTGGCGCGGATCTTCTGGCACAGGTTGGTCTTGCCGGACTTGCAGAACTTGCACTCGCGGCACTCCGGGGTGTAGAGCGGGATCACGTGATCGCCGACCTTGACGCTGGTGACTCCTTCGCCGATGGACTCGACGATGCCGCCCCCCTCGTGACCGAGAATGCAGGGGAAGACACCTTCCGGATCTTCACCGGACAGGGTGAAGGCATCGGTATGGCAGACGCCGGTGGCGACGATCCGCACCCGCACCTCGCCGGCCTGGGGTGGCATGACCTCGACCTCTTCGATGGAGAGGGGCTGACCCGGGCCCCAGGCGATGGCGGCCTTACACTTGATACTTTGAACCTGTGCCATGGATGATGTCCTTATGGTGGAGAGTTGAACGGAAATGAGTTCGGACAATCAGTGTAGTTTCCCGCCGATTTGGTGATAATAAGGCGAAATATCAAATCACTTTTACAGATAGGTAATAATGTTCGGCTGGGAGGGGATCTGCGAGTTTGTCAGCGTTGCGGAGCAGGGGGGCTTTACCCCGGCGGCGCGCAAGCTGGGAGTGTCGGTGGCCCAGGTCAGCCGGCAGGTGGCGCAGCTGGAAGACAGGCTGCAGGCCAAGCTGCTGCTGCGCACCACCCGTCAGGTGCGGCTCACTGAGCTCGGCGAGATCTATTTCCGTCACTGCCGACAACTGCTGGACAACCTGTATGAGGCCGAGCTGGCCCTGGGTCGCCATCAGGCGGTGCCGCAAGGCTCCTTGCGCATCACGGCCCCCGTCTCCTACGGCGAGAGCCGCATCGCCCCCCTGGTGAACGACTTCATGGTGCGCTTCCCCCAGCTGGAGGTGACCCTCAACCTCACCAACCAGCTGCTGGATCTGGTGCACGAGGGGTTCGATCTCGCCATCCGGCTCGGCCATCTCAAGGATTCGACTCTGGTGGCGCGCAAGCTGGCCAAGCGGGTGCCCTATGTGTGCGCCTCACCGGCCTATACCGCCCGCCACGGTATGCCCAACAGCCTGTCCGAGCTCTCCCGCCATGCCTGTCTGGTGGGCAACGGTGACGAATGGCATTTCACCCAGGATGGTCGCCCCCACAGCGTGCGGGTGCGCGGCATCTTGCAGTGCAACAGCGGCCACGCCCTGCTGGACGCTGCGCTCAAGGGGATCGGCATCATACAGCTGCCGGATTACTACGTGAGCGACCATCTGGCACGGGGGGATCTTATCGAGCTGCTGCCGGAACTGAGAGCACCGGAGGAGGGGATCTGGGCCCTCTACCCTCACAATCGCCACCTCTCCCCCAAGGTGCGGCTGCTGGTGGATTATCTCGCCGAGCGGCTCAGCGATCCTGCCCAGCCGGCTCTGGTGCGGCCCATCGGTTAACTATCAGATGGCAAAACGGCGTCCATAAAAAAGGCCCACTTGCGTGGGCCTTTTTGCATTGTTTGCATGGGCGGGAAGCTTATTCCCGTTCCTTGACGTAAGGGGTACCTAGCGCCTTGGGTGCCACCGCCTTGCCGATGAAGCCGGCCAGCAGGAACACCGTCAGTATGTAAGGCAGCGCCTCTATGGCCTGTACCGGGATCGGGAAGTCGCCGATGCTGACCCCCTGCAACCGGATGGCGACCGCGTCGAGGAAGCCGAACAGCAGGCAGGCCGCCATGGCGCTCCAGGGTTTCCACTTGCCGAACACCAGGGCTGCCAGCGCCATGAAGCCCTTGCCCGCACTCATGTTCGGGATGAACTGGGCGGTCTGGGCCACGGCGAGATAGGTGCCACCGATACCGGCCAGCAGGCCGCCGATGATCAGCGCTATGTAGCGCATGCGCACCACAGAGATGCCGGCGGTATCGACCGCGGCCGGGGCCTCGCCCACGGCGCGCAGACGCAGGCCGAAGCGGGTACGGAACAACACCCACCAGGCCAGGGGCACGGCGGCGAAGGCCACGTACTCCAGCAGGGAGTGACCGCTCAGCAGCTCGCTGTAGAGCTGGCCGATAACCGGCACGTCATACAGCTCCTTGGCATAGGGCAGATCGATGGGGGCGAAGCGGGCCGCGCCGGACAGAGCCGGGGTCTGGCCACCCTGATCGAACCAGTAACGGCCCAGGGTGACGGTCAGACCGGCTGCCAGTATGTTGATGGCCATGCCGCTCACCACCTGATCACCGCGGTGGGTGATGGTGGCAAAGCCGTGCAGCAGGGCGAACAGGATGGAGACGCCCACCCCGGCGCCGAGCCCGATCCAGGCGGAGCCAGACACGGCCGCCGCCGCCGCACTGGCGAAGGCCGCCGCCAGCAGCTTGCCTTCCAGCGCTATGTTGACCACCCCGGAGCGCTCGCAAAACATCCCCGCCATGGCAGCCAGAATGAGCGGTGGTGCGGTACGGATAGTGGCATCCAGCATCAAAATCAGCGTTTCGAACATGGTCAGGCTCCTTTGACTTGCGCGGCTGAGCGGTTGGCGAAGGCCAGATAGCACTGCTCGATACGCGGGCGCAGCATGTGCTCGAGGGCGCCACAGAACAAGATCACCAGACCCTGCAGCACCACCACTATGTTGCGATCCACCCCGAATTCGAAGCTGAGCTCGGCACCACCTTGATAGAGGAAGCCGAACAGCAGGCTGGCGATGATGACGCCGACCGGGTGATTACGTCCCATCAGGGCCACCGCGATGCCGGTGAAGCCGAAGCCTTCCACGAAGTTCAACTTGATCTGGTGCAGCTCACCCTGCAGCACGTTGAGGGCGAAGAAGCCCGCCAGCATGCCGGAGATCACCATGGCCAGGATCACCACCTTGGGATAGGAGATGCCCGCGTAGGCGGAGGCACTCTGGCTGGCGCCCACCGAGCGGATCTCATAGCCCCAGCGGGTATGCCAGATGAAGACCCACACCAGCAGCGCACAGATCAGCGCCCAGACGAAGCTGATGTTGAGCGGGCTGTTCGGCATCTCCACGCCGAACCCGGCCGCCAGCTCGCTCATCTTCGGCAACCAGCTCGCCACCGCAAACACCTTGCTCTCGGTGGCCATGGATCCTGGCGGCTTGAAGACATCGACCAGCAGGTAGGCCATCAGGGAGGCAGCGATGAAGTTGAACATGATGGTGGTGATGACGATGTGGCTGCCCCGCTTGGCTTGCAGCCAGGCCGGGATGAAGGCCCAGGCCGCACCGAACAGACCACCGGCTATGATGGCGAGTGGCAGCAGCAGCGCGAACGGCAGCACATCACCGAGCAGCAGACAGACTAGGCCGACGCCGAGGCCGCCGATGTAGGCCTGACCCTCACCGCCGATGTTGAACAGGCCGGCGTGGAAGGCCACCGCCACCGCCAGACCGGTGAAGATGAAACCGGTCGCGTAGTAGAGGGTGAAGCCTATGCCCTCGCCGGTGCCGAAGGCGCCGTACCACATGATCTCGGCGGCATCGATCGGGTTGATGTCGAGGTAATAGAACAGGATGGCCGACACCAGGAAGGCCAGCAGGATATTGATCGCGGGCAGCACGCCCACGGAGATCCAGGCAGGGATACGTGCTTGGCTCATGGGCGAGCCTCCTTGGCAATCTCGTCGGGGACTGGTGTGTTGACCATCATCAGGCCGAGTCCGTTACAAGTGGTTGTGACCTTCATGATGTGGCTCCCTGCGATTGGCTTGCCGCCACCTCGTCGGGGACTATGTTAGCCATCATCAGCCCTATGGTGCGTTCATCCGCCTTGGCGCCGTCCAGCTCACCGACGATGCGACCATCGGCGATGACTAGGATGCGATCAGACAGACTCATGATCTCGTCCAGCTCCACCGACACCAGCAACACCGCCTTGCCCTTGTCGCGCATGGCGATGATCTGCTGGTGGATGTATTCGATGGCGCCGATGTCGACCCCACGGGTCGGCTGGCCAACCAGCAGCACATCCGGGTTCTGCTCCACTTCCCGGGCGATCACCAGTTTTTGCTGGTTGCCGCCGGAGAAGTTCGCCGTCTTGTGCTCGGGATGGGGCGGGCGCACGTCCCACTTGTCCATCTTCTCCTGGCAATCCTGGCGGATGGCGGCCTTGTCCTGCAGCATCCCCTTGTTGTACTGGGCGCGCTGGTGGTAGCCGAGGATGAAGGCCTCTTTCGCCTCGAAGCGATTGATGAGCCCCATCTTGTGTCTGTCTTCCGGGATGTGGCCGAGACCGAAGTTGCGCACCATCTCGGGGCTGGCGGGCTGGTCGTGGTCCACCAGGTGCACGGCACTGCTGCCGTGAAGGGTGAAGCTGCCCTTGCTCGGTTTGAGGATGCCGCCGAGCAGGCTGAGCAGCTCGGACTGACCGTTGCCGGAGACGCCGGCGATGCCGACCACTTCCCCTGCACGTACCTCGAAGCTGACGGATTTGACCCGCTCCACCTTGGCATCATCGAAGTAAGACAATCCCTCGACCTTGAGCTTGGCCTCGCCCGGCTGGGCGGCGCCCTTGTCGACCTTGAGGCGCACCTTGCGGCCCACCATCAGCTCGGCCAGCTGCTCTTTATCGGTATCCTTGGTGGCGACGTGGGCCACCATCTCTCCCCGGCGCATGATGGAGACCTGATCCGTGATGGCCAGGATCTCCCGCAGCTTGTGGGTAATGAGGATGATGGTCGCGCCCTGATCCCGCAGCTTTTTCAGCACCTCGAACAGGTGATCCGCCTCTTGCGGGGTCAGTACCCCGGTCGGCTCGTCCAGGATCAGGATGCGGGCGCCGCGATAGAGCGCCTTGAGGATCTCGACCCGCTGTTGCAGGCCCACCGGCAGATCCTCGACCTTCTCGTGCAGCGGCACCTCGAGACCATAGTCCCGGGCCAGCTCGCCGAGCAATTTCTCGGCCGCCGCCAGGCTCTTGCCCAGGTGCCAGCCGTTTTCCGCGCCGAGGATGACGTTCTCCAGCACGGTGAAGTTGTTCACCAGCATGAAATGCTGGTGCACCATGCCCACGCCTGCGGCAATCGCATCTTGTGAGCCATGGGGTTTGAACGGTTTACCGTCGATCAGCATCTCGCCCTTATCGGCGTGGTAGAAACCGTAGATGATGCTCATCAGGGTCGACTTGCCGGCGCCATTTTCGCCGACGATGCCGTGAATACTGCCTTTACGAACCTGAAGGTCGATCTGCTTGTTGGCGTAAACTTCGCCAAAGCGCTTATCGATACCTCTTAATTCGATGGCATAGCGATCTGTCTGGTCCATGATGCAGTCCTTGCGGGTCATGAAGTAGAGACTAAAAACCGGCCCGTGCGGGCCGGTCATCATAGGTTGAGAGTCGTAGCAGAGACTCAGTACTTACAGGAGTTGTCGCTCATGTAGTCGTGCACCTTGATCTTGCCGGCGATGATGTCGGCCTTGATGGCGTCGACCTTGGCCTTCATTTCCGGGGTGATCAGAGCCTTGTTGTTCTCATCCAGCGCCCAATCCACACCGCCTTCCGCCAGACCCAGGGACTGGATGCCAGGCTTCCACTCGCCCTTGGCGGCGTCATCCCAGCTCTTGTAAGCGGCCAGGCCGACGGACTTGACCATGGAGGTCAGCATGGTGCCCGGTTGCAGGTGGTTCTGGTTGGAATCCACGCCGATGGCGAACTTGCCTTCGTCCTTGGCAGCCTGGTAAACACCGATGCCGGTGCCGCCAGCGGCAGCATAGACAACGTCTGCACCCTTGGCGAACTGGGACTTGGCCAGTTCTGCACCCTTGGCCGGGTCAGCAAACGCGGCCGGGGTGGAGCCGGTCATGTTCTGGTATACGTCGATCTTCGGATTGATGTACTTGGCGCCCTGCTCGTAGCCGCACTGGAATTTGCGGATCAGCGGGATGTCCATGCCGCCCACGAAGCCGACCTTGCCGGTCTTGGAGGCGATGGCTGCCAGTGCACCCACCAGGAAGGAACCTTCATGCTCCTTGAAGATGAGGGACTGTACGTTCGGCTTGTCGACCACCATGTCGATGATGGTGAACTGGGTTTTCGGGAACTCGGTGGCGACCTTCTCTACCGCAGAGCCCATGTTGAAGCCGACGGCGACGATGGGGGTGTTGCCACGGCTGGCCAGACGACGCAGACCCTGCTCGCGCTGGGCTTCGTTCTGGGGTTCGAACTCCTTGACCTTGACGCCTTTGTCCTTGTTGTAAACTTCGACGCCGTTGCGGAACACGGCTTCGTTGAAGGACTTGTCGAATTTGCCGGCGGTGTCATAGATGACGGCAGGATCGGAGGCTGCCTGGGCAGACAGGGCAGCAAGGGTGAGGGTGGCCACGGTGGCCAGCTTGAGCACTTTAGTCACGATCGTATCCTTGATTGTTATGTTGAGGGTCCACAACCCGCCGTAGCAGCAGGCTATAAAGCACGCTGGCTAACTGTAAGTGAGCCAACTTGTGGGTCAAGGAGATCATAAAGGAAAAACGTTTGCGTTAACGGTTTGAAATATAAGCAAATTGCTTTATAAGTGTTTGTTTTTAACCTGGTTTTCAGAACTAAATGCTGCGATTAATAGGGTTCAAATGACATTTTTGTTTGTATTCATCGAGTTAGGCGCAAGCGTTTTTCTTGTCTGATGAAAAAGGCGGCTTCCATTGACACTATTTTGTGGCATGGAAACAGCATCTTCTCCTGCCAGGGGCGGCAAGGACCCTATGTCACACGGATTTGGTCTCTGGCCGCTCAGGCCGTATAATCGCCGCCTGTATAAATAAACAGGAGTGGTGATGGACGTTTCAACCTTGCTCGACGGGCTCAACGACAAGCAAAGAGACGCGGTGGCGGCCCCCCGTTGCAACCTGCTGGTGCTGGCGGGTGCCGGTTCGGGCAAGACCCGGGTACTGGTGCACCGTATCGCCTGGCTGATGCAGGTGGAGCGTTGTTCACCCTTCTCCATCATCGCCGTGACCTTCACCAACAAGGCCGCCGCCGAGATGCGTGGCCGGGTCGAGAAGGTCATAGGTGACGGTGTGCGCGGCATGTGGATAGGCACTTTCCACGGCATCGCCCACCGCCTGCTGCGGGCCCATCATCTGGATGCGGGCCTGCCCCAGGATTTCCAGATCCTCGACTCCGACGACCAGTACCGCCTCATTCGCCGGGTGCTCAAGGCGCTGAACCTGGACGAGAAGCACTGGGCCCCGCGCGCCGTGATGGGCTACATCAACGGCAAGAAGGATGAAGGTCTGCGCCCCGGCGACATCGATCTCTACGGCGATCCCGTCACCCGCACCTATCAGCAGATCTACAAGACCTATCAGGAGACCTGCGATCGCTCCGGGCTGGTGGATTTTGCCGAGCTGCTGCTGCGCGCCCACGAGCTGTGGCTGAACCGGCCGCACATCCTCGAGCACTATCGGGATCGCTTCCAGAACATTCTGGTGGACGAATTCCAGGATACCAACGGCATCCAGTACGCCTGGCTGCGCATGCTGGCTGGCGACACAGGCCGGGTGATGATCGTCGGCGACGATGATCAGTCCATCTACGGCTGGCGCGGCGCCAAGATAGAGAACATCCAGCGCTTCCTGACCGACTACCAGGGCGCCGAGACCATACGCCTCGAGCAGAACTACCGCTCCACCGCCAATATCCTGAAAGCCGCCAACAGCGTCATTGCCAACAACGCGGAGCGCCTCGGCAAGGAGCTGTGGACCGAGGGGGCCGAGGGCGATCCGATTTCCCTGTACGCCGCCTTCAACGAGGTGGACGAGGCCCGCTTCGTGGTTGGTCGCCTCAAGGACTGGAAGGAGAAGGGGGGCCTGCTCACCGACTGCGCCATCCTCTATCGCTCCAACGCCCAGTCACGGGTGCTGGAAGAGGCGCTGATGCAGGACGCCATGCCGTACCGCATCTACGGCGGCCTGCGCTTCTTCGAGCGCCAGGAGATCAAGGATGCCATGGCCTACCTGCGGCTCATCAACAACCGCGGCGATGACGCCAGCTTCGAGCGGGTCGTCAACACCCCGACCCGTGGCATCGGCGATCGCACCCTGGAGATCCTGCGCAACAACGCCCGCGATCAGGGCCAGAACCTTTGGCAGTCCGCCAAGACCCTGCTGAATGACAAGGTGCTGACCGGCCGTGCCGGTAACGCGGTGCGCGGTTTCGTGGAACTGATAGACGCGCTGGAGGAGCAGGTCTCCTTATTGCCGCTGCACCAGCAGGCGGATATCGCCATCCAGCATTCCGGCCTCAAGGCCATGTATCTGGCCGAGAAGGGCGAGAAGTCCCAGGCGCGGGTGGAGAACCTGGACGAGCTGGTCACCGCCTGCCGCCAGTACCAGCGGCCGGACGAGCTGGAAGACATGAGCGATCTCTCCGCCTTCCTCGCCCACGCGGCGCTGGAGTCTGGCGAGAATCAGGCGGACGAATACGCCGATGCGGTGCAGCTGATGACGCTGCACAGCGCCAAGGGCTTGGAGTTCCCTCTGGTGCTGCTGGTGGGGGTGGAGGAGGGCATGTTCCCGAGCCAGCAATCCACCGAGGAGTCGGGCCGCCTCGAAGAGGAGCGGCGCCTCTGTTACGTAGGCATGACCCGCGCCATGGAGAAGCTCTACATCTGTTATGCGGAGAGCCGCCGCATCTACGGCCGCGAGATGTTCCACAAGCCGAGCCGCTTCATCCGCGAGATGCCCGCCGAGTGCCTCGAAGAGATCCGGCTGCGCACCCAGGTGAGCCGCCCGACCCAGTACGGGCGTTTCAGCCAGAACGAGGTGCAGCAGAGCTTCGACGCCAGCGGCATCAAGCTCGGCCAGCGGGTGCTGCACCCGAAATTCGGGGAAGGCATAGTGCTGAACTTCGAAGGGGTCGGCCAGCAGAGCCGGGTGCAGATCCAGTTCGACGACGTCGGCGCCAAGTGGCTGGTGACGGCATATGCCCGCCTTGAGGCGCTGTAAGGCGCAGCGCACCCACCTGTGATGTGAAAAGGAGCCGATGGCTCCTTTTTTGTCACAGGTAGGTTCGATTAGCGAAGCGTAATCGGACGTTCGCGTCATGGGAGATGGCGTTGGTAGCACGGCTGGCGCCGTGCAGGACGCGAGGGCATGGCCCTCGACAGGGTTTCGCCCGCCCTTCGGGCTGGGACGAGTGACTTTGGAAAGACCCAAAGTCACCAAAGGTCTTCTCCCCCGCCAATCCGCTGGCTTCGCCAGTGCCCTCGGTCCAGAGCCAACGTCGGACGGGCCGCCGCAGACGGCACTTTAGCTTGCGCCTTCCATGGCTTCAGTTAAAGTTCACTTCGGACATCCGTGTCCTTGCGCAAAATCGAGGCCGATTCTGCTTTGGTAAGCGGTATGCTTGGCTCCAAATGAAGTTTATATGATCCTGCGATAAGCTGTTTTTAGCCGGAGAGTTTGCAATGAATAAGCTTGACTCAACATTAGTTGGTGAATACTATAAGTTTCATGACGATGAAAAAATTAAACTTAATTAAATCTATTTTAGGTACGCCTTCTTTTGAAGAAGATGGTGTGGTTATTTATAATCGAGATTGCCTTGATGGCATGAAACAGATACCTGATGGATTGATAGATGCGACAATTACCTCTCCTCCCTACAATATAGGGAAGGAGTACGAAAAGTTAAATAATCTTAATGATTACTTGTCTTGGTGTGAGTCGTGGATACAACAGGTTCACAGAATAACGAAACCCAATGGAACATTTTGGCTTAATTTAGGATATCTAGAAGTAGAGTCCAAAGGATTAGCGGTTCCTATTCCATACCTTCTTTGGGATAGAACTCCTTTTTATCTCATTCAAGAGGTTATCTGGAATTATTCTGCTGGAGTTGCATGCAAGAATAGATTCTCTCCAAGGAATGAAAAATTACTGTGGTATGTAAAGGACAAAAGTGATTATATATTCAATTTGGATGATGTTCGCGATCCGAATGTTAAGTATCCAAATCAGAAAAAAAACGGAAAATTGAAATGTAATCCTAATGGTAAGAATCCTTCTGATGTTTGGCAGATTCCTAAAGTTACATCAGGTAGAAATCGCTCGTCAGCGGAAAGGACACCTCATCCCGCTCAATTCCCTATGGCAATGGTTGAGAGGATGATGCTGGCCTCTAGCAATGAGGGGGATCTGATATTAGATCCTTTCATGGGGTCTGGTAGTACGGCAGAGTGTGCTCTTAGAAACAAGAGAATGGTTATAGGGTTTGAACTTGAAGAGAAATATATTGGTTATGCAGGCCAACGCATAACCAATTATCAAGAGGATTCAAAGCTAACAACAGCTCAGTGTGCTTTATCTTTTTGAGTATAGAGTTTTAAATTTTAGCTCGTAAGTTTCTGGTGAGAGACTAGATTGTTGTCCAGATTCAGCTTTCTGGCCTTTCCAGTCAGTATGGTCAAGCCATCCAAATCTGATAGTCTGAATTTCAGGTTTGACTTTGCTGGCAGAAAACTTCCAGAAATTTACGGCTAAATAGAAACCATCCTTACTTTTTTTACCTTGTGTAGGCTGTTGGGCATAGCTGCGATTGCCAAAAATTCGAGATGGATTTGACGATGTTTTTAGCTCTATTGAATAAAAGTCATCTGGAATATATACGATATCTTTATCACCCGCATTCTTTTCACCTCTCCATGCTAATGGGAAAGCAGCCTCTATTTCTGCAGGGATAAGCTCATGGAGCAATGCGCCAATGATTTGAGGTTTAGGAAATATATGCTCACCTATTTTAAGACCATTATTTCCTATAGAGGTGTTGAATATACCATTCCAAGCATCATGAACCACCTCTATAATAAAATCCTTGGGTAATGGATGTTTATTAATTAATTTTTCTGTTATTGACTTCCATTCTGATTTGTCGTGGTCAGCGTAGGGAGATCTGTTCATTCAATACCTCTAAGCAACTCTGTTGGTGTAATATCTAATGCTCTGGATATGATAATAATATTCTCCAAGCTAATGTTTCGCTCACCACGTTCAACAGAGCTGATATAAGTTCTATGTAAAGAACATCTATCCGCAAGTTCTTCTTGTGATAGATGTTGTTCTTGTCGGTGAAATTTCATATTTTCACCAAACTTCTTCTTTATTTCTTTCATATGGATATTATCCGCCCATTGAATACTATGAGTCTACAGACTATGAGTTTCCTTTTGACGATGAGGTTGCGGTGACTAGTCCGTATATTCACTTAGAGAAGCGTAATCGGACGTTCGCGTAATTGTTCGCGAAGGAAACGTCCTTTTGGTGATTACTCTCTCTATCGGCGTTGTCTCGAAGGAACAGCCCCAATCCTGCGGATAGACGCCACTTGCCACACCCATATGGTGAATCCTGCTCATCCCGGATCAGATGTTCCCAATAATAGCGTTGCCAGAGGTCCCGTTCTCCATGGCGTAACCGGGTCTGGCTGCGCCGCTCGGTCACCAATGAAATCTGGGACACCCATCTTTCTGAAGTGAGCCTTGTCTGGTGGGTTATCCGTGCTGTCACCAAAAAGGTGGGTAGCCCAAGATGCTGCTTTGATGGTGCGGCGAACCACGGCATACTGCCCCGTCACTGGATGGGGGTCATTAATGTCTAAATGGATGCCAAGAATGCGCTGGTTAGGACGCTGGTTTTTGCGAAAAACGACTCTGGCGCTACTGACCAGCCTGCTGTTTTTGCTCTCGTTCACCCTGTTTCAATACGCATCTTGGTTGCCGGTGCTGGAGGTCGATTCCTTCCTCGAATGGAGCTGTTTCTCTTCAGGGCGCACCTTTACCGAACTGGCTCCGGCCATGCTGGAGTTTAGTTTCGTGCTCGCCTGCGCCTTCTTGCCCCTGTTTTTGCTGACACCGCGCCCGCTGCTGCTCCCGCTCTTTGCCGGACTCTGGCTGTGGCAAACCTATGACATCGCTTTTATGACGGCTACCGCCTCGACCTGGCTGCCTCACGAGATCATCTGGACCTTTATCCTGCCCCACACCCACTGGCTGCTGCTTACCCTGCTGCCCCCTCTGCTGCTGATCCGTTATCTCGGCAGGCGGCTGCTGGCGCCAGAAACCCAGCCAGGGGCAGCCATCAGGTCGGCCAAGTCATAGAATAGGGAAACAAGGCGTGGGCAGGGCCTGATCTGCACATATCTAGGGATGCCAAGCCAATAAGCCATGGGCATAAACGGGGAGAAACGCGGGGGAGGGTAAATCAGAAACCCGGCCGTTGGACGGGGCGCGGCGGCCGGGTGAATTGTAAAGAGTAGGGTGACAGAGAACGCGGGTTATCAGCCTAGTCTAATCAACTCGATGGGCGCGTAACGCTCTCGGGAGTTGGCCAGCAGCACGCACTTCTCATGCTCCGCCTCATAGGGGGTCATATTGTCGGTGTGGGCCTCCTTCAGGACGTCGACGGCGCCGGTGGCGGCGATCATGACGCGCTGGCCCAGGGTCAGCACATTGCGGTTCCGATCATAGATCTTCATTGCACTCTCCTTTTGTTGTACCCGGATGGGTGCTCCGGGCGGCGGGATCAGACTACGCCCCTGAAAAAGGGTGATGCATGTCACAGATCAAAAAAGAGGCGAAGAGGGACTCGAAGAGTGGCGCATGGCGGCGCTGGACCAGGGGCGTCGGCAGCGCGGCCTTGCAGGGTCGGCCATGGCCTGTCGCTCTGCACGCCGGCCTCGGTGCTTTTTGCCAGCCAGGGCTCGAACCGGGGAGGGGATGCGCTATAGTGATGCCGCTTGTTTCACTGCCTTCAACCAACCGAGAGTGCATTATGAATCGTGATATCGCCGCCCAGTTTATCAAGATGCTGACCAACCTCGACCACTGCCTGGCCAAGGCCGAGGCCCACGCCGAGGCCAAGAAATTCAACGTGGACAACTTTGTGGGCGAGCGTCTTATCGTCGACATGCTGCCCTTCTCCAAGCAGATCCTGATCTGCTGCGACACGGCCCGCGCCCTGGTTGCCACTGCCAGCCACAGCGAGCTGCCTGTGCTGGGTGATGACCCCAAGACCATGGCGGATCTGCGCGCCCATATCGGCAAGACCATCGCCTATCTGCAGAGCAAGCTGGAGGCCGATTTCAGCCAGTATGCGAGCGGTCACTACTATCCCTACTGGGCCGGTGGCAAGGGGATGGATGGCCATACCTGCGTCCACGAGTACGGCATCCCGAACTTCTACTTCCACCTGACCATGGCCTATGCCCTGCTGCGTCAGGCCGGGGTCAACCTCGGCAAGGGGGATTACCTGGGTGGCCTGAACCTGCAATAAGAACCCATCCCATCAGGCTAGTTAACTCGCCATGTTGAACCCAGGCAGTGCTCGACATCCTCACGTACTCCAGTACGCTCCGGTTTCAGCGCGCTGGCTGTGTCCAAACTGCCATCGACAATGACGCCTATTGGGATAGGAGTCGCGGTCTGTCGAAACGAAAAGAGCCTGCCAGTTTGGCAGGCTCTCTGTATTTTTGGGCGGCAGGTTCTGGTCTGCGTTGGGCCCCTGATGCGGGACTGAACGGTTATTCGCTCGGGATCTCCGGCTCCACCAGGGCGGCGAGCTGGCTCAGGGACTCCTGCCAGCCGAGGTAACACATCTCCACCGGAATGAGTGCCGGGATCCCCGCCTGCTCGATGGCGAGCTCGGTGCCGCACAGCACCTGGGTCAGTCTGATGGTGACCCGCATCTCCCCCGGCAGATTGGGGTCATCAAATCTATCCGTGTAGCGGATGCGCTTGCCCGGCTCCAGCTCCTGATACTCGCCGCCAAAGGCGTGACTATGGCCGGTGCCGAAATTGGTGAACGCCATGCGAAAGTGGCCGCCGACCCTGGCATCCAGCTCGGCCACCTTGCAGGTAAAGCCGTGGGGCGGCAGCCACTTGGCGAGTGCCTCCCCTTCGATAAAGGCGCGATAGACCCGCAGGGGCGGGGCCTTGAGGACGCGATGCAGCGTCACTGTTCCTGTGCTCATCTTGGGTTCCTTCTCGGTAGTGTCCGAGCAAGGATAGTCGCTCGGGGGAAGGACAACCGGGGGCCGGGAGTCGTGGCGCCCCCATGAAGGGGTCAGCTTGCTGTCAGGCGCCGCGCATCCTGGTTGCCATGAGTGGCCCCATTTGCCGCGGGCTGCCCCTCCTCTGTCAGGCACGCTTGCACGCACTCCATAAACACCCGCATGGCGGGGCTGACAAACTTGCCGGCGTGGTGGGCGCACAGGGCCGTGATGCCGAGGGGCGTGGGGGAGAAGGGCAGCTCCTGCAGCTCCCCCGAACTCAGCTCCCGCTCGACGGCGAAGCGGGGCAGGAAGGAGACGCCGAGGTTGCTGGCCACGCAGCGCTTGATGCTCTCTATGCTCCACAGCTCTATGGTGCCGTCCAGGGTGATGGCGCGCTGGCGAAGGGTGCTCTCGAACAGCTGGCGGAAGATGCACTGCGGCTCGTTGATGATGAAGCTGACCGGCAGGTGCTGATCCGGGCGGGTGAAGTCGATGCCGCTGAGGGCGGGGGAGGCTACCAGCACCAGGGGTTGCTCGCCAAAGCTCTCCATCTGCAGGGCGGCGTCGTTGCCGACCCGGTAGAAGATGCCGAGATCGGCCTCGTCCGCCAGCAGCGCATCACGAATGACGTAGCAGTTCAGGGACTGGAGCGACAGGCGCACTCCCGGGGCCAGCCGCTTGAAGCGCTCGAGCACCGCCGGCATCTTGTAGGCCAGCAGGGTTTCGCCGATGGCGACCCTGAGCTCGCCGTTCGGCTCGGCGTCCTGCTGCGCCGCCTGACGGAGACCCGCCATCACCCGGATCATTTCGTGCACATGGGGCATGATGTTCTGCCCGGCCTTGGTCAGGCACATGCGACGCCCTATTTTTTCGAACAGTTGCAGCGAAAGCTCCTGCTCAAGCTGCTGGATATGAAAGGTTATCGTCGACTGGGTGCAGCAGAGCTTGCGGGATGCCTTCACGAAGGAGCCCTCCTCGATCACCGTCTTGAGGGTAATGAGACGTCGCAGATCCATGGGGACTCCAATTCATCGAAATGGTTGAATTTAGCATGCTAAAACATTCGATTTTGTGATGCCAGTGGCCGCGTTAAGGTATCACTCCCATTCGGAGAAACACCATGACCTCGACCCTTGTCAGCGCATTTTTGACCTACACCCTGATCACGGCCATGACGCCGGGACCGAACAACATCCTGGCCCTGAGCGCCGCCAACCAGCATGGTCTGCGCCGCAGTAGCCGGGTGCTGGCGGGCATGAGCGCGGGCTTCCTGCTGATCATGCTGCTGTGTGCCCTGTTCACCTTCACCCTCATCAGCCTCTCCCCCGCGCTGGTCGGCTGGCTCAGCTGGGCCGGGGCCGCCTATGTACTCTGGCTGGCCTGGCGCATCGCGACCAGCGGCTCCAACCTGTCGAGCACAGATGGAGCCTTGCCCGGCTTCTGGACCAGCTTCTGGCTGCAGTTCGTGAACGTGAAGATCATCCTCTACGGCATCACGGCGCTCTCCACCTTCGTGTTGCCCCACACCACAGAACTCGTCTGGGTGCTGGGTGTCAGCCTGCTGCTGGCGCTGATCGGCACGCTGGGGAACCTCTGCTGGGCCCTGGCGGGTCATCTGCTGCAGCCCCTGTTTCAGCGCCATGGCCGCATCCTGAACCTGACCCTGGCGGCCCTGCTGGTCTACTGTGCGGTTCGGATGCTGATCTGATCGGACGCAGGCCGGGGCTGCGTCGCAGTCGTTCGCTAACGCAGTGATTTTTCATCGGATTTTGAAGGAGTTGATCAAGGTAGAGGTTATTGCGGGCGTTCGCTCATATAATCGCCGCCATGCAAGCGACTCGGAAGGATTCGATGATAAAGCTGATGGCGGCCCTGTTCGGGCTGTTTTATACCTGCCTGGTGTGGGCGGCACCGGCCCCCTTTGTGGCGCCGCCGGCCACGCCACTCCTGAGTCGGGTCAGCATGGAGCCGCTGCTCTCCTGGTTCTCCGGCGAGTTCTCCAGTCGGGAGCAGGCCAGCTACGACAAGCGCTTCACCAGTGCCGAGTTGCGACTGATGGAGATCTGGCCCGGTTATCAGGGCTTTCGCTGGGTTTATGCCGAGCAGTTCCTGACCGAGCGGGCGGTACGCCCGTTTCGCCAGCGCATCTACCGCTTCTCCCCCCTGCCGGATGGTCAGATCCTGATGGCGGAGCTGACTATGCCCAGAGCCACCGACTTCGCCGGTGCCTGGCGCAAGCCGGAATTGCTCGACACCCTGACCCCGCAACAGCTCTCCCTGCGTCAGGGTTGCGAGATCTGGCTGAGCCGCCAACCCTCGGGGGAGTACAGGGGGCACAGCCGGGTCGGGAGCTGCTCCACCAACTTCGGCGGCGCCAGCACCCTGGTGCAATACCTCTGGATTGGCCCGGATAGCGTCAGGCTGCTGGACAGGGCTTATGACAACGAGGCGCACCAGCGCTGGGGCAGTCCGGGGGAAGGCTATGTGTATCTGCGCAAGGTGAAACAGCGCGGGGAGTGAGGGGCCGGTTCGGCCCCTTTTTTATCCGTCGAAGCTGGGCTTCAGGGCATCGGTTGCAAAGCGAATGACGGGATGGCGCCATCAGGCCCCATCCCGTTTTTGCATCAGAGCCTGAACAGGGGTCGCAGACGGATGCCGATCAGGCTGCCGCCCAGCGCCATCAGCATCCAGACCCAGCCGTGCAGGCTGCCGGACGCGGTGCCATCGAAGAAGCCGCCGAGGTTGCAGGCGCTGTACATGGCCCCCATCCCCATCAGCAGACCGCCTAGGATGGATGCCAGGCTGTTGCCGAGCCGCATCGGGGCATAGGTGCCGCCGCCGGTGAGGCAACGGGCCAGCGCCGCCCCCAGGATCCCGAGCCAGAACATGCCGACCATGGGGTTGATGAACAGCGGCTGGGCCAGTTTCGGGTTGCCTTCATACAGGCCGAACACAGAGGCGCCGCGCAGCGCCATGTCGTACACGGCGCCCGTGATGGTCCAGGCCGAGCCGTGCAAGGCGACCACGGCGGAGTTGAGCAGGGCGATGACGATGCCGCCGGTCAGCACGGTGAAGCGGCCGTCGCGCCAGAACAGCTGGGTGCCGCGCAGCAGCGGCTTGATCTCGCCGGTGCGCTTCAACTCGCTTCGGCGAAACAGCATGAACAGCACGGCGACCAGGGCCAGGTTCAGCAGCATGCCACTCCAGAGGTTGCCGGTCAGATCCCGGGCCAGCACCACATGGCTGGAGAAGGTGGCGTCCAGGGTGGGGCGGAACTGGCTGCTGATCAGGGTGCCTATGCCGTAGCAGACCAGCACCAGCCAGAAGCGGGGCTGGCCCTCGCCACAGCAGTACAGGGTGCCGGTGGCGCAGACCCCGGCCAGCTGCATGCCGATGCCGAACAGGAAGGCGCCGACGATGAAGGGCACGCCTATGGCCATGACGTTGCCCACCATGGCATCGCCGAACAGGGCGTGGCTGAAGGAGAGGAAGCAGGTGAACAGCAGGATCTCGATGGCGATGGTCAGCAGATGGGCCCGCACATAGTAGCTGTTGCGCTTGGTCAGCATCTCGCGCCAGCCAAAGACGATGCCGAAACGGCTGAAGGAGAGGGTGAAACCGAAACCGAAGCCGATGAGGGCCATCAGGGCCCACTTCATGCCGAACGTCTCCCCCAGATAGAACAACGCTCCCCCCGCGAGAGCCACGATGGGGAGCGACCATTGTCGAGTCATGCCGATACATCCTTCACATTGTTGTGGTAAAGGCGTGCATCCTAATCCCGCAATGAGTCCAATGCCAGCCCGCTCGGTGGCGCCGGGCCGTTTCTGTGCGTTTTATGTCTCAGACATAAGCGCTGGCCTCGACGGCCAGCTCGGCCAGGATGGAGAGGCTGACGGCGCAAAACAGCAGGCCGGTGACCAGGTTGAGTGGGCGCTGCACCCGGCCGAGCAGTCCCTGGGCTTTCGGGGTGGAGAGGCTCCAGGCCAGGGAGAGCAGGAACAGCTCCAGGATCAGCAGGCCCCGGGTCAGGCCATCCACTTGCGGGGTCACCATGGCCGCCAGCAATCCCATGAAGAACAGCAGCGCCTTGGGGTTGAGCAGGTTGGTGGCAAGACCGATCTTGATGCCCTTGCGCCAGCCCTGACGCTCTCCACCCGCCCTGAACGCCTGCCCCGTCGCTCCCTGCCAAGCGCCCTTGAGCGCACCCCAACCGAGCCAGCCGAGATAGAGGGCGCCCACTATCTTCACTCCCAGAAACAGCCAGGGCTGGCTCGCGATCAGCAGGCTGATGCCGGTGAGGCTCAAGGTGGCGTGCAGCAAGATGGCGAGCGCTATGCCGAGCGCCGCCCCGAGGGCGGTGGGGCGATGCAAGCTGGTGCGCAGGATCAGCGCGAAATCCGGGCCTGGGCTTGCCAGGGCAACGAGATGGATGACCCCTAAGGTCAGGAACAGGCTGGTGAACATGGTATACCTCGACGACAAGACGAGGGCACAGCATGGGACATGGTCAGGGGGGCTGGCTTGTAAAAGATTGCACCAAGGAGAGAGGGGGTGACGAGCGGCGAGAGGTTATGACCCTAGGCAGTGTTTGGTATTGCTACATATGGCTATTGTGGAGTTTTGTATTGTAAGAGGGCCTGAAAAAAGTGCGAAATACAGGGGCATCGCCCGTTGTCGGCCGGGTTGACGGTGGTAGACGCCGATCTGCTGACTGCTGACTGCTGACTGCTGACTGCTGACTGCTGACTGCTGACTGCTGACTTGGTTGGATTTGTCTCTGCTGACGGCTATCGGCGGGGGTTATCAAAGTTCCTCTCTGCCGGTTGCCAGCGGAGGGCGGGTCTAAGGCCGTATCTGTTGGCGGTAATCCGCCGGGGTGAGCCCGAAGGCCTGGCGAAAACCGTGGTGGAAGTGGCTCTGATCGAAGAAACCGACCGCCAGCGCCACCTCGCTCACCGGCATACCGGCGCCGAGCAGGCGTTTGCCTTGCTCGAGGCGCAGCCGCTTGAGCCAGGCGTAGGGAGTCATGCCGGTCTTCTTCTTGAACTGGCGCAGGAAGGCGAAGCGATCCAGCCCGAACTGGGCGGCGAGATCCTCCAGGCTGTGGCGCTGATCCAGCTGGCCGAGCAGGTAGTCCCGCAGGTACCGCAGCTGAGGATCCGCCAGCACGTGGCGCTCGGGGGCCAGCCCGAACAGCTCGCCGAGCAGGGCCAGCAACTCGCTCTCCGCCCGCAGGCCGTCCGGCTCCGGGCTGTCCAGATACATGTGCAGGTGGGCGAAGCCCTGATAGAGGTCGGGCCGGGTCTGCAAGCCCTTGTCGAAGAAGGGCTCCGGGCCCTCTGGCAGCCAGCGGGCCAGCTGCTCCGGGGCGATGGCGAACACCCGCACCTCGTACCCTTCCGGCAGCAGGCTCAGGCCGTCGTGCATCTCGTCCGGGTTGACGGTGGAGAGCTCGCCGCGCACCAGATTGTGGCTGCTGCCCTTGTGGATGAACCTCTGGCCACCCTGCTGCACCAGGCCTATGTGGTAGTCCAGGTGTACGTGGCGGCCATAGCTGAACTCCCTGTGATGGGAGTGGGAGAGTTCAACCCCCGGCAGCAGCCGGGGTTGCCAGTAGTGGATGCGGGATTGGGGAGCGCTCATGACTTATAGATACCCCAAATCCCGCTTCCTGGCTTGTAGATTATTGCGCCGCCTCAGGCGGCATTCTGGCGCCGCCTGCCGCTACGCAGGCCATCCAGGCTGAACAGCACAAGCGCACTCCAGATAAAGCCGAAGGTGATCATCTTGTCCAGCGCCAGCGCCTCCCCGTACAGGGTGACCGCCAGGATGAACATCAGGCTCGGGCCTATGTACTGGAAGAAGCCCAGGGTGGAGAGCTTGAGGCGGGTAGCGGCGGCGGTGAAGCAGAGCAGGGGCGCCGTGGTGACGGCCCCGGCGGCGATCAGCAGCAGGTTCAGGTGCCAGTCGTTCTGGGTCAGATGGCTGGTGGGGCTGTCGGCGAATCCCCACAGATAGATGGCCGCCGGCGGCAGCATGATCATGGTCTCGATCAGCAGGCCGGTCAGCGCATCCAGCGCCAGTTTTTTACGGATGAGGCCGTAGATGGCGAAGCTTGAGGCCAGCACCAGGGCAATCCAGGGCAGGGAGCCGAAGGCGACGATCTGGATGGCGACCCCGATCGCCGCTAGTCCCACCGCCCACCACTGCAGGCGGCGCAGCTTCTCGCTCAGAAACAGCATGCCGAGCAGCACGTTGAACAGGGGGTTGATGTAGTAGCCGAGGCTGGCATCCAGCATGTGGCCGTTGTTGATGGCCCAGATGAACAGCAGCCAGTTGCCGCCGACGGTGACCGAGGTGAAGGCCAGGGTGAGCAGCACCTTGGGCTGGCGCAGCACGGCCTGTACCTTGTGCCACTGGCGGGCGAGCAGGGTCAGCACCATCAGTAGGGCGCAGGACCAGATCATGCGGTGGGTCAGGATCTCGGCGGCCGGCACGGCAGCAATCGTCTTGAAGTAGATGGGGGCAAGGCCCCAAAGGGTATAGGCGCACAGGGCATAGATGACGCCCTGGCGCTGGCTGTGTTGCTGCATGCGGATAACCTTCACTGGAGAGCGGATGTGGGACAACATCGCAAAAAGTCAGTGTAGCCATCCTTTTGGATGGAAAGAAGTGAATAAATTGGTCGGAGGCGATTTTGACAGCATGACTCAGGGTCAGCGGCGGCCCCCGCGGCGGATCTTCTCCACATCCCGCAACAGCCACAGCATGAGCACGATGGCGGAGATCCAGGGGCCCCAGGTCACATAGGCCTCACCCTGACCCATCACGAAGAACAACAGCGGCAATCCTACTACCAGAAACAGGACACTCATCAGGAAGAACAGCATTTTTATCTTTAAATTTAACGGCTTGCTATTTGATGATTATATCGATTGAGGCTAGTGATGAAAGGATAAAAATGAAAAAGGGGGATTTCTCCCCCTTTGTTGCCTGATCTCGTCATATTCGACGTTAATCGAGCTGGATCCAGGTACTTTTCAGCTCGGTATATTTTTCCAGGGCGTGCAGCGACTTGTCGCGGCCGTTGCCGGACTGCTTGAAGCCGCCGAACGGCATCGTCATGTCGCCGCCGTCCCAGTTGTTGACGAAGACGGTGCCGGCGCGCAGGGCGCGGGAGCCCTTGACCGCCTTGTTCAGGTCCGCGGTCCAGATGGCGGCGGCCAGGCCGTAGTCGGTGTCGTTGCCAAGGGCGATGGCCTCTTCCAGGGTGTCGAAGCCGGTCACCGCCAGCACTGGGCCGAAGATCTCCTCGCGGAAGATGCGCATCTGGGGCGTCACCTCGTCAAAGATGGTGGGCTCGATATAGAAGCCGCCGCTCTCCTGCTGGGTGCGCTGGCCGCCGAGCAGCAGCTTGGCCCCTTCCTGGCGACCGATTTCTATGTAGTTCAGCACCTGATCCATCTGGATGCCGTCCACCATGGCGCCGATGCGGGTGGCGGGATCCAGCGGGTTGGCAGCGATCCACTCGCGGGCATGGGCCAGCAGGCGCTCCATGAACTGAGGCTTGATGCTGTTTTGCACCAGCAGGCGGGAGGCGGCGGTACACACTTCCCCCTGGTTGTAGAAGATGGCGCCCGCCGCACTCTTGGCGGCGGCATCCAGATCCGGCGCGTCCGCCAGCACGATATTCGGGCTCTTGCCGCCGCACTCCATGAAGGCGCGCTTCAGGTTCGACTTGCCGGAGCACTGCACCAGGTGCTTGCCGATGCGGGTGGAGCCGGTGAAGGTGATGCAATCCACGTCCATGTGCATGGCCAGCGCCTCGCCGACGGTGTGGCCAAAGCCCGGCAGCACGTTGAACACGCCGTCGGGGATGCCCGCTTCCTTGGCGATGCCGGCGATGCGCAGGGCGGTGAGGGGAGATTTCTCGGAGGGTTTGAGGATCACCGAGTTGCCGGTGGCGAGCGCCGGGCCCAGCTTCCAGCAGGCCATCACCAGGGGGAAGTTCCAGGGCACGATGGCGGCCACCACCCCGAGCGCCTCACGGGTCACCAGTGCCAGCGCGGACTCTTCTACCGGGGCGACCTGATCGTAGATCTTGTCGATGGCCTCGGCGTTCCAGGCGATGCAGTTGGCGGCGGCGGGGGCGTCATAGCCCATGGCGTCGCCGATGGGCTTGCCCATGTCCAGGGACTCTAGCAGTGCCAGCTCCACCTTGTTCAGGCGCATCAGCTCGGCGAAGCGCTGCATGATCTGCTTGCGCTGCTTCGGGGCCAGCCCGCTCCAGCGTTTGTCATCGAAGGCGGCGCGGGCGGCCTGCACCGCCAGCTCGGCGTCGGCGGCGTCGCAGGAGGCGACCTTGGTCAGCAGCTGGCCGTTGGCCGGGTTGATGCAATCGAAGGTGGCGCCGTTCACGGCGTCCCGGTAGCTGCCGTCGATAAAGGCTTGGGAGGGCAGGGTCAGGTGGGAGGCCTTGTGTTGCCACTGGGCCAGGGTCAGGTCACTCATGTTCACTCCTTGAACCGACAGATAAGGTCTCTGCGTATCAATATGCTAAACATGCTGCCGCTTGTAAATCCATTCTGTAACATTTTATTAAACATTCGCCCTCGCCAGCGGTAAGACGCTGACGAGGGCGAAGGCCTGAATCGGCGGTTTGCGTGGGTCGGGCCGCCGTTACCGGTGGTCAGAAGCAGACAGGGGATTCGCCGGGTTCGGCCTGGTTTGCGTGAGTCTGACCGCCGTAGCGGGCGGTCAGAAGCAGACAGGGGATTAGCCGGGATCGGCCCGGTTTGCGTGGGTCTGACCACCGTGGCGGGCGGTCAGAAGCAGATGGGGGATTAGCCAGGATCGGCCCGGTTTGCGTGAGTCTGACCGCCGTGGCGGGCGGTCAGAAGCTGGCGGGGGTGTTGGCGGAGATCAGCACACATTCGTGCTCGTCCACGTTGCGGAAACGGTGCGGGGTGCGGCTGTCGAAGTAGTAGCCATCCCCCGGCGCCAGCAGATAGACCTGCTCGCCGACCGTGACCTCGACCTGGCCCTGGATGACGATGCCGCACTCTTCGCCCTCGTGGCTCAGCATGTCGTCGCCGGTATCGGCGCCGGGGGGGAGGATCTCCTGCATCATGCCGATGGCGCGGTTCGCGCGGCTGTGGCCCACCAACCTGTAGCTGATGGGATGGGTGCCGAGATCCGGCATGTCGTCCGCACGGAAGATCACCTCGGAATCCATCTCCGTCTCATCGGTGAAGAAGCTGGCGAGGGACATGGGAATGCCTTCCAGCACCTTGCGCAGCGAGGCCACTGAGGGGCTCACCTGATTTTTCTCGATCTGGGAGATAAAGCCGTTGGTCACACCGGAGCGCTTGGCCAGCTCGCGCTGGGAGAGGGCCGCCTTGGTGCGAACCGCCTTGAGGCGGTGACCGATATCCATCGATAGACACTCCTTGACTGTTTACTATTATTAAAATTGTGTTAAATATCTTATACCACCCCGAGGGGGTGACACCAAGCAAGGGCGATAAACGGGCCCTTTTTTATGGATTCAGGTGTTTAATTTAATAGGCAATGGCCAAGCGTTACTAAACGCCTTAAGGATGAGGTGACCATGAAACCGATCAGCGACATCAATACCCCCGACATGTCCGCCTTCTGGATGCCCTTTACCGCCAACCAGCAGTTCAAGGCGGCGCCGCGCATCTTGAAGTCGGCACAGGGGATGTATTATCACTCAGAGGATGGCCGCAAGATACTGGATGGCACCGCCGGACTCTGGTGTTGCAACGCGGGTCATGGTCGGCGCGAGATTGCCGAGGCGGTTTCCCAGCAGATTTCCCACCTCGACTTCGCACCCACGTTCCAGATGGGACACCCGCTGCCGTTCGAACTGGCGAACCAGCTGGTGGAGATCGCCCCCAAGGGCTTCGGCCACGTCTTCTATACCAACTCGGGCTCTGAGGCCGTGGACACGGCGCTGAAGATCGCCCTGGCCTGGCAACGGGCCCGCGGTCAGGGTACCCGCACCCGGCTGATTGGCCGTGAGCGCGGCTACCACGGGGTGGGCTTCGGCGGCATCTCGGTGGGCGGCATTCCCGGCAACCGCAAGTGGTTCGGCTCCCTGCTCGGCGGAGTGGATCATCTGCCTCACACCCTGAATATCGCCAAAAATGCTTTCACCAAGGGGCTGCCAGCAGAAGATCTCACTCTGGCCGATGAATTGGAGAAGATTGTGTTCCTGCATGACGCCAGCAACATCGCCGCCGTCATCGTCGAACCCATCGCTGGCAGCACAGGGGTCATCATGCCGCCCCAGGGTTATCTCAAGCGGCTGAGGGAGATCTGCACCAAGCACGGCATACTGCTGATCTTTGATGAGGTGATCACCGGCTTCGGTCGCCTCGGCTCCCCGTTCGCCGCCCAGGAGTTCGATGTCATCCCCGACATGATCACCTGCGCCAAGGGGCTCACCAACGGCGCCATCCCCATGGGGGCCGTGCTGGTACAAGACCACATCTATGACGACATGATGGCCGCCGGCAAGGGCGCCATCGAGCTGTTCCACGGCTACACCTATTCGGGCCACCCGGTGGCCGCGGCCGCGGGTCTGGCGACCCTGGAGATCTACCGCAACGAAAACCTGCTGACTCGCGCCGCCGATCTGGCGGGTTACTGGGAGGAGGCGGCTCATTCGTTGAAGGGCTGCAAGCATGTCAAGGACGTGCGCAACTACGGCTTGGTGGCGGGCATAGAGCTCGAATCCCTGCCGGATGCGCCGGGCAAGCGCGCCTACGAGGTGTTCGTGCGCTGCTTCGAGAAGGGGGCTCTGATACGCGTTACAGGCGACATCATCGCCCTGTCGCCGCCCCTCATCATAGAGCGCAGCGAGATCGACGATCTCTTCACCCTGCTGCAGGACGCCCTGCAAGCTCAGGACTGATCACCCACCCCTATTTTTTGCGAGGCGCCCGGGTGGGCGCCCCTTCCTTGCGCCTGATGCCCATGGCCGCGCAGGGGAACCCCAATTTCACGGAGGATTTATGACATACAGGGTCAACAACTTCATCGACGGCGAGACCACAGAGAGTCGCAGCGAGCGCTTCGGTGCCATCTTCAACCCGGCCACCGGCCAGCAGCAGGGTCAGGTGGTGCTGAGCACCGCCGCCGAGTGCCAGGAGGCCATCGCCAGCGCCGAGCGCGCCTTCGCCGACTGGTCCCAGACACCACCCCTGGTGCGGGCCCGGGTGATGTTCCGCTTCAAGGAGCTGATGGAGCAGCACAGGGACGAGCTGGCCAGGCTCATCAGCCGTGAGCACGGCAAGGTGTTCTCCGATGCCCAGGGCGAGCTGACCCGTGGCCTGGAAGTGGTGGAGTTTGCCTGCGGCATCCCCCATCTGCTCAAGGGGGAGCACTCCCTCAACGTGGGCCGGGGGGTGGACAGCCACTCCATGATGCAACCCGTGGGGGTCTGCGCCGGCATCACGCCGTTCAACTTCCCGGCCATGGTGCCGCTCTGGATGTTCCCGGTGGCGCTGGCCTGTGGCAACAGCTTCATCCTCAAGCCCTCCGAGAAGGATCCGTCGCTCTCCCTGCGCATGGCCGAGCTGCTCAAGCAGGCGGGCCTGCCGGATGGCGTGCTGAACGTGGTCAATGGCGACAAGGAGGTGGTGGACGTGCTGCTGACCGACTCGCGGGTACAGGCGGTCTCCTTCGTCGGCTCCACCCCCATAGCCCAATACATCTATGCCACCGCTTCCGCCCACGGCAAGCGAGTGCAGGCGCTCGGCGGCGCCAAGAACCACATGCTGGTGATGCCGGATGCGGATCTCGATCAGGCGGTCTCTGCCCTGATGGGGGCAGCTTACGGCGCCGCCGGTGAGCGCTGCATGGCGATCTCGGTGGCCCTGGTGGTCGGCGATGACACCGCCGATGCCCTGGTCGGGAAGCTGGCGCCGCTGGTGGAGAAACTGCGGGTTGGACCCGGCCTTGGCCCGAGCCCGGAGAACGAGATGGGGCCGCTCATCAGCCGCGAGCACCTGGCCAAGGTGCGCGGTTACGTGGATCAGGGGGTGGCCGAGGGGGCTGCGTTGGTGGTCGATGGCCGTGGCGTGAGTCATGGGGACGGCTACTTTATCGGCGGCAGCCTGTTCGACAAGGTGGGCCCCGAGATGCGCATCTACCGGGAGGAGATCTTCGGCCCTGTGCTGGCCATAGTGCGGGCACCGGACTATGAAACGGCGCTCAAGCTCATCAACGAACACGAGTACGGCAACGGCACCGCCATCTTTACCTGCGATGGCGACACCGCAAGGGACTTCACCACGCGGGTGCAGGTCGGTATGGTAGGGGTGAACGTACCCATCCCGGTGCCCATGGCGTTTCACAGCTTCGGTGGCTGGAAGCGGTCCATCTTCGGGCCGCTCAACATGCACGGGCCGGACGGGGTACGTTTCTACACCCGGATGAAGACGGTGACCGCCCGTTGGCCCCAGAGCCTGCGCGCCGGCGCCGAGTTCTCCATGCCGACCATGAAATGACAACCATGCAGTAGTTAGCCCAGGCATGGCCCGGCGGAGGGATCCGCCGGAGTGCCCCGCTATCCCTGTGAAGGAGTGACAGATGCGACTGGGAATTCTCGATTGTGACCGGCTGGATCCCGATTTGGTGGGAAGTTTTGGCCCCGTTTACTCCGAGATGTTTATCAAGGGCTTCCGGGCGCTGGCGCCGGCGCTGGAATACCGAGTCTGGTCGGCCCTCGATGGCGAGCTGCCGGCCGATCTGAATGAGTGCGATGCCTGGCTCATCACCGGTTCCCGCCACGATGCCTACAGTGATCTGCCCTGGATCCTGGCGCTGCGCGACTGGATCCGTCAGGCCCACGACGCCAACGTCAAGCTGGCCGGGGTCTGCTTCGGTCACCAGGTGATCGCCCAGGCCTTGGGGGGGGAGGTGATGAAGTCCACCAAGGGCTGGGGGCTCGGCGTCTCGGTCCATCCCATGCAGGCGGCGAAACCTTGGATGCAGCCTGAGCTGGAAACCATCCGGATCCTGGCGAGTCATCAGGATCAGGTGGAGCAGCTGCCACCGGGGGCAACTCTGCTGGCGGGCAACGATTTCTGCCCGAACTTCATGTTCCTGCAGGGGGATCACATAGTCGCCATTCAGGGGCACCCGGAGTTTTCGGTGGAGTACAACCGGGCGCTGATCGAGCGGCGGCGGGACAGGTTGCCCGATGCCCATTACCAGAGCAGCCTCTCCTCCCTCGAGGGGGAGGTGGATTCGGCCACCATGATGCAGTGGTTGTTGCAGTTCCTCGGCATACTGCCGGTCGAGTCCTCATTGCGCTGAAGCACGTTTGTCATATCCCCCCTGCAGATGCTAGATTTTGTAGCAAAATGAAGGATCAAGCGGTGATATGCCAAGTTCGGATGATACACTGGCCGCCATTTGTGGCGGCCTTGTTCCTCTGATCAGCGTCATCTGACGGCAGCCGCGCCAGCCTGTGAGGGTGCAAACTTGAAACTACAGCAGTTGAAGTATCTGATCGCGGTGCGGGACCACAATCTCAACGTGTCCGTCGCTTCCGATGCGCTCTATACCAGTCAGCCTGGGGTGAGCAAGCAGATCGGCTTGCTGGAGAGCGAGCTGGGGGTGCGCATCTTCGAGCGCCGTGGCAAGCACCTGCATCGCATCACCCCGGTGGGGGAGGAGATCATCAAGTGCGCCGAGGCCATGCTCAACATAGAGGGCAAGATCAAGGCCATCTCCCGGGAGTACCTGGACCCGACCGTGGGCACGCTCAACATCCACACCACCCACACCATAGCGCGCTACCTGCTGCCGAAAAGCGTTACCTATTTCACCAAGAAGTACCCCAAGATCTCGTTCCACCTGCATCCCGTGATGTCGGCCACCAAGGAGCAGATCAGCAAGGGTTACTCGGATTTTTCCATCGTGGCCCACGAGATAGGCTTCGACAAGGAGCTGATCGCGCTGCCCGCTTACCTCTGGACCCTCTCCCTGGTGGTGCCTCAGGATCACCCGCTGGCCAAGGTCAAGAAGCCGAGTCTGGAGCAGCTCTGCCAGTTCCCCATCCTCAGCTACGAGAGCGGCGCCACCGGGCGTCAGGTGCAGGATCGGGTGTTCCAGGCCGCCGGTCTCAGCCCCAATTACTACATGACAGTGATGGATGCGGGCGTCATCAAGCGCTACGTGGAGCTGGGCTTTGGCATCGGCATCATCTCGTCCCTGGTGGCGAACGATCACGATGCGCCGGGTCTGGTGGCCATCAATCTGGAGCACCTGTTCGAGCCCTGCCCCGCCCAGATCTGCTTCAGCAAGAGCATCTTGCTGCAGAACTACATGTATGACTTCATCAGCTCCTTCTCCCCCCACCTCACCAAGGAGGTGATCCAGAACGTCATGCAGCAGCCGACCCAGGCCCGCATCGACGAGCTGCTGGCAGGGGTGGAGTTGCCCGTCTATTGAGTCGTCTCCCGTCATCCGATCGCGGATGATGTGTATTCAGGGCCCATCGGGCCCTTGCTGCCGTCGAGGTTTCCATGTCCCGCATCCTGCTGCTCGCCAATCTCAACTGTGATCACGTGCTCTCCCTGGCCGAACCCCTGGTGGCGGGGGCGCGGCTGCAGTACCTGGATCAGGGGCGCAGGCTCGGGGGCGGCGCCGCCAACACCGGCATAGGTCTGGTGTGGGCGGGGCACGAGGTCAGTATCGCCTCCCGGGTCGGGCTGGATGAGACCGGCGACTGGCTGCTGGAGCAGGCGGCCAGCCACGGCCTGGATTGCGCCCATGTGGAGCGCTTCGGTGGTGAGACGGGGGAACTGCTGATCCTGGTGGACTCCACCGGCGAGCGCACCATACTCCGGCGGCCACGCCGCCCGGATCTGCCGGGGGACTTGCCGACGGAGGGGATCGACTGCCTCTATGTGAACTACCCCGGCACCGCCATCACGGGCTATATGCGTCAGATGCTCGGCAAGAGCTTCGTGGTGGCCCAGTATCCCAAGGGCGGCCAAGCTCGTCGTCCCTGCCACGTGCTGGTGGCCTCTCGCTCGGATCTCGCCGAGGTGGGCGATCCCTGGCTGCACGCTCGCCAGCTCGCCGGTGATCAGCTGGAATGGCTGGTGCTGACCGAGGGCAAGGCGGGGGCCGTGGCGCTCCATGGCGAGGAGCAGATCCGGGTGGCGGCCCGTCCCGTCTCGGTGGTGGATACCACGGGGGCGGGGGATGCCTTCGCCGGTGGCCTCATTCACGGGCTGGCCCGGGGCATGGCCATCAAGGATGCCCTGCAGTGTGCGGTGGACTGGGCCGCCTTCGCGGTGGCCTCCGAGAGCTCCATCCCCTCACAAGCCCTGAAGAACTGGCTGAGGCAGCCTCACTGAGCGGCTGAACGCGGCCGTGTCCCCCATGGGATCCAGCCCTGTCGGATAGGGTGACTTCGCCACCAAAAGTGGCCAAAACCTCCCCCCGAGCCTGCAAGTTTGCGATCAATCAAAGAAAGTGTCGATTTATGTACATCTTCGTCGACACCCGTCCGGGCTGCTCTTAACCTTGTCATTCCACGACTCGGCCAACGACGCGGATCCCGGGCAGGCGCCCCTGTCATCTCCCCCGCTTGGCTACCGGTTGTCGTCCTGATTTCTGGCTTGTAGTAAGAGGCAAGTGCGACCATGCAACTGACACGATTTACCGACTACGCCCTGCGTACCCTGACGTTTCTGGCGATCCAGCCAGGTGATCGCCTGTCGACCATCACAGAGGTGGCCGACACCTTCGCCATCTCCCGCAATCATGTGGTCAAGATAGTGCATCAACTCGGCATCAAGGGTTATATCGAAACGGTGCGTGGCAAGCATGGTGGCATCCGGCTCGGTCGCTCCGCCGTCTCCATCAACCTGCGGGACGTGGTGATGGACATGGAGCACGTGCTCTGCCCGGTGGACTGCAAGCGCGAAAACTGCCGCCTCTCCGGTGGCTGCCGCATCCAGGGCATTCTGCGCCGCGCCATGAACGCCTTCCTGGAAGTGCTGGGGGAGTACACCCTCGCGGATGCGGTGCGCGATCCCACCCGTTTATGCCACCTGCTTGGCATAGAGCAGGACAATATCCTGACGATGGCCTGAGGGTCGTGACGGTGAAAGGGCCCCTCGGGGCCCTTTTTGCTGTCTGGGATCCATGTCGGGGGTGGAGCTGAGGGTGTCGGGCCGCGAAGAAGTATCGTGTGTGCGTTGCCGGCGTCGTCAGGGCTGGGGGATCAGGGTGATGGCGCCGTGCAGGCAGGCGAGGCCGCAGGCGCCGCAACCATCGCAGGCCGCCATGTTGACGCTGATGCCGTCGCTGCTGGCCTTGATCGCCTGCTGGGGGCAGGCATCCTCGCACAACAGGCAGTAGAAGCCCTGGCGGGCTTGGCAGCTCGCCTCGATCCGCACCCGGGTCTGCACCTGGCGACCGAGTTGCAGGTCCAGCGCCCCGGTGGGGCAGGCCCTGGCGCAGCTGCCGCAATAGCTGCACTGGCCGCAGGCGAGATCCAGCACAGGTGTGCCGGAGATGGGGGTGCCGTCGTACTCTGGTCGATCCGCCGGTTTGAGCAAGCCGTTGGGACAGGCCTGGAAGCAGTCGCCGCAGCGGCTGCACAGGGAGAGGAACTGGGACTCTTCGATGGCCCAGGGCGGGCGCGCCTCATGACAGGTCACGGCCGGCTTGCCGGGACTGCCCAATGCCTGCATCAACCAACGACAGAAAATATGCGCCATGCCAACCCCAACTACCCAATAGGGGTTAATTTTAGCTAGATTCCCGCCAGCAAGCCAGAGAATAGAGCGCCCCAGGATCGCAAGCCGGGTTGCCCTTGTGTAAGCTAGGCAGGTCTTTTTGCGTGGTTGAACATACACATGTGGTTATTTCTTTGGCGTGCCTCCCTGCTCTATGTCTTCCCCTTGCTGATGTGGGCCTATTGCCACATCAAGGAGATTGAATTCGCCGAGCTCGATACCGGGGTCAACAGCCACAAGTGGGTGGTGTTGGCGGCCTATCTCATCTATGTGCTGCTCTGGCTGCTGCTGAACCGTTACCTGGAACTCTTCCTGCGCCAGCGAGGCCGCAGGTGATCAGCCTGACGGCCTGGCTGCCTGCGCTGCTGGCGGGGCTACTCGCCCTCGGGCTCGGCTGGCTGGTGGGGCGCCGCGGTGCCCGCGAGCAGAGCCTGCTGCTGGAAGAGCGTTATCAGGCGCTGCAGGACAGGTTTGACGAGTTGCAGGACGAGAAGATGCTGGGCCAGCAGAAGCTGGAGCAGCAGCAGACCCTGCTGCTCAAGCTCACCGCTCGCCTCAAGGACGCCGAGGCCACCCTGCGCAGCGAGCGTCTGGCCAGTGCCGAGAAGCTGCAACTGCAGCAGCAGGCAGAGGCTCGCCTCAGCCAGCAGTTCGAGAACCTCGCCAATCGCATCTTCGAGCAAAACTCCGGCAACTTCCGCGAACTGAACCAGAACAGCCTGGATCTGCTGCTAACGCCGCTAAAAGAGCAGCTGGAGGGGTTCCGTCGCCAGGTGGGGGAGACTCATGCCCAGGAGACGGCCCAGCGCCACAGCCTGAAATTCGAACTGGAGCGCCTCGCCGAGCTCAATGCCCGCATGACCGAAGAGGCGGCGGCCCTGACCCGCGCCCTCAAAGGGGACAGCAAGCAGCAGGGCAACTGGGGGGAGGTGGTGCTGGCCCGGATCCTCTCCGAGTGCGGCCTGCGGGAGGGCCACGAGTACCACAACCAGGTCAATATCGAGGTGGAGAAGAACAAGCGCTACCAGCCGGACGTGATCGTCCACCTGCCCCAGGACAAAGACATCATCATAGATGCCAAGGTGTCGCTGACCGCCTACGAGCGCTGGTACAACAGCGATGACGAGCTGGCCAGGGCGGTGGCATTGAAAGAGCACGTCGCCTCGGTGCGCAACCACATCCGCGAGCTGGGCCGCAAGGATTACCAGCAGCTGCCCGGGGTGCGCACCCTGGACTATGTGCTGATGTTCGTGGCGGTGGAGCCCGCGTTTCTGACCGCGGTGGAGGCGGATCCCTCCCTGGTGCGCTACGGGCTGGATCACAACATACTGCTGGTCAGTCCCACCAACCTGATGGTGGCCCTGCGCACCATAGAGAACCTGTGGCGCTACGAGCGCCAGAACCAGAATTCGCGCCAGATAGCGGAGCGGGCTGGTCGCCTCTACGAGAAGCTGCGGCTATTCGTGGAGGAGATGCAGCAGATGGGGGGCAGCCTGCACAAGGCACAGGAGAGCTACGACAAGGCGATGGGGCGGCTGGTCAACGGCCGTGGCAACCTGATCGCCCAGGCCGAACGCTTCCGCGAGCTGGGGGTGGAGGTAACCAAGTCACTGCCGGAGCCACTGGTCAACCGGGCGCTGGAGCGGGAAGACTCCGCCGAGTAGCGCCGCGCAACTCACATCATGAAGAAGGGCAGCCCATGGGCTGCCCTTCTTGTTATTGGCCGACTGCCCCGCCGTGTCACTGCTTCCAGAACGAGGGGAAGAAGATCACCGCCACCGTCAGGATCTCGAGGCGGCCCAGCAGCATGCCAAAGGAGAGTATCCACTTGGCCGACTCCGGCAGCACGGCGAAGTTGGTGCTGGGGCCTATGACCGGGCCCATGCCCGGGCCCACGTTCGCCACCGCCGTGATGGAGCCGGAGATGGCAGTCAGGGGATCCAGCCCGATGGCGGCAAGCAGGGCGGCGATGAACAGGATGACGGCGAAGTAGGCCAACACGAAGGAGATGAGGGAGCGGATGATGGCGTCGTTCACCGGCCGGCCGTTGTACTTCTGCGGGAAGACGGCGGAGGGGTGCATCAGCTGGCGCATCTGCTTCTTGAACAGGGAGAAAGCCACCTGCACCCGGAAGATCTTGAGCCCGCCAGCGGTGGAGCCGGAGCAGGCGCCGAGGGCCAGCAGTATGATGAAGATGATGCTGGTGAGCGGCCCCCAGGCGCCGAAGTCACCCAGGCCAAAGCCCGTGGTGGTCAGCACCGAGACTATGTTGAAGCAGCTGATGCGCAGGGCATCCATAAAGCCGTAGATGTCCCGCACCCAGAGATAGAAGGTGACCACGACCGTCACCCAGACCACCAACCAGAAGAAGCCCTGTACCTGGGCGTCCCGCAGCAGGCTGTTGTCACGGCGCGACAGGGCCTGCACATAGAGCAGGAACGGCAATCCGCCGAGGAACATGAACAGGGTGCCGACCCAGTGCGCCTCGTGGGAGAAGTGGGACATGGACTGATCCGAGGTGGAGTAGCCGCCCGTGCTGAGGGTCGTCATGGCGTGGTTGACCGCCTCGAACAGGGTCATGCCGCTCACCCAGTAGGCGAGGAAGCAGAGCATGGAGAGCACCAGATAGACCTGCACTATGTTGTTGGCCACCGTCTTGGCCCGTGGCGCGCTCTTGTCAGACCAATCCGAGCTCTCGGTCTGGAACAGCTTCATGCCGCCCACGTTGAGGTAGGGCAGCACCGCCACCGCCATCACGATGAACCCCACCCCGCCGAGCCACTGCAGGATGGAGCGCCACAGCAGTATGCTGTGGGCCATGCCATCGAGGCCGGACAGCACGGTGGAACCCGTGGTGGTGACCCCGGACATGGTCTCGAAATAGGCGTCGGTGAAGTTGATGTGGGTGATGAAGACGAAGGGCAGGGCGCCGAAGATGCAGGCCACCACCCAGACCGAGGTGGTGAGCAGGAACATCTCCCGCACCCCGAGGTGAAACTCTGCCTTGCGGCCATAGTGCAGACAGAGCAGGGCGGCGCCGTGGGTGATGAGCACGGACTTGAGAAACTCGACGAAGCCCTCTGAGCCGCTGAACAGGGCCAGCAGGGTGGGCAGCCACATGAAGAGGGCCAGCTTGGAGAGCACCAGGCCGAGGGTGAAGACGATGGGGCGCAGCTTGATCATGCAGGATAACCTGGTCGTTGATTAACAAAAGACCCGGACGTTTCTCTGCAAAACGGTCCGGGTCTGGTTGTTGTCGCCTGTCGCATGGCAGGTTAGAGGAAGAAAGGACTTGGTTGGAACAGGCGCTCCACTTCCGGGATGTACTTCTTGTCCACCAGGAACATGACCACGTGGTCGTCCTGCTGGATCTGGGTCCGGTCGTGGGCGATCAGCACCTCGTCACCGCGTACCACTGCGCCTATGGTGGTGCCCGGCGGCAGCTTGAGCTCACCCACAGTCTTGCCGACCACCTTGGAGGTGTTCTCGTCCCCGTGGGCGATGGCCTCGATGGCCTCGGCCGCGCCACGGCGCAGGCTGTAGACGTTGGCGATGTCGGCACGGCGCACATGGGTCAGCAGGGCCGAGATGGTGGCTTGCTGCGGCGAGATGGCGATGTCGATGGAGCCGCCCTGCACCAGATCCACGTAGGCACCGCGCTGGATCAGCACCATGGTCTTCTTGGCGCCCATCTTCTTGGCGAGCAGGGCCGACATGATGTTGGCCTCGTCCTCGTTGGTCACCGCGATGAAGACGTCGATCTGATCGATGTGTTCCTCTGCCAAGAGCTCCTGATCCGCCGCGTCGCCGCAGAAGACGATGGTGTTCTCCAGCACCTCGGAGAGCTGCTCCGCCCGCTTCTGGTTGCGCTCGATAAGCTTGACGCTGTAACGCTTCTCCAGCTGACGGGCGAGGCCGGCCCCTATGTTGCCGCCCCCGACGATCATGATGCGGCGATAGGGGCTCTCGAGGCGCTGCAGCTCCGACATCACGGCACGGATGTGGCCAGCGGCGGCGACGAAGAACACCTCGTCATCCGCCTCTATGATGGTGGTGCCTTGCGGGCGGATGGAGCGGCCCTGGCGGAAGATAGCGGCGACCCGGGTCTCGATGTTGGGCATGTGATCCCGCAAGGTGGACAACGCATTGCCCACCAGAGGGCCGCCGTAGTAGGCCTTGACCGCCACCAGACCCACCTTGCCACCGGCGAAATCCACCACCTGCAGGGCGCCCGGATACTCGATGAGGCGACGCACATAGTCGGTCACCAGCTGTTCGGGGGCGATCAGGTGATCCACCGGCACGGATTCCGGCAGGAACAGGCGATCCCGCTCCACCAGATAGGCGGGGGAGCGAATGCGCGCCACCTTGTTCGGGGTGTTGAACAATGAGTAAGCCACCTGACAGGCGATCATGTTGGTCTCGTCGCTGTTGGTGACCGCGACCAGCATGTCCGCATCCTGGGCGCCCGCTTCGCGCAGCACCCTGGGGTGGGCGCCGTGGCCGTTCACCACCCGCAGGTCGAACTTGTCCTGCAGCTCGCGCAGCCGATCGCTGTCGGTGTCGACTATGGTGATGTCGTTGTTCTCGCCGGCGAGGTTCTCCGCCAGGGTGCCGCCGACCTGACCTGCGCCAAGAATGATGATTTTCATAGAGAAATCTTGCTCAAGGTTGGTTCGAAACGGGGGCGCCCGATGCGGCGCCCCGACCCCTCATCTGCCGCTTACTGCTTGATCAGCTTGGCGTAATAGAAACCGTCCATCTCCGCCTCGCCGGGCAGGAACTGGCGACCCGGATTGGCCGGGGTGTCCTGCTCGTGCAGGGGCACCAGGCGGGCATCCGGGGTGTCGGCCAGGAAGGCACGGATCTGATCCCGGTTCTCCTCCGGCAGCACGGAACAGGTGGCGTAGAGCAGGGTGCCGCCGCTCTTGAGCTTGGCCCAGAGCGCATTGAGGATGCGGCGCTGCAGCTCGGCCAGTTCGCGAATGTCCTGATCCCGGCGAAGCCATTTGATGTCAGGGTGGCGACGGATGACGCCGGTGGCGGAGCAGGGGGCGTCCAGCAGGATGCGATCGAACTGACCCTCTGGCCACCACAGATCCGGGGTGCTGGCATCCCCGTGGATCACCTGGGCTTTCAGGCCGATGCGATCCAGGTTCTCCAGCACCCGGGTGAGGCGGTGTTCGTCGGCATCGACGGCGACCACACCGGCGAGCCCAGGCTGGCGTTCCAGCAGGTGGGCCGTCTTGCCACCGGGGGCGGCGCAGGCATCCAGCACCCAGTCTCCGGCTTGCGGGTCGAGCAGGCGGGCGGCCTGTTGGGCGGCGCCGTCCTGCACCGAGCAGTCACCGACTTCGAAGCCGGGTAGCTTGGTCACGTCGCAGGGACGTTCCAGCAGGATGCAGTCGTCCCCTTCTTCGCCGGCGACCGCGTTGATGCCAACCTCGGCCATGCGCGCCAGCATCTGCTCGCGGCTCTGGCGCTGGCTGTTGTTGCGGATCCACATGGGGGGGCGCTGGTTGTTGGCCTCCATGATGAACTCCCAGTCATCGGGATAGGCCTGGCGCAGGCGCTTGGTGAGCCATTCGGGGTGGCCGAGGCGGATGCTGGGAACGCGATCGATGCGCAGCAGTATGACTTCGGCGCTGCGCTGGAAGTTGCGCAGCACGCCGTTGATGAGGCCGCGCAAGGAGGTGCCCTTGAGCAGTTTGACGGCGTTGACGGTCTCGGCCACCGCGGCGTGAGCCGGAATGCGGGTGTAGATGAGCTGATAGAGACCGACCAGGATCAGATAGTGGAAGATGCGGCTCTTGTTCTTGAGCGGCTTGTCCATCATCTCACCCACCGCAGCGTCGAGGCGGGGCATCCAGCGCAGGGTGCCGTAGCAGAGTTCTTGCAGGAGGGCGCGATCGCGAGGCGCTACCTTCTCCTGGGCAGCAGGCAGAACGGCAGAGAGGGATTGACCCTGATCCAGCACCTGTTGAATAACGAGAGCGGCCTGTGCACGTGTTTTCATAATGTTACCTTAGATGCGCAAGTCGGGGCCCGGGCCCCGCTTGGTTCATTTCAATTGCGTGCCGGGTACAAACCAGTCGCGGCGAGAGTTGAGCAGATCCGATGCGGACATGGCCTTCTTGCCGGGCGGTTGCAGGGCCAGCAGGCGCAGCACGCCCTTGCCGGTGGCGACGTCGATCCCCTGCTTGTCAGCCTTGAGCAGGGTGCCGGCCGGCTGAGCCTGATCCTGATCTATGACCTCGGCCTGCCACACCTTGATGGTCTGCTCGGCCACTTCGAACCAACTGATGGGCCAGGGATTGAAGGCGCGGATGCAGCGCTCGATGGCGACGGCATCCATGGACCAGTCGATGCGGGCCTCCTCCTTGGAGAGCTTCTGGGCGTAGTTCGCCAGGGCATCATCCTGCTCTTGCGCACTTGCTTCACCGGCGGCCATGGCGTTCAGGGTATCGACCAGCGCCTGGGGACCCAGCTCGGCCAGCTTGTCATACAGGCTGGTGGAGGTCTCATCGCTGGCGATGGGGCAAGTGACCTTGCGGATCATGGCGCCCGTATCCAGCCCCACGTCCATCTGCATGATGGTCACGCCGGTTTCGCTATCCCCCGCCCAGATGGAGCGTTGGATGGGGGCGGCACCGCGCCAGCGCGGCAGCAGGGAGCCGTGTACGTTGATGCAGCCGAGGCGCGGGGTATCGAGCACGACTTTCGGCAGGATCAGGCCATAGGCCACCACCACCATGAGATCGGCACCCAAAGCCGCCAACTCGGCCTGGGCCTCTTCGCTGCGCAGGGAGGCGGGCTGGTAGACAGGCAGCTCGTGGGCGAGAGCCAACTCCTTGACCGGGCTGGCGGTGAGCTTCTGGCCACGGCCCGCCGGCTTGTCGGGCTGAGTGTAAACGGCGACGACCTCGTGGTCGGAAGACAACAACGCCGCCAGGTGACGGGCGGCGAAGTCGGGGGTACCGGCAAAAATCAGTTTCAGCTTATTCAATGGGGCGGATCCTCAGAGGACTTTGCGATCTTCACGGGCCATCTTTTCCAGCTTCTGACGAATGCGCTGGCGCTTGAGCGGGGACAAGTAATCCACGAACAGCTTGCCGACCAGATGATCCATCTCATGCTGAATGCAGATAGCGAGCAGATCGTCTGCTTCCAGCTCGAAGGTCTGGCCGTTGCGATCCTGCGCGCGTACCTTGACCCACTCGGCGCGGGGCACCAGGGCGCGGCTGCCGGGGACGGAGAGGCAACCCTCTTCGATACCAGTGCTGCCGGATTGCTCCAGGATCTCCGGGTTGATCAGCACCAGCTGCTCTTCCCGGTTTTCGGAGACGTCGATCACTATGATGCGCTGATGGATGTCGACCTGAGTCGCGGCCAGGCCTATGCCTTCCTCCGCGTACATGGTTTCGAACATATCATCTACAATCTGTTGTAACTCGGGTGTAATGGTCTCGACAGGGGCTGCGATAGTACGCAGACGTTCATCGGGGAAACGCAATACATCTAGAATGGCCATAGTTTTTTCTTTAGTTTCGTATAAATGCAGTCAATATTGACGTAATTCTAGTCATTTACGCCGACAAAAAACAGCAACACTTTGCGAGCAGAAATAACAGGGAGTGTTATGTATCTGAAGCAAACCATCTTCGCCTGCCTGGCGGTCACTCTGGCTGGCGGTGCCCTGGCGGCGCCGCTGACGTTGAAAGCCGGTCATCCCGACAACTATGTCGTCCAGAAGGGAGACACCCTCTGGGACATCTCGGGCCAGTTCCTGGCCGAGCCCTGGCTCTGGCCACGGCTCTGGAACATCAATCCCCAGATTGCCAATCCGCACTGGATTTATCCCGGCGACGTGCTGCAACTGAGCTGGGTCAACGGTGAGCCGCGCCTCGGCAAGGCCAGCCAGGGAGGCAAGCAGGTCATTCACCTGTCCCCCAAGAATCGCTATGAGAACAAGGCCAATCCGGTACCGACCCTGCCGCTCAGCGAGATAGGTCCCTTCCTGCAGACGGATCACATCCTGGCCGACAGCCAGCAGGCCAAGGGGATGCCCTATGTGCTCGGCAACAACGAGCGCCATGTGGGCATGCTGGAAGGGGACACCCTCTATGTGCAGGATGTGCACGGCTCATTGACCCCGGGCCAGGACTACGGTGTCTATCACCCTGGCGTCATTTACAAGGACAAGAAAACCGGGGAGCTGCTCGGTCAGGAGGCGGTCTTCGTCGGCACCGTGCGGGCGGAGGAGCGACTGGCCAACAACCGCACCCGGGTCACGCTGACCCACAATCGGCGTGAGGTGTATCAGGGGGACAAGGTCATCCCCTTGCCCGCGCAGGAGAGCCTCTCCGCTGTCTTCATGCCCAAGGCAGCGCCTGTCATCAGCCCTGGCTATGTGGTCGAGTTGCCGAGCAAGGCCCGTGGGGGCGGCAAGTTTGACGTGGTTCTCATCAACAAGGGGTTGCGGGATCTGGTCTCCCCCGGCGACGTGCTGGATATCCAGCGCCCCGGCGCCGAGCTGGTGGACCGAAATGGCAAGGTGTCGTATCGCGAGTATGCCTCCGTCTATGACAAGGCCTTCTATTCCGCCGGCAAGTCGACCCTGCCGAGCGAGGCGGTCGCCAGGGTCATGCTGTTCAAGGTGTACGACAAGCTGAGCTACGGCCTCATCCTACAGAGTCGGGAGCCGGTCGGTTCGGGTTATCAGGTCAGTAACTTCTGACGTGTCGCCGCCACTGGAACGACTCGCACTCTGGCTGACCCTGGATGCGGTGGACGGCATAGGTCCGGTCACCGCCTCGCGTCTGCTGGCCCAGGTCGGGGGTGACATCGCTGCCCTGTTTGCCTGTGACGACGGCCAGTTGCGCAAGATGGGTCTCGCTGAGGCCCAGATCCGGCAACTCAGACGGCCGGGAGCCGATGTGGAACGAGGGATGAACTGGGCTGCCAGGCCGGATCATCATCTCATCAGTCTGGATTCACCGTCTTATCCCACCTTGTTACGAGAGATCCCCGCCGCCCCCTTGCTGCTCTATTGCCGTGGCTCACTCGCTGCCCTTGCGCTGCCGCAACTGGCCATGGTGGGCACGCGCCATCCCACCTATACCGGCAAGGACAACGCGGCGCGCCTGTGTGGCGAGTTGGTGGCCCATGGGCTGGCGATCACCTCCGGGCTGGCGCTCGGTATCGACGGGGTCTGTCACCAGCAGGCGTTGGCGGCGGGCGGCGTGACCCTGGCTGTGCTGGGTTCCGGGCTCGACGGTCTCTACCCCAAGCGTCATCAGGGCCTGGCCGACCAGATCCTGGACTGTGGTGGTCTGCTTATCTCCGAGCTGACGCCGGACAAGGGACCCCTGGCCGAACACTTCCCCCGTCGCAATCGCATCATCAGCGGCCTGTCGCTCGGTACCCTGGTGGTGGAGGCTGCCGAACAGAGCGGCTCCCTCATCACGGCCCGTTACGCACTGGAGCAGGGCCGCGAGGTGTTTGCCGTGCCCGGTGCCCCGCAAAATGCCCAGGCCGCGGGCTGCAATCGACTGCTGCAACAGGGGGCCAAGCTGGTCTTGACCGCAGCGGATGTGATGGAGGAACTGCCTGTGTTGGCATCCCTGCCGCGGCCCGTGCATCACTCTCCCGAGCCTTCGCATAATAGCGAATTGCCTTATGCCGATTTGTTGGATAACGTAGATTATGAAGCCACGAGCGTGGATACCGTTGCCGAACGGTCCCGGCTTCCTGTCGAGCAGGTTCTCGGCAGGTTGGTAGAGCTGGAGCTGGCCGGTGCAGTGATGGCGGTAGCCGGTGGATACGTCAGAACGAGGAGGGCGAATCATGTTTGATGTATTGATGTACCTTTTCGAGACCTACATCCACAGCGATGCAGATGTGATGGTCGAGCAGGATGAACTCACCGACGAACTGAGCCGGGCCGGTTTCAACCCGGACGAGATCGAGAAGGCGCTCAACTGGCTGGAGCGGCTGGCCAATCTGCACGACAGCGAGCGGGAGGTGTATGTCACCGCCAGCGCGCAAGGCTCGATGCGGATCTATGCCCCGCAAGAGTTGGCACGCCTGAGTACCGAATGTCGTGGCTTCCTGCTGTTCCTGGAACAGGCCCAGGTGCTGAACGCCGAGACCCGCGAGATCTGTATCGAGCGCCTGCTCGAACTGGACAAACCGGATATCGAGCTGGATGACCTCAAATGGGTAGTCATGATGGTGCTGTTTAACGTACCAGGCAGTGAAAATGCCTACCAGCAGATGGAAGAGCTGGTGTTTGATGAGTCAGACGGCGTCATCCACTGACAGCCCGGCGCCGCGCTGGTAGAATTCAGACCATCTGGATTTCAAGGCGCGGCCCATGTCAAAGATCGATCATCACCTGTTTTCTGCCCACGAGCCTGCGTTCGAGCGAGAGCCCTGCCCGCAGTGTGGCGCCGAGCTGGTGATCCGTCAGGGCAAGCATGGCCCCTTCCTCGGCTGCTCCGCCTACCCCGCCTGCGACTATATCCGCTCCCTCACCCCCTCCGGCCGCGACATCGAAAAAGTGTTGGAAGGATCGGCCTGCCCGGATTGCGGCCAGCCGTTGGCTATCAAGAAGGGGCGCTACGGTCTGTTCGTCGGCTGTACCCAATACCCGGCCTGTCAGCACATCGAATCCCTGCAGGAGAGCGATGACACCCAGATCCTCTGCCCCGCGTGTGGCAAGAACCATCTGGTGAGCCGCACCTCCCGCTATGGGAAGCAGTTTTACTCCTGCGAGGGTTACCCCCAGTGTAAATATGTGGTGAATGACAAGCCGATCCCCATGCCTTGCCCGCAATGTGGCTGGGGCATCATGGTGGAGAAGAAGGTCAGGGGACATCTGAGCTGGATCTGTCCGCAAAAGAAATGCGGCCATCAGAGTGAGCAGGTATAATCCGGCCGCCGTAACCAAATTGAAACATCTCGGGGGAATCCGCTCCCGGCTGGCGTCGGGCTGTCCCATGGGGCAGAGCCCGGACGACGGTTTTGATGAACCCGCCTAAACCAGTGACGAGGTCGCAGCCTGTCTGCCACATTTTCTATGCCAAACGAATTTGAACAAGCGGTTGCCGCCCTCCGTGCGGATGGGGTGATCGCCTATGCGACCGAGGCCGTGTTTGGCCTGGGTTGCGATCCCGACTCGGAAGCGGCGGTACAGCGCCTGCTGACCATCAAGCAGCGACCGGTGGAGAAGGGCTTGATCCTGATCGCCGCCGACATCGCGCAGCTGCAGGACTACATCGATCTGGATCAGCTCAGCGCCGAGCAGCTGGCGCGGGTGCAAGCGAGCTGGCCGGGTCCCTTCACCTGGATCATGCCGGCGCGGGCCACCACGCCGACCTGGCTGACGGGGCGTTTCGATACCCTGGCGGTGCGAGTGAGCGGTCATCCCCAGGTGCAGGCCCTGTGCCGTGCCTACGGCAAGCCGCTGGTCTCCACCAGTGCCAACCTGACTGGTGAAGAGCCGGCTCGCAGCACAACCGAGATAGGGGTCCAACTGGCCCGGATGCTGGCGTATATCCTGCCGGGTGAGGTCGGGGGACAGGCGAACCCGTCCGAGATCAAGGACGCCAGAACTGGCGCCATCATACGCCCCTCCTGAGGGGCATATTCCCGTCAATGACGGCCCATGGCCCTGGCCATGGCACCATAATAAAACGGGCAGGGCATGAACCCGGCCTGACTGGAGACGAGATGAGCAAACCGGACGTGACCCGGATCAAGGCCTTCCTGCTGCAGTTGCAGGACGACATCTGCCATGCGCTGGAGCAGGCGGATGGGGAAGGGTGCTTCGTGGAAGATGCCTGGACCCGTGACGGCGGCGGTGGTGGCCGCACCCGGGTGCTGCGCCAGGGGGCCGTGATCGAGCAGGGAGGGGTCAACTTCTCCCATGTGTATGGCGATGCTATGCCCGCCTCGGCGACTGCCCATCGCCCTGAGCTGGCGGGGCGCACGTTCGAGGCCATGGGGGTCTCCTTGGTGATCCACCCCCACAATCCCTATGTGCCGACCAGCCACGCCAACGTTCGCTTCTTCATCGCCGAAAAAGAGGGAGAAGATCCCATCTGGTGGTTTGGGGGCGGCTTCGATCTGACACCTTTCTATCCGTTCGCCGAGGATGTGCAGCACTGGCATACAGTGTCCCACGCGCTATGCCAACCGTTTGGCCAGAAGATCTATCCCGAGTTCAAGGCTTGGTGCGATCGCTACTTCTTCTTGAAGCACAGGAACGAGACCCGCGGCGTCGGCGGTCTCTTCTTCGACGATCTGAATCGCTGGCCGTTCGAGGAGTGCTTCGCCTTTATGCAGGCGGTCGGCAATGGCTACCTGGATGCGTATTTACCCATCATCGCGCGTCGCAAGGCGCTGCCCTATGGTGAGAGGGAGCGGGCGTTCCAGCTCTATCGCCGCGGTCGCTATGTGGAGTTCAACCTGGTCTACGACAGGGGCACCTTGTTCGGCTTGCAGACCGGCGGGCGCACCGAATCCATCCTGATGTCCATGCCTCCGCTGGCACGCTGGGAATATGACTGGCAACCCGAGCCGGGCAGCCCGGAGTCATCCCTCTACCGCGATTACCTCACCCCCAGAGACTGGTTGTGAGGCAAAGGGGCCCTCGTCGGCCCCTTCTTGTTGCGGATTTTCGGCTTGTTCCCCGGGAGGAAAACCCGTTAAATCGGATGATTGCCTTCTGATGGAACCCTTCGATGGATCGTTATCTGGTTTTTGGCCACCCGGTGCGCCACAGCAAATCCCCCTTCATTCACACCCTGTTTGCCAGACAGACCCAGCAGGCGCTGGAATATGGCCTGGCAGAGCCCGCCGCCGATGGGTTCGCCGAGGCGCTACAGACCTTCTTCGCCGAAGGGGGCAAGGGGTGCAACGTGACAGTGCCCTTCAAGGAGCAGGCCTTCGCCCTCGTCGATCGACTTAGCCCAAGGGCCAAGCGGGCAGGTGCGGTCAATACCATCAAGCTGACCGACGACGGCGTGCTGCTCGGCGACAATACCGATGGCGCCGGCCTGGTGGCCGATCTCAAGGCCCATGGAGTCACGCTGACGGGCGGCCGCATCCTGCTGCTCGGAGCTGGCGGTGCCGCAAGGGGCTGTCTGGCACCTCTGCTGGCCGAGAGGCCGAGCGAGCTGGTGATTGCCAACCGCACTCAGGCCAAGGCCGGGCAACTGGCCTCCGAGTTTCAGGATCTCGGCCCCGTGCGGGCGCAAGGCTATGAGGCGTTGCAAGGGCCGTTCGATCTCATCATCAACTCCACCTCCGCCAGCCTGCAGGGGGATCTGCCTCCCCTGGCGCCAACCCTGATCCACGTCGATATCGCCATCTACGACATGATGTACGGTGCGGCGGATACCCCCTTCATCCTGTGGGCAAAGCAGCAGGGAGCCCGGCAGACCATGGATGGGCTCGGCATGCTGGTGGAGCAGGCGGCGGAGGCCTTCACCGTATGGCGCGGCATTCGCCCTGGCACCAAGCAGGTGCTGCGAGAGCTGAAGCGGAACCTGGGGATCCTGTGATCCCGTTTCCTCTCTCTTGAACTAGCGGTTTTGCCGGAGAAAGGGCGAGAGCCTGCTCCGGCCCTTCCTAGCCATTCTGGCGAGGCCAGGCGTCTCCTCTCGGTAAAAATGATGCTGACATCCCTCCTCCCGGAGCGATGACTTTGGCCGAGCCAGCCTCAACCTCTGTTCCTTATGCGGGGGATGTCGCTGTCAGGTTTTTTCTTGTGTGATGACATTCACATTAAATCCATTAGTTACAACAAGTTAGATTCAATCCCGGTGTTATCACACAAATCTTATAAGTTTTTTTCTAATGCGACGGAACTTGTGCTAAATCGTGCTGACTAACTAGATAGTTGAGGAAGTGCTAGCTAGTCACCTTTATAACTCCCCGGTCTTCGTACTGGGGATTTTTTTATCTATATGAAAAATAAAGTAATTTACGTAATCCATTTTTCGTGAAACTAAATTACATAAATTACTTTCACTTTTTGCTGCTTTGCTGTACAGTTGTCTGCGTAGGGTACAGAGGTAAGATGTTCTATCTTTCAGACCTTTTATTTCACGTAATTGAATGTGGCTGAATAGCAGCCCCGATGAGTCATCGTCGGGGCGTTTTTTTATGCGTTTCGTTTAGAGTAAATGCTTTAATGTGATCGCGTTTTTGTTAGAATGAGGGTGTTTCTTGAGGAAAACCAATCGTCTTTGTTCTCGAGAATTAGCTTTTTCCCAATTTTTTGAACTCATTGCTTCAGGCCGGTTCGCAGATCGCGTACTGGCCTCATTTTTGTCCCGCCTTCTGTTATTTCCGTAATAAACTTTCAAAAATGTTCTTAAATCGCCCTGATTCTGATCTCTCTCACCGAAATGATGAAAACGGTGTCAGAGTGAGCAAAAGTTAATTCATCAAGCATCTAAAGTGGATATCAATCTGATTTAGAGGGCTTTATGACTGAGGTGGTGACTTGTTGTGGGCGGCGGAGATGGGCTTGTGCGGGGAGGGGAATTGAAAGTGCTCCAATCAGCGGAGGGCCAACTCCGCTCATTGCAGCAAGGAGAGGAGTGCCTCACTCCTCGGCTTGGTTCTCTTCGTCAGTGTCGAGTACAGGAAGGGTGTCGATATTGGACTGGTACCAGCCGGTCAGGGTTTGAGCCAGTTTCTCGACGCCGATATTGTTGAGGGAGGAGAAGGCTTCCACCTGGATCTGCGGACCCAGCTCGGCCACGGCCTGGCGTACCTTGATCACCTGGTTGTTGCGCGGGCCCGGGCTCAGCTTGTCGGCCTTGGTCAACAGCAGCATGACCGGCAGCTCGCGGTGCGCGCTCCACTCCAGCATGTTCATGTCGGTCTCTTTGAGCGGATGGCGGATGTCCATCAGGATCACCAGACCTTTCAAGGACTCACGGCGCTGCAGATATTCTGCCAGTGACTTTTGCCACTTGAGCTTCATTTCCAGCGGGACCTGGGCATAACCGTAGCCCGGCAGATCCACCAGACGCTTGCCCGGCTCCAGCTCGAACAGGTTGATCAGCTGAGTACGACCCGGGGTCTTACTGGTCCGTGCCAGGTTCTTGTGCTTGGTTAAGGTATTCAATGCAGATGACTTACCGGCGTTGGAACGACCGGCAAACGCAATCTCGACACCCCCATCATTTGGCAGGTGGCGGATGTCGGGTGCGCTGGTCACAAAATGCACCTTATTGAAATTCAGAGTTTGTGTATCCAACGTAAATTCCCCATAGAGATAGAGGGTTATAGAGTTACTTTTTTGTGAAATCGTGTAAAATGGCGTCGCTTAAACGCGTTTATTTTAACATGCCTTCGGCGGCATGGGATCTGGAAGTCTAATAACGAGAAAGTTGGAACGCCATGAAGAACCTAGTCATTACACTTGCTTTGATGGTTGGCGTAACTGGGATGGCACAAGCCAAGGGCGATGCCGCTGCGGGACAAACCAAGGCTGCCGTGTGTGCGGCTTGTCATGGACCGGACGGTAACAGCCCAATCGACATGTATCCCAAGATTGCTGGTCAGCACGCATCATATATCAAAAAACAATTAGTTGAACTGAAGGCTGCAGCTTCTGGCCAAACCGGTCGAGTCGCACCCATCATGGGACCCATGGCTCTGCCCCTGTCCGATCAGGACATGGACGATCTGGCCGCCTATTTCTCCAGCCAGAAAGTCACCCCGATCGCGGTCCCCGATGAGGTCGTTGCCGCCGGCAAGGCGCTCTACATGGGTGGCGACATGAGCCGCGGTCTGGCTGCCTGCACCGCCTGCCATGGGCCGCGCGGTTCCGGGGTTGAACAGGCCAAGTATCCTAACCTGTCTGGACAGCATCCCGCCTATATCAAGGCGCAACTGATCGCCTTCCGCACGGCGGCCCGTGAAAATGACCCCAATGGCATGATGCGGGACGTGGCCAAGAAGCTGACGGATCAGGATATCGAGGCGCTGTCCAAATATGTCGCCGGTCTGCACTGATCACACCTGAAAGCTATCTTGTTGAAACTAACGGGGAACTAGATTGTTCCCCGTTTATTTTTGGCTTTAAACACCATTTACCATAAATGGCCCGCGTTGTTGTAAGAGATCTTCCATTTCCCAATCTGGTCCGGGCTGAAACGAGCCGCAGCTTTCATTATGGAAGCTATAACTTTCAATATGTTAAATACGAGCCGGCAATTTATCTTCGTTTGAAAACATTCTGAGTGGATTGAGCCATTCTGCCAACTTGCTACAGTGGGTTCATGGAGTGACCCGAGAGCGCAAGTCCCATCGGGTTGGACAGGAAGTCGGCTCGGCACGCTGTGATGAGCACGGGATACAAGACCAGGATGGTGATCGCTCGGGATGGGCGAGGCTGCGGGAGGCAACCACCCCGGATGGATGGCAGGATGTCATCGAGACGGGTCAGGCAAGCACACGCACATTCAGGAACGACCATAAGGGTCAGGAAGACCCCACAACACGATGCGCAGAAGTACGCCCAGGGACAAGGCGTTTTGCAACCAGGGAATGGGACTCGCATAGACATATAAAGGCAGCTTCGGCTGCCTTTTTTCCATTGGGTGATTATCCCGCCCAGCCATTCTGTGTCAAAATACCAGCAACATGCCCAGAGGATGCCGATCCTGCGGTGTTCAGCGGCCCAATATGGCCGAATTGGTGCGAGATCCCACTCTTGTTCCCGATTTTCTGTTCCCGCCTTCGCATTTTCCCCGAACGAAATCATGCCGGGTACGGGCTTCAATCCAGTTATTTGTCGGAGTCATTCATGTCGGCCAAACAACCCACCCGCAAGCCTACCGGCAAGCGCAAAGAATCAGATGCCAGTGCCCTGGAAGGTCGTGAGCGCAAACGCGCCGCCAAGCGCAAGGGCTTGAAGGCTGGCTCCCGCCAGCAGGTCGAGCAGTCTCATAACAGCGGCAACAAGCAGCCCAAGGATCCGCGCATCGGTTCCCGCAAGCCGGTCGTGCTGGTCGTGGAAGAGAAGAAGACCAAGTCGGCCACTCCCAAGCTGGTGAAAGAGAAGAAGTTGGTGATGACACCGGAGCAGGAGCTTGCCTCCATCGAGAACGATGATCGCCTGAACGATCTGCTGGATCGTCTGGACGCCGGCGAGACGCTGGAAGCGGCCGAGCAGGCCTGGGTCGATCAGCGCGTCGATCGCTATCAGGAGCTGATGGACGAGCTCGGCATCATAGACACTGATGAAGACGACGATGGCGACTTCGATGAGGTCGACTTCGACGAGCCGAGCCAGCCCGCCTCCGAAGAGGAGCTGTGGGAGCGCTTCAGCCAGGTTGACTACCAACCCGAGCCCAAGCCAGAGCCGAAGAAGAAGTGATGAGTGGATGGATGTTGGCCGCCCTGTTGGGTGGCCTTGTCTTGCTGGGGCTGGCGGTCTACGCCGGCACCCTGCTGGCTCGTCTCCGGCGTCAGCAGCAGCTGCAGCAACAGGCCATCGCCGCCCGCAACGAGCGCATCCTCGACAGCGTCAGGGTGATCGCCCATGCGGTGCGAGATGGCCAGTGTGACTACTCGGAAGGGGCCATTCGCCTGACCAATCTGCTGGATGCCCTGCAGATCAAGGGAGGGCGTCCGTTTGCCAGCGAGTTTCCCGGTCTGTACGGCCTCTATGAGAAGCTGAAGGAGATGCCGACGCACGAGGCGAGACGGGCGCTCAAGCGCAATGAAGTGATGAAGATGGATCTCGAGCGCAGCGGCTACGAAGTCGAGCTGGAGGCGCAGATCCTCAAGGATGTCGCCCAGCTGAAGGACTTTCAGTTAAGCCGTTGATAAAAAAGAAAGAGGAAGCAAGCGTGCAAGTAGAACAGATTGTGTGGGACCAGGCCCTGATCGAGAAATACAACTACAGCGGCCCGCGTTATACCTCCTATCCCACCGCGCTGGAGTTCAACGAACAGTTCGGTTACCCGGACTTCGTCCACGCCGCCGGCCAGTACCCGGCTCGCAACCTGTCGCTCTACGTGCACATCCCTTTCTGCCACAAGCTCTGCTACTACTGCGGCTGCAACAAGGTGATCACCCGTCACCAGCACAAGGCCGATCAATACCTCGACTTCCTCGAGCAGGAGATCAAGGCCCAGGCCCCGCTGTTCAAACACCGGCTGGTGACCCAGCTGCACTGGGGTGGCGGCACGCCAACTTACCTGAATGAAGCCCAGACCCGGCGCCTGATGGCCATGCTGCGGGAGCACTTCCAGTTTGCCGAGGAAGGGGAGATCAGCATCGAAGTGGATCCACGGGAGATCGAGCTCTCCATGCTGGATGTGCTGCGGGAAGTGGGTTTCAACCGCATCAGCCTCGGCGTGCAGGACTTCAACAAGGCGGTCCAGGTCGCGGTCAATCGCGAGCAGGATAACGACTTCATCCGCGCCATGCTGGAGCGTGCCCGCGCGCTCGGTTTCCGCTCCACCAATCTCGATCTGATTTACGGCCTGCCCCACCAGAACCGCGACAGCTTCCATCACACCCTGGAAGAGGTGCTCAAAACGGATCCGGCTCGCCTCTCCATCTTCAACTATGCCCACCTGCCGAGCCGCTTCGCCGCCCAGCACAAGTTGAAGGAGGCGGACATGCCGGCGCCCCGGGAGAAGCTGGCCATGCTGCAGGACACCATCGCCTTCCTCACCGGCCAGGGCTACCAGTTCATCGGCATGGATCACTTCGCCAAGCCCGATGACGAGCTGGCGGTGGCCCAGCGTGAAGGCAAGCTGCACCGCAACTTCCAGGGCTACACCACCCAGGGGGATTGCGATCTGCTGGGCCTCGGCGTCTCCTCCATCAGCATGATCGGCGACGCCTACTCCCAGAACCAGAAGGATCTGAAGGCCTATTACGCCCAGGTGGACGAGCTGGGCCATGCCCAGTGGAAGGGGTGCTCCCTCAATCAGGATGACCTGATCCGCCGCGAGGTGATCAAGCGCCTCATCTGCGACTTCTCCCTGAACTTCGCCGCCGTCGAGCAGGCCCACGGCCTGGTGTTCAAGGAGTACTTCGCCGAGGATCTCAAGCTGTTGCAGACCTTTGTGGACGATGGTCTGGTGCGCATGACGGACGAGGGGCTGGAGGTGGTCTCCACCGGTCAGCTGCTCATTCGCAACATCTGCATGTGCTTCGACGTCTACCTGCGCAACAAGGCGCGTCAGCAGCAGTTCTCCCGGGTGATCTGACCGCCGGTTGGGAAGAATAAAAAAACCGCCGAGAGGCGGTTTTTTTATTGGGGGTGAGATGGCGATTAGCCCTGACGGCTGGCGGCGCGGGCGCTCAGTTCGGCCTTCTCGGCCTCGCTCAGGAAGGCCAGCGTCAGACCATTACGCTGTGCGGTGCGGATTTCATCCGCACTCATGCCGGCGGCAGGGGCTGCGACCTCGTATTCGTATGGCAGATCTATGCCTTCCACAGCAGGGTCATCTGTGTTGAGGCAGGCCAGTACACCGGCGGCCAGGAACTGGCGGATCGGGTGCTCGGTCAGGCTCGCCACCGTGGTGGTCTGCAGGTTGGAGGTGAGGCAGGACTCGATGCCGATGCGGTGCTCCGCCAGGTAGGCCATCAGGGCTGGATCCTGGATCGCCTTGACGCCGTGACCGATACGCTCGGCCCCCAGATCGCGGATGGCCTGCCACATGCTCTCCGGGCCCGCCGCCTCGCCGGCGTGGACGCTGACCCGCATGCCCGCATCCCGCACGCGTCGGAAGTGGCTGGTGAACAGCTCGCCGGGGAAGCCCAGCTCGTCACCGGCCAGATCGATGGCGACCAGGCGATCCCGGTGAGCCAGGCAGGCATCCAGTTCGACCCGGCACTGCTCGGTACCGAAGGTGCGGCTCATGATGCCGATGAGGTTGGTCTTGATGCCAAAATCACGGCTGCCGGCGGCCACGCCGTCTATGATGGCCTCCACCACGCCCTGCGGGTGCAGCTTGTGGGCCATGGCCATGTAGGCCGGGCTGAAGCGCAGCTCGGCGTAGTCGATGCCGGCGCGCAGCAGATCTTCCACGTTCTCGTAGGCGACCCGGCGGCAGGCATCGTAATCGGCCAGCACGGCCACGCCCCAGTCCAGCTTCTTCAGGAAGGCGACCAGACTCGGCTCGTTCTCGACGATCTGCACGTGGGGGCGCAGCGCCTCCAGCTCATCGGCGGGCAGTTGGATGTTGTGCAAACGACCCAGCTCGAGAATGGTCTGGGGACGGATGTTGCCGTCCAGATGGCGGTGCAGGTCGGTCAGGGGGAGGGATCTGTCAATCATGGTGGCGCCTTCTGCGAGTCGGGTTGGAAAGCCTGCCATTCTAGGCGGGACTCCTGAAAAAGATACCCCGTTTGCGAGCAAACGGGGTCTGATTGGCCAGGGATTCGTCAAGGCGTGATGGGAATCGTTTTTCCCAAAGGCTCAGGGAATGTCGAGTTCCTTGAGTTTACGGGTCAGAGTATTGCGGCCCCAACCGAGCAGGCGGGCGGCCTCCTGCTTGTGGCCACGGGTGTGCTCCAGCGCGGTTTCCAGCATGATCCGCTCGAACTGGGGCAGGGCATCGGCCAGGATGTCGGTCTCCCCCAGCGCCAGCTTGGCGGCGACCCAGTCCTGCAACTGCTGCTGCCAACCGCCGGTGAGGGCGGGTTGGCCCGGCTCCGCCGTGCTGGTGATGGGGGTCAGCAGCTCCGGCGGCAGATCGCTCACCAGCACCTCCTGGCCCGAGGCCATCACCGTCAGCCAGCGGCAGACGTTCTCCAGCTGGCGCACGTTGCCCGGCCAGGGCAGGCGGCTGACATAGGCCTGGGTGTCCGGGTGCAGGCTCTTGGCCTCCACATTCAGCTCCTTGGCGGCGCGCAGCAGGAAGTGCTGGGCGAGCTGGGGGATATCTTCGCGGCGCTCCTTGAGGGCCGGAATATGGATGCGGATGACGTTGAGACGGTGGAACAAGTCTTCCCGAAACTCGCCGTCTGCGACCCGCTTCTCCAGATTCTGGTGGGTGGCGGCGATGATCCGCACATCCACCTGCACCGGCTGATGGCCGCCGACCCGGTAGAACTGGCCATCCGCCAGTACCCGCAGCAGCCGGGTCTGTACCTCGAGGGGCATGTCCCCGATTTCGTCCAGAAACAGGGTGCCGCCGTCGGCCTGCTCGAAGCGGCCGTGGCGTATGTTGTTGGCACCGGTGAAGGCCCCCTTCTCATGGCCGAACAACTCGGATTCGATGAGATCTTTCGGAATGGCCGCCATGTTGAGGGCGATGAAGTTCTTGTGGGAGCGCGGGCTGTGCTTGTGCAGGGCGTGAGCGACCAGCTCCTTGCCGGTGCCGCTCTGGCCGTTGATGAGCACAGAGATGCTGGAGCGCGACAGTCGGCCGATGGCGCGGAACACCTCCTGCATGGCCGGGGCCTCGCCGATGATCTCCGGGCTGTTGCCGGGCTCCTGCTGGCGCGCCTTGCGCTTGGTGCGCTGCTCTTTCAGGTGATTCTCGGCCCGGCGTACCAGGCTGACCGCCTCATCGATGTCGAACGGTTTTGGCAGGTATTCGAAGGCGCCGCGCTGGTAGGCGTTGACCGCGCTGTCGAGATCCGAGTGGGCGGTCATGATGATGATGGGCAGGTCCGCCTGACGGCGGTGGATCTGCTCCAGCAGGCTGAGGCCGTCGATGCCCGGCATGCGGATATCGGACAGGATCACGTCCGGCGAGCGGATCTCCAGGGAGCTCAGCAGGGCCTCGCCGTCGGCAAAGCTCTCGCAGTCGAAACCTTCGCTGCCAAGGGTGCGCTCCAGGACCCACCGGATGGAGCTGTCGTCATCGACGATCCACACTTTTGCTGTCATGAGGTTCCCTTATTTACGAAGCGGTAGATAGATGGTGAATTCGGTGTGGCCCGGCCAGCTGATGCAGTCGATGCGCCCCTTGTGCTGATCGATCAGGTTCTGGGCGATGGAGAGCCCCAGCCCCGTGCCCCCCTCCTTGCCGGTGATCATGGGGTAGAAGAGGGTGTCGCGGATGGCGTCGGGGATGCCCGGGCCGTTGTCGATGATCTTGATCTCGGCCGCCAGCCGGTAGCGCTGGCCGTGGATGGTGATCTGGAAGGCGGTGCGAGTCTTGATGCGGATGAGCCCGGTCTGCTCCCCCAGGGCTTCGGCGGCGTTGCGCACTATGTTGAGGAAGGCCTGCTGCAGCTGATCCGGCTCCATCTCGAACTCCGGAATGCTGGGGTCGTAGTCCCGCTCGATCCGGATCTGGGGCGGCAGCTCCAGATCCACCAGGCGGCGCACCTGCTCCAGCACCGAGTGGACGTTGTGCATCTGGTGGCGGCCCGGCCGCTGGGGGCCGAGCAGGCGATCGACCAGCACCCTCAACCTGTCGGCCTGCTCTATGATGATGCCTGTGTATTCCCGCAGCGCCGGGTCCGGCAGCTCCTTTTGCAGCAACTGGGCCGCGCCGCGCAGCCCGCCGAGGGGGTTTTTGATCTCGTGGGCCAGGCCGCGCACCAGCTCCTTGGCGGCCTGCTGCTGGGCATGCTGCTGCAGCTCCTGGCTTATCTTCTTCTGCTGATCGATCTTGCGCAGCTCCACCACCATCAGCCGTTGCTCGCTGTTGAACTGGCTGTCAGCCATGGGGCTGACGCTGATCTCCACCAGTCTGGGCTCCCCTTCCACCACCAGGGTAACTTCGCTGTCGGTGAACCCCTGCCCTGAAATGAGGCACTGCTTGAAGCGTTGCAGGTCGAGGGAGATGTGTTCGAGCAGATAGGGCAGCTCTATGCCGATCAGGCGCCGCTCGCTGAGAGAGAGCAGCTGCTCAGCCGCCGGATTGACGAATTGAATGCAGAGCCGCTCATCCATCAGGATGACGGCGGTCAGCAGATTGTCCAAGAGTGTCTTGGCGTGGTCCAAGCGGGTTGGCACAGGTTTCTCCCTAAAACGGTGCTTCACACCTGTTATGCACCGATATGGTGCATTGAGTCTACCCGCATCGGTGCATCACATCACCCCTAATTGGTCTTGGGGGTGGGTTTGGGAGCCTGATCCGCCGTCGTTCTGTGCAGGTAGAAGGTGGATGGTTTGGATTTAGCAAGGATCGTACCGTCTTTGGCGAGCAGTTCGAGCTGCGCCTCATGGGCACCGCGATCCAGGTTTTCGACCCGGATGGCCAGGCTGTTGTGGACCAGGGGAACGGCCTTGCCGTTCAGGATCAGGCGCACATCGTATTGCACCGGCGCCTGGGGATGAATCTGGCCCTGGAAGACGATGTTGCCCGTGTTGTCACGCAAGGTGCTGCCCGGTTCGGGTGAGAGCAGCTCTATGGTCGGCTTGATGTTTTCTTGTGCCTTCTTGGCATCGGCCCCGGTCAGGCTGTTGAAGTTGTCGACCTGGACCGAGTGGGGGGAGGTGCCGATGAGGGGGGAGACGCGCAGATCCAGCTCCTTGGCATTCTTGCCGGGGGGAGGAGCGTCCGTGTAGTGGGTGATGCCGTTGGCATCGACCCAGGAGAAGACCTTGGCCGCTTGGGCCGTGCCGGCCAGCATCAGCAAGAGGCCCAGCATCCATGTCGGGTGTACTGTTTTCATCCATCTCTCCTTGACGGGGTTCTGCTTAATCCTATCAGAGAAAAAACGGTCGGACCGATTGTCGGCTGTGGGGCCATGATATCGGTCGACTGACCGGCGGTTGCACCGGTCTGGCAGACAGGATCATGATATTTCAGTCCCTTAGATAAAAAACCCGCCAGATGGCGGGTTTTTCATTTGAGACAGGCTGCTCGTCTTAGACGGAGTAATACAGCTCGAACTCCAGCGGGTGCGGGGTCATGCGAACACGATCCACATCATGCTGTTTCAGCTCCAGGTAGGAGTTGATGAAGTCATCGCTGAACACGCCACCACGGGTCAGGAACTCGCGATCTGCGTCCAGTGCAGACAGGGCTTCGTCCAGGGAGCCGGCAACGGTCGGCACTTCAGCTGCTTCTTCCGGCGGCAGGTCATACAAGTTCTTGTCCATGGCATCGCCCGGATGGATCTTGTTGATGATACCGTCCAGACCGGCCATCAGCTGAGCGGCGAAGGCCAGGTAGGGGTTGGCAGCTGGATCCGGGAAGCGAACCTCGATGCGACGGGCTTTCGGGCTCGGCACAACCGGGATACGGATGGAGGCAGAGCGGTTGCGGGCGGAGTAAGCCAGCATGACCGGGGCTTCGTAGCCCGGCACCAGACGCTTGTAGGAGTTGGTGGTCGGGTTGGCGAAGGCGTTGATGGCCTTGGCGTGCTTGATGATGCCGCCGATGTAGTGCAGCGCCATCTCGGACAGACCGCCGTACAGGTCACCGGCGAACAGGTTGACGCCGTTCTTGGCCAGGGACTGGTGGCAGTGCATGCCGGAGCCGTTGTCACCGAACATGGGTTTCGGCATGAAGGTGACAGTCTTGTTGTAGGCGTGGGCCACGTTGTGGATCACGTACTTCAGGACCTGCACTTCGTCCGCTTTCAGGGTAAGGGTGTTGAAGCGGGTCGCGATCTCGTTCTGACCGGCGGTTGCCACTTCGTGGTGGTGCGCTTCAACCACTTGGCCCATCTCTTCCAGCACCAGACACATGGCGGCGCGGATGTCCTGGGAGGAGTCAACCGGAGCAACCGGGAAGTAACCACCCTTGACGAAGGGACGGTGACCCTTGTTGCCGTGCTCGTATTCGGTACCCGAGTTCCAGGCCGCTTCTTCGGATTCGATCTTCACGAAGCTGTGGCCCATGGTGTTGGAGAAGGTGATGTTGTCGAACATGAAGAATTCCGGCTCCGGCCCGAACAGCACGGTGTCAGCGATGCCGCTGGACTTCAGGAAATCTTCGGCACGCTTGGCGATGGAGCGCGGATCGCGGTCGTAGCCTTGCATGGTGGCGGGTTCGAGCACGTCACAGACGATGTTCAGCGTGGTCTCTTCGGTGAAGGGGTCCAGCTTGGCGGAGGCCGGGTCCGGCATCAGCACCATGTCAGACTCGTTGATGCCCTTCCAGCCGCCGATGGAGGAACCATCGAACATCTTGCCGTCTTCGAAGAAGTCTTCGTCGACCTGATGGGAAGGAATGGAAACGTGCTGTTCTTTACCCTTGGTGTCGGTAAAGCGCAGATCAACAAACTTGACTTCGTGTTCCTGGATCAGGGCCAAAACGTTCTGGGCTGACATGCTAAGTAACCTCCGGTGTTAAAACTCTTTGGGTGAATGCGTCGTCACATTCACATAAGCCAGTATCGTGCCAAGTTTGTGACAGCCTGATTTCAGGGCACTTGCACCGTTTCAGGCCGTCGGGATACCCGCTCTCGTGCAGGATTGCGCCTCAAAGTGGTGCAACCTTGGATCGTTTTGGTGCACCAGGATGGTGCGCCAACGCGATCTGCTCCCATCTAAGCAGGCTTTTAGGACGGGGTCCATGATCCTGATCCTTTGTTGTATGCGAATGTCCTGCAATTCTGCTAGGCAGATCACAAAGGCGAGAGTACAATTAGCGCCCAATTTTACCCGGTGATTGAGGCGAGAATGTTAGAGAATTTACGCAATATTGCGATTATTGCGCACGTTGACCACGGCAAAACGACCCTGGTTGATAAGCTGCTGCAGCAGTCCGGTACCCTGGACCGCACCACGGAAGGCCAGGAACGGATCATGGACTCCAATGATCTGGAACGGGAACGTGGCATCACCATTCTCGCCAAGAACACTGCGATCCGCTGGAACGACTACCGCATCAACATCGTAGATACCCCGGGTCACGCCGACTTCGGTGGTGAAGTTGAGCGCGTACTGTCCATGGTTGACTCCGTGCTGCTGCTGGTTGACGCCGTTGACGGCCCGATGCCGCAAACCCGTTTCGTGACCCAGAAAGCATTCGCCCAGGGTCTGAAGCCGATCGTGGTCATCAACAAGATCGACCGTCCGGGTGCTCGTCCTGACTGGGTAATGGACCAGGTATTCGACCTGTTTGACAACCTGGGTGCGACCGATGAGCAGCTGGACTTCAAGGTTGTTTACGCCTCTGCACTGAACGGTTGGGCCACCATGGATCAGGACGTTCCGTCCGAGAACATGGAACCCCTGTTCCAGGCCATCGTTGACAACGTAGAAGCCCCTGCGGCGGATGCCGAGGGCGGCTTCCAGATGCAAATCTCCCAGCTGGACTACAACTCCTACGTCGGTGTTATCGGTATCGGCCGTATCACCCGTGGTCGCGTCAAGACCAACCAGCAGGTCACCATCGTTGGTGCCAACGGCAAGAACCGTACCGGCAAGGTCGGTCAGGTCCTGGGTTACCTGGGTCTGTCCCGTACCGAAGTGGCCGACGCGCAAGCGGGCGACATCATCGCCATCACAGGTCTGGGCGAGCTGAAAATCTCCGACACCATCTGTGACAACAACGCTGTCGAAGCGCTGCCGCCGCTGTCCGTTGACGAGCCGACCGTGAACATGACCTTCCAGGTCAACACCTCACCGTTCGCCGGTAAAGAAGGCAAGTTCGTGACCTCCCGTAACATCCTGGAGCGTCTGAACCAGGAGCTGGTCCACAACGTGGCCCTGCGCGTGGAAGAGACCGAAGATCCGGACAAGTTCCGCGTCTCCGGCCGTGGTGAACTGCACCTGTCCATCCTGATCGAAAACATGCGTCGCGAAGGTTACGAGCTGGCCGTATCCCGTCCGGAAGTTATCCTGCGCACCGTTGACGGCGTTCTGCAAGAACCGTTCGAAACCGTTACTGTCGACGTGGAAGAGATCCACCAGGGTTCCGTGATGGAGCAACTCGGCCTGCGTAAGGGCGAGATGACCAACATGACCCCGGATGGCAAGGGCCGTGTCCGTCTTGACTTCATGATCCCGAGCCGTGGCCTGATCGGCTTCCAGACCGAGTTCCTGACCATGACTTCCGGTACCGGTCTGCTGTACCACACCTTCGACCATTACGGTCCGCACAAGGGTGGCAGCATCGGCGAGCGTCAGAACGGCGTGCTGATCTCCAACGCTACCGGCAAGGCTCTGACCTTCGCCCTGTTCGGTCTGCAAGACCGTGGTCGTCTGTTCATCGGTCACGCGACCGAAGTGTACGAAGGCCAGGTGATCGGTATCCACTCCCGCTCCAACGATCTGACTGTTAACTGCCTGAAGGGCAAACAGCTGACCAACATGCGTGCTTCCGGTACCGACGAAGCCCAGGTGCTGACTCCGCCGATCCGCATGACCCTGGAGCAGGCTCTCGAGTTCATCGACAACGATGAGCTGGTCGAGATCACTCCCAAGGCAATCCGTATCCGTAAGAAACTGCTGACTGAAATGGATCGCAAGCGCGCCGGTCGTGCTTGATCGATAGCTGTTCATCGACAGACCAAAGAGAGGCCTCATGGCCTCTTTTTTTATGGGCGTCTGGCACACTCTGCTGGCGGGTCATGTCGGCTGGCGGCCGCCGCAGGTGGCCAAATGGCCACCCTATCTGACACAATATCCCCATGATGAATTGTTCGAGAATCACGATGCTGCAGAAAACCCGTGGCCGTCTGGCCCATGCTGTCTCCTTCTTGCGCCACGACGGTGGCCACTTCGCCCAGTTTGTCTGGGGCCGCTTTCAGCAGGACAGGCTGACCGTCACCGCCGGCTACCTGGCCTATGTCACCCTGCTCTCCCTGGTGCCCATGATCGCCGTGGTGTTCGGCATGATGTCCGCCTTCCCTGTGTTTCAGAGCCTGAAACAGGGGATCGAGCAGTTCGTCTATCACAACTTCGTGCCCACCGCGGGGGAGATGCTCAAGGATTACATCGACGGCTTCGTGGCCAATGCCACCAACACCACGGCGGTCGGCATCGGTGCTCTGATCGTGGTGGCCCTGATGCTGATCTCGGCCATCGACAAGAACCTCAACTACATCTGGCGCTCGACCCAGAATCGGCCGCTGGCCCAGGCCTTCGCCATGTACTGGATGATCCTGACCCTGGGCCCAGTGCTTATCGGTGCCAGCCTCGCCATCTCCTCTTATATTCTGTCGCTCAAACTGTTTGCCGCCGACAGCCTGTTCGGCATAGGTTTCCTGTTGCTGCGCAGCCTGCCGTTCCTGTTCTCGGTGCTCACCTTCCTGCTGATCTACACGGTGGTGCCGAACTGCAAGGTGCGGCTGACCCACGCCTTCATCGGCGCCCTGGTGGCGGCCACCCTGTTCGAGCTGGCCAAGCGCGGCTTCGCCATCTACATCACCAACTTCCCCTCCTACCAGGCCATCTATGGTGCCCTGGCGACCATTCCGATCCTGTTCGTCTGGGTTTATCTGAGCTGGTTGGTGGTACTGCTGGGGGCCGAGACCACCGCCTGCCTCGGGGAGTATGAAAAACCGGGTGCCGAGGAGCTGGGCTGAGCCCGTTGCCTGCCGCGGCCATCGCCCCGGCGGGCACTGCGCCGAGAAATTGGCCTCTGCCCGCCGCTTATTGCTAACATCAACGACCGCCTTCGGGCGGTCGTTCATTTCTGACAAGACAAAGGAGTCGCGGGTGATTGCACTGATTCAACGGGTTGCCGAGGCCAGCGTGACGGTGGATGGCGAGGTGGCGGGAGCCATCGAGGGGGGTCTGCTGGTGCTGCTCGGGGTGGAGCAGGGGGATGATGAGGCCAAGGCCGACAAGCTGCTGCACAAGGTGAGTGGCTATCGCATCTTCTCCGACGAGAACGGCAAGATGAATCTCAATGTGAGCCAGGCCGGTGGCAGCCTGCTGGTCGTCTCCCAGTTCACCCTGGCGGCGGATACCGGCAAGGGGATGCGACCGAGCTTCTCCGGCGGTGCCCATCCGGCGGAGGCTGAGCGGCTGTATGAGTATTTCGTCGCCAGGGCGCGGGCGAACGGTCTGCCGACCGAGACGGGCCGCTTCGCCGCCGACATGAAGGTGCGACTGCTCAACGATGGCCCGGTGACCTTCTGGCTGCAGGCCTGATGAGTTGTCAGTTGTGTCGTAAATTTGGCATTTTTCGGTGCAATTGACTGTAAGGTGTTATTAAAGCAGCGACTCTAGCTGCCTCGGATGCCGCTGTTTTAGGCGTCGGCGGCTTCCCTCGGCAGATCCGCCGCCGACCTTATGGCTGCTGACGGGTGCAGTGCAGGATGACATTGCGGTAGCCGGGCACGGCATGGGCCTCGGTGGGGCCGACCCACTCCCGGGCCAGTCGCAGCGCCTGCTCCTGCTCGAGGCGGGTGCGCGGCAGCAGGTTGATGATGAGGGTGCCTTGCAGGCAGTTGGCCAGCGCCTGATAGAGCCTGGCCTGGAACAGCAGCAGCGGATTGCCATCCTGGCTGAACAGGTCCAGCAGCACCAGATCGTAGTGTTCGCGACTCTCCAGCAGGAAGTGGAGTGCATCGGCGTGGTGCAACCGGGGGGCGCGTTGGCGCTCTGGCAGAAAGAACTGCTGGAACAGGGTGAGGATCTCGGCGTCCAGATCCACGCAGTCGTGCTGGGCCTCGGGCCAGCGCATCGCCAGATGACGGGTGAGATCCCCGCCACCGAGGCCGAGCTCCAGGATCCGGCTTGCCTGTGCGGGCAGCCGCTCGGCTATGTGCTGCTGATGGGGCAGGCAGAGGCTGCCAGGCTCCGCCAGGCTCATGGCGGACTGCACCACACCGTCGATTTCCAGCCAGCGGTGCCGCTCATTTTCCAGGATGCTGAGGCGGCGCTCGGCTTTGACGCTGAGGTGTAATAAGTGATCGGCTTGGTACGCTTGCAGATTGAAGTCCATGAATTTGCACGGCAAGATGGATTTCGACCAGTGTAACGCAAGGATGTATCTATGTACCGGGTGGTCACCCCCCAAACGGCAGCCGAGCTGGATGCTTACGACCAGTTGCGCTGGGAGGCATTGGTGCGCAAGCCCTTCAATCTGTCCGTCGGCGCTAACTCAAGGATCGCTTTATGTACCGGGTAGTCACCCCTCAAACGGCAGCCGAGCTGGATGCTTACTACAAGCTACGCTGGGAGCTGCTGCGCAAACCCTTCAATCTGCCCATCGGTTCCGAGCGGGACGAATACGACAGTGTCGCCACCCATCGGCTGATGCTGACCGAGGATGGCACCCCCATCGCCGTCGGCCGCCTGTTCATCGGCGGGGACGAGGCCCAGATCCGCTTCATGGCGCTGAGCCCGGAATACCGGGGCCAGGGGCTGGGTGCCCGCATGGTGGAAGATCTCGAGCAACTGGCCCGAGACGAGAAGGTGAAACGGCTGGTGATGAACGCCCGCCAGGAGGCGGTGGAGTTCTATCGTCGCTGCGGTTTTCTCGAGGTGGGGGAAGGCCCTGTCTCCTTCGGCCGCATCGCCCACCGCCAGATGATCAAGTCCCTGAGCCCGCTACAAACCATCCAGTACCGCCCGGAGTGGTGTCAGGATCTCACCACCCGCTGGTCGAGGGGCATCCCCATCAGCGAGAAGATGGGCGTTCACATCACCCATTACGACGGCCAGACCTTCCACCTCAAGGCGAACCTGGCGGCCAACCTCAACGTCCACGACACCATGTTCGCCGGCAGCATCTACAGCCAGTGCGTGCTGGCGGGCTGGGGCCTCATCTGGCTGCAATTGAAAGAGGCGGGGCTCGGTGGCGATACCGTGCTGGCGGAGGGGAACATCAAGTACTACAGACCCGTGAGCGCGGAGCCGGAGGCCAGGGTCGCCCGGGAAGGCATGCCCGCCGTGCTGGCGCCGCTCAAAAACGGCGAGTCGGCCAAGTTCAGCCTGCGGGTGCAGCTGTTCAGCGGCCGCAAGCTGGCGGTGGAATTTGTCGGCCAGTACGTGGTGCTGCCCATCAAGCGCGGCTAGTCGCCTCTCCCGCACCGGGATGATCCATAGCAACAAGGCCTCGTAATGAGGCCTTGTTCGTTATTGCGTTGCCGCCTGTGTTGCCTGCTTGGGTTGCGGCGGGCGCCAGAGCGGGCTGCTGCTGCCCTGGGCCGGGTAGCGCACCCCGGGATCCCAGTCGCACTCGCTCTGCCCGGTGGGGAAGCTCCAGGCCAGGGTCGGGGCATCGAGGGGACCGCGCCACTGGGCCAGCAGCTCGGCGCAGCGCTTCCCGTTCAATACGCCGAGATCCAGCTGCCATTGACCCTTGGCCAGATCCACCCCCCCTTGCAGGGCGAGCAGGTGGGTGATGGTGGAGGCGCCGGCCTGCTCTATCTGAAGTTGACCCTGCTCTGCCTTGGCCTGCAGCTTGACGCGGTAGAAGGGGGTGTCCCCTTTTTGTAGCGTCTGCCACAGGGCCTCCGGTGTCAGGCTGGGGGGCTGGGTGCCCTTGAACCACTCATCCAGCAGGGCGTCTATGCCGACCTTGTCCCAGAAGGGATCCTTGGCGTCCAGGCTGATGTTGCCCTGCAGGGTGCCGAGCCAGCTGTCAGGGGTCTCGCCCGGCGCGGCGGTCGGGACTGTTTGCGTATCCGCCTGCAGATCTGCGCTGATATCCAGCTTGCCCGCCAGGGAAACCGGGGACGGGGAGTGGGGGTGCAGCAGCTTGTTCCACTGCTCCAAATCCAGCTGCTTGCCCTGCAGCTGCAGGCGGCTGAGCTGGCCCGGCGCCTTGCCCCACTGGCCGCTCAGGCTGAGGGAGCCCTGGTCCGGCAGCGAGCTGGTCAGCTTGTTGAGCTGCCAGGAGCTGGGGGTCAGTTCGCCGTCCAACTCGCCGTTGCGGGCACTCAAGCCATCCCACACCAGTTCGAACCACTGGCTCTCCACCCTGGCCCGGCCGAGCAGGGGGCCAGGCTGATTGCCGCGCAGGCTGAGATCGGTCAGGTAGAACTGCCAGCCGGTCAGGGACAACGGTAGGGCATCGTCGAAGGAGAGCACCTTCAGCCTGTCGAACGTCAGCTTGCGCACGTCGATCTGCTGGGGGCGCCAACCCTGCCAGTCCTGCCACCAACCGTCCGGCAGGCTGATGTCCATGCCGCTCAGGCTCATCTCCTTGAGGGTCAGCTTCTGCAGACTCGGGTCTAGCGCCAGCTCCAGGTTGAACTCCCCCTCATAGGCCTTGCCCTGCAGTTCGGCGTCGAACTGCTCAGGCGAGAAACTGAGCCGCCCCTTGATCGCCTCTAATTGGAACAGGCCGCGACCCAGGTCGGCCAGGGTGCCGCTGAGGTAGCCGCTTGGCCGCTTGCCGGCCTGCCAGTCGAAGCCGGTCAGCTGGCCGCTGAAGTTGTTGAGGGCGATCTCCTGCTCGATGGCATTGACGCTGGTCTGCTCGAACTGACCTCGATCCAGGCTTATCTTGCGCAGGGGAAACTCCCCCGGCGGGATGTCGCCAAGTTCGACCCGCATGGCGCGGGCCTTCAACCCGTGCAGTTGCAGGCTGCGCTCGGGCCAATCCAGCACCATGCCGGTCTCCAGCAGACCGTCGAACAGGTTGGCGCTGAGCTTGTCGGTGCTGAGCACCTGGCCCTCCAGCCTGCCCGTCAGGCTGAGGCGGGCCAGGGTGAGCTGGGGGATCTCCAGCTGATTGATGCCCAAGGTGAGATTGGCCTGGGGCTGGCGCTTGGGATCGATCAGTTCCCAGTCGCTCAGGGTGGCGCTCAGGCCGCGCAGGGTCAGCTCCTGGCTCAGCAGGCTGAGGTTGTCTATGGTGCTGTCGCTGATGGTGAGGGAGCGTACCGGCAGGGTCGGCAGCTGGTTGGGGAGCGGCAGCTTGATGATGGGGCGGATGAGATCGAGGTGGGCGATGCGCACGTCCCGGTTCAGCCAGTCGATCTTGTCGATCTCCAGGTAGATCTTGTCCAGCTGCACCGCATCCCCGTAGTGCACCTGCTCCGCCAGCAGGGTGTAGGGGTGAAGCGGGTTGAACACCAGCCGGCCTATGCTGACCTGCACCCCGGTCTGCTGGCTCAGCCAGTTGGCGATGGGGCCTCGGGCCCGTTCGGCGTCAAACAGGCCGAGCCCCACCCAGACGAACAGCAACAGGAAGGCAAAGAGATAGAGCAGGGCGCGTAGCCAGGAATTCATCGGTGCTTTTCTCCTCGTCGAGACCTTGTCAGGGCTTGGAACAGTGATTCAGCAGGCTGAGCCTGCGGCGGATCAGGGGGTCGACATGGCTCGGGTGCCGATCCATTAAGAAATTTGACCATCTTCTGCCTATCCCCGGATCAGGCATTGGAATAGTGATCTCGCAGGCCGAGCCAGCGGTGGATCAGGGGGTCGACATGGCTTGGATGCCGGTCCATCAGATAATCTGCCCATCTTCTGCCTATCCCCGGATCAGGCATTGGAATAGTGATCCCGCAGGCCGAGCCAGCGACGGATCAGGGGGTCGACATGGCTTGGGTGCCTGTCCATCAAGAAGCGCGCCATCTTCTGTACCTGGGGGATGAGCGGCTGATCCCGCACCAGATCGGCGATCTTGAGATCCGCGAGCCCGGTCTGGCGGGTGCCGAGCAGTTCCCCCGGGCCCCGCAGCTCCAGATCCCGCTGGGCGATGAGGAAGCCGTCATTGGTCTCGCGCAGCACCCCGAGCCGGCTTTGGGCCGTCTTGGAGAGCGGCGCGTGGTAGAGCAGCACACAGTGGGAGGCGACGGATCCCCGTCCGACCCGGCCGCGCAGCTGGTGCAACTGGGCCAGCCCGAGCCGCTCCGGGTTCTCGATGATCATCAGGCTGGCGTTCGGCACGTCCACCCCCACCTCGATGACGGTGGTGGCGACCAGCAGTTGCAAGATGCCGGCCTTGAACTCCTCCATTACCCTCTGCTTCTCGATTGGGCGCATGCGACCGTGCACCAGGCCTATGTGCAGGCCGGGCAGCAGGGCTTGCAGCTCGGTGGCGGTATCCTCGGCGGCCTGGCACTCCAGCACCTCGGACTCCTCAATGAGGGTGCAGACCCAGTAGGCCTGCTTGCCCTCCTGGCAGGCCAGCTTGACCCGCTCGACCACGTCCTTGCGGCGGCTGTCCGGCAGGGCGACCGTGGTGATGGGGGTACGACCCGGCGGCAGCTCGTCGATGACGGAAGTGTCGAGATCCGCGTAGGCGGTCATGGCCAGGGTGCGGGGTATGGGGGTGGCGGTCATGATCAGCTGATGGGGGTGAACCCCTTCCCGCTCCCCCTTCTCACGCAGGGCGAGGCGCTGGTGCACCCCGAACCTGTGCTGTTCGTCGATGATGACCAGGGCGAGGCGCTGGAACACCACCTGCTCCTGGAAGATGGCGTGGGTACCCACCACCATCTTGACGCTGCCATCGGCGATGGCGGCCAGCGCCTCTTCTCGCGCCTTGCCTTTCTGCTTGCCCGCCAGCCAGCCGACCTGGATGCCAAGCGGCTTCAGCCAATGGGCGAAGTTGATGGCATGCTGCTCGGCCAGCAGCTCGGTTGGCGCCATCAGCCCCACCTGGCAGCCGTTGCCGATGGCCTGCAGCGCCGCGAGCGCCGCTACCAGCGTCTTGCCGGAGCCCACGTCCCCCTGCACCAGCCGCATCATGGGGTAGCTGCGTTGCAGATCCTGGCTTATCTCCGCCACTACCCGGTTCTGGGCGCCGGTCGGCTTGAACGGCAGGGCGCCGAGCAGTTGCTTGACCAGAGTCGGCGCCGGTTTGAGGGTGCGGGCGAGCTGGGTCTGGGCCTGGGCGCGGACTTTCAGCACCGACAGGTTGTGAGCCAGCAGCTCTTCGAGCACCAGACGTTGCTGGGCAGGATGCTGGCCGCTCTCGAGCAGCGCCAGCGCCACCGAGGGAGGCGGGCGATGCAGCAGGCGCAGGGCGGCGGCGAGTTCGATCTGATGCGGGTAGAGGCCGGCGGGCAGCAGTTCTTCCACCCCGTACAGGTCGAGTTGGGCCAGGGCCTGATCGGTGAGGCTGCGCAGGGTCAGCTGGCGCAAGCCCTCTGTGGTGGGGTAGACGGGGGTGAGGGCCTCTTCGGTCTGGCCGGCCTGATCTTCGCCGAGCAGCTTGTACTCGGGGTGGGCCATCTCCAGTCCGTATTTACCGGGGCGCACCTCACCGAAGCAGCGGATCAAGCGGCCGGTGGCCAGGCTGTTCTTCTGGGCGGCGGTGAAATTGAAGAAACGCAGAGTCAGGCTGCCGGTACCATCGCTGATGCGGCATACCAGCATGCGGCGGCGCCCCATGACCAGCTGGGTATCCTGGATCTCCCCCTCGACCGCGCCGTGCAGACCCGGCGGCAGATCGCCGATGGGCCATACCTGGGTGCGGTCCTCGTAACGCAGCGGGAGGTGGAACAGCAGGTCCTGCACAGTGGCGAGTCCCAGCCGTTCGAGTTTCTCCAGCATCTTGCTGCCGACGCCCTTGAGGCTGTCGAGGGAGATTTTATCCAATTTCATCAATTAGATGCCCGAAAATACTGTAAATATGTCCAGATAATAACAAAGGCCTCCCGAAAACGGGAGGCCTTTGATTTAGGCAGAAAACAAGCGTCTTGCTGGTACTAGATGATGCGCTTAAGCAGCAAGTGCGCCTTGACCCTGTGGATGCGGGCCAGCAGCTTGCGAACCTGCTCAGGGTAATCCTTGATCTGCTCTATCTGATCGAAGTGGCTGATGCGACGGGTGTGGGCCAGTATGTTGGCCCGCTCCTCGGCAAACCGCTCGCGCAGGTGATGATGCAGATCGTGCACCAGCAGGCCGTTCTCCAGATCCAGCGCCCAGGCGCGGGGATTGAGGTTGTTGCCGGTGAGCAGGGCCCACTCCTCGTCCACGAAGATCCCCTTGAGGTGATAGGAGTTCTTCTCGCAGCACCAGAGCATCAGGTTGAGACGACCGCTGTCGATGTGACGCTGGTTGCGCTCGGCGAACTTGCGCAGGTTGGTCTCGTACAGATAAGGCAGGCCGCCTATGGTGGAGAACTTCTCCTCCGGCGGGATGAAGAAGTCGTTGGCGGTCTTGTCGCCCACCACTATGGTCACCTTGCAGCCGCGCTTGAGCAGCGCCTCCACGTCCTTGTTCAACTCCTTTGGCGGGTTGAAGTAGGGGGTGCAGATGAAGATCTCGCGATCGGTGGCGCGCACCAGGTTGCGGATCATGCGGTTGAGCTGATTGCCGCGCTTGCCCAGCCCCGCCATGGGGGTGATGGCGATCTCCTGGCTGTTGGGCAGAATAGTCTCGAAACGGTACTGGCTCAGGCGCAGGCTCTGCTTGAAACGGCGGATCTGCCCCTTCAGCTGCTTGGCACCGGGGATCTGGGTGCGATCCAGTCGCTGGACAGCATCACTGCGCAGGAAAACATCGTCTACGTAGTTGACCATGCTGCGGGTCAGGGCCTGGCTGCGGATCTGGTGATAGCGATCGAAGCGGTAGCGCTCCTGCTGGTGCAGGTAGATGTCGTTCAGGCTGGCACCCGAGTAGAGCAGGATGTCGTCGAAGATGAAGCCCTTGAGGTGCAACACACCGAGCAGCTCACGCCCCTTCACCGGCACGCCGTAGATCTCGATCGGGTGCTCGTGACGGGCCGCCATCTCCTGATACATCAGGTGGTTGCCACCCTGCTTGCCCTTGCCGATGAGGCCGCGCTGGGCGCGGTGGAAGTCGACGAACACCTTGATGTCGAGGGCCGGGTTGCGCTGCTTGGCGGCATAGAGGGCAGACAGGATCTCCCGTCCCGCCTCGTCATCTTGCAGATAGAGGGCGATCAGATAGATGCGTTGGGTCGCGCCGGCGATGAGCGAGAGAATGCGGCTCTTGAAGTCTTTGGCGCTGTTGAGTACCTGAAACTGATCTGCGGCGACCGCGATCTGGGGTAAACGAGTCAGCGACTGTCGATAATGTGCCGATGAATGCATAGAGAAACCTGAAATCACGGGGTTAAGCGTTCCACTCGGGGCAATGAATAGGCGATTCTAGCAATCTCACCCTCTCAGCCAAAGTAAAAGAATCATCAAGAAGCGGAAAAAGGCCTCACATTGGAGGCCTTTTTCGATGGTGCGCTTCCTTACAGGAAACTGTAGATGATCATCGCCACCACCCCACCCGTGGTGCCTATGATGGTTTCCATCACGGTCCAGGTCTGCAGTGTCTGCTTCTCGGAGAGGCCGAGGTAGCGGTTGGCCAGCCAGAAACCTGAGTCGTTGACGTGGGACAAGACGATGGCACCGCCGCCGATGGCGATGGTGACGGCGGCCAGCTGGGCACCGTTGAGACCGAGCGGCTCCAGCATGGGCAGCACCAGGCCGCAGGCGGTCAGCATGGCGACGGTGGCAGAGCCCTGAATGACCCGCACCGCGGCGGCCAGGATGAAGGCCAGGGCGACTATGGGCAGGCCGGAGTCGGCCAGCATGTTGCCGAGGGCGGCGCCGACACCGGAATCCACCAGTACCTGCTTGAACACGCCACCGGCACCGGTTACCAGGATGATGACGCCGGCGGGCTGGATGGCGCTGTTGCAGACGTTCATCACCTGGTCACGGGACATGCCGCGACGGATCCCCAGCAGGTAGAAGGCGGCCAGGCAGGCGACCATGATGGCGGTGAAGGGGTGACCGATGAACTCCAGCCAGTTGTGCAGGGTGGAGCCGACCTCGACGAAACGACCGACTATGGTCTTGAGGCCGATCAGCAGCAGTGGCAGGCCGATGAGGCCCATGGCCAGCCCGAAGGAGGGCAGGGTCTTGCTGTCGTCATGGACGCTGTTTTGGGCATCGGCAGGGAGCGGTACATCCACTACCTTGCTGATCAGCTCGCCAAACAGCGGGCCCGCCAGGATCATGGCCGGGATGGCGGCGACCAGGCCGAACAGTATCATGTAGCCAAAATCGGCGCCGAGCTGGGAAGCCACCAGAATGGGACCCGGAGCGGGAATCAGGAAGGCCTGGCAGGTGGCGATGCCCGCCAGCAGGGCGATACCGATTTTCACCACGCTGCCGCCACCACGACGGACGATGGCGAAGGCGACCCCGATCAGCAGCACCACGGCCACGTCGAAGAACAGGGGCAGGGCACAGACAAAGCCGGTGAGGGTCATGGCCCAGTTGGCGCGCTTGACGCCGAAGGTGCCGAGCAGGGTGTGAGCCACCCGGTCGAGGGCGCCGGTGACTTCCATCACCTTGCCGAACATGGCGCCGAGCGCCACCACCACGGCCACGAAACCGAGAGTGCCCCCCATCCCTTTCTGGATGGTGGTGGCGATATCGGCCGGGTTCATGCCGGCGGCGAGGCCGGCGACCATGGAGACCAGTATGAGGGCGACGACGGCGTGCAGGCGGGCCTTCATCACCAGAAAGAGCAGCAGCACTATGGAGCCGGCGGCCGTCATGATCAGGGAGAGGTCTGACATTGTTATGCGTTCCTTATTCCAAGTTCGGTAGCGATAGTTTTCCGCCCAGGCAGAAAGCCATATCCACATGATTTAATTATATTTATTAATCGCTTCTCGATTCATTCTGAGGAATGACCGGGACTGTGCTCAGTCTGTGGCAGACTTCACATTTCTCGTTGTTACCGGTAACATGTTACCGGTAACGTGCTAAGTTAAAACCCATCTACGGTACGTTTTTTGAAAAATGAGATAGAGGTCAAACAATGGCGGGTAAGAGCATTATCGTGATGGGTGTGTGTGGTAGCGGCAAATCCAGCGTCGGCCTTCGGGTGGCTGAAATCCTCGGCGCCAAGTTCATCGACGGTGATGATTTGCACCCCAGGGCCAATATCCAGAAGATGGCGGGGGGCAATCCCCTCAACGACGAGGATCGCGCCCCCTGGCTTGAGCGGATCCGCGACGCCGCCTACAGCCTGGAGCAGAAAAACGAGGTGGGGGTGATCGTCTGCTCCGCCCTCAAGCGCCAGTACCGCGACCAGATCCGTGAGGGCAACGACTCGGTGCACTTCCTGTTCCTGGATGGCAGCCAGCCGCTGATCCTCGAGCGGATGCGGGCACGCAAGGGCCACTTCATGCGGGAAAGCATGGTACAAAGCCAGTTTGATACCCTGGAGCGGCCGGATGGCGAGGCCGGGGTATTCCATATCGACATAGACGGGACCTTCGATCAGGTGGTCGATCGGGCCGTCACGGCACTGGAGCAGGCCCTATGAGCCCCCCCCTGATCCCGGCGGTTGCCGACCGCCGACCCATGATTTCACCGGAGCAAGCGTCATGACTCATCCCGTGATCACCGCGGTCACAGATCGCATCCGCGCGCGCAGCCGCAGCCGCCGCGCCGCCTTCCAGGCCCGCATCCAGCGTCAGGCCGAGCAGGGCAAGACCCGCGCCGCCCTGGCCTGTGGCAACCTGGCCCACGCCGTGGCCGCCTCCAGCTGTGACGAGAAGGGCCGGATCCTCGACATGACCCGTGCCAACGTCGGCATAGTCACCGCCTACAACGACATGTTGAGCGCCCATCAGCCCTATCAGGGCTATCCGGACCAGATCAAGGGGGTGCTGGCCGAGCTCGGTCACAGCGCCCAGGTCGCCGGCGGCGTGCCCGCCATGTGCGACGGCGTGACCCAGGGTCAGCCGGGGATGGACATGTCCCTGTTCTCCCGGGATCTCATCGCCCAGGCCACGGCCCTGTCCCTGTCTCACAACACCTTCGACGCCACCCTGCTGCTCGGCATCTGCGACAAGATAGCCCCGGGCCAGATCATGGGGGCGCTCTCCCATGCCCATCTGCCCACCGCTTTTGTCCCCGCCGGCCCCATGGCCAGCGGCATCAGCAACGACGAGAAGGTGAAGGTGCGCCAGCAGTACGCCGCCGGCGAGGTGGGCCGCGAGGCTCTGCTGCAGATGGAGTGCGGCGCCTACCACTCGGCCGGTACCTGCACCTTCTACGGCACCGCCAACACCAACCAGCTGGTGTTCGAGGCCATGGGCCTGATGCTGCCGGGCTCCGCCTTCGTGCATCCCCACAGCGAACTGCGCCAGGCCCTCACCGCCGAGGCGGCCCGCCGCATCAGCGCCATGATCCCGGGCTCCCCGGCCTACCGCCCCCTGATCGCTGTGCTGGATGAGCGCTCCCTGGTCAACGGTCTGGTAGCCCTGCTCGCCTCCGGTGGCAGCACCAACCACAGCATCCACATGGTGGCGCTGGCTCGCGCCGCCGGTCTGGAGCTGACCTGGGATGACCTGAGCGATCTTTCCGACGTGGTGCCGCTGCTGGTGCGTATGTACCCGAACGGCCCGGCGGACGTGAACGCGTTCGAGCAGGCCGGCGCCGTGCCGGGCCTGATGCGCCGCTTGGCGCAAGAGGGGCTGATCCACATGGATGCCACCCCGGCCTTCGGCGAGATGCAGGACTACTTGAGCCGTCCGCAGTTACTGGATGGCACGCTGGTGTGGCAACCGGTGGGCGAGAGCCAGGATCCGAGCGTCTTGTCCCCCTCCGGCAGCGTGTTCCAGGCCACCGGCGGTACCAAGCTGATGGCGGGCAACCTGGGCCGCGCCGTGGTCAAGGTCTCCGCCGTGGCGCCGGAATACCGCGTCATAGAAGCGCCGGCCCGGGTCTTCTCCTCCCAGCATGCGGTGGAAGCGGCCTATAAGGCTGGCAACCTCAATCAGGATGCCGTTATCGTGGTGCGCCACAATGGCCCGGCCGCCAACGGCATGCCGGAGCTGCACAAGCTGATGCCGGTGCTCGGCAACCTGCAAAAAGCGGGTCACAAGGTGGCCCTGGTGACCGATGGCCGCCTGTCCGGTGCCTCCGGCAAGATCCCGGCCGCCATCCACGTCACCCCGGAGGCGCTGCACGGCGGTGCCATCGGCCTGCTGCGTGATGGGGATCTGCTGCGGGTGGATGCCGACGCCGGCACCCTGGATTGTTTGACCGACTTGAGTGGCCGCACCCCGGCCGAGATCGATCTCAGCCTGGAGCAAGAGGGCTGGGGCCGTGAACTGTTCAGCGTGATGCGTCGCGCGGTATCGAGCGCCGAGTGCGGCGCCACCATCTTTGACTAAGGAAGCGTTATGCAAAACTGGAAAGTGACTCCCGCCGAGGTGTTTGCCGCCTCTCCGCTGGTACCCGTGATGGTCATCAACGACCTGGAGCAGGCCCTGCCCATGGCCAAGGCCCTGCTGGCCGGCGGCATCTCGGTATTCGAGATCACCCTGCGCACCCCGGTGGCGCTCGACGCCATCGCCCTCATCGCCCGCGAGATGCCGGAAGCCATGGTGGGCGCCGGTACCGTGCTCAACTGCGCTCAGTTCGATGCCGCCGTGGCCGCCGGTGCCCGCTTCGTCATCTCCCCGGGCATGACGCCGGCGCTGCTGGCCCATGCCGCCCAGAGCACGGCGCCGCTGATCCCCGGGGTGGCGACGCCCTCCGAGGTGATGCAGGCGCTGGAAGCCGGTTACGATCATTTGAAGTTCTTCCCGGCCGAGGCGAACGGCGGCACCAAGGCGCTGTCCGCCATCGCAGCCCCCTTGCCCCAGGTGCGCTTCTGCCCGACCGGCGGTATAGGCCCGAAAAACGTGGCCGACTATCTGGCGCTCAAGTGTGTCGCCACCGTTGGCGGCTCCTGGATGCTGCCGGCGGACGCGGTCAAGGCCGGCAATTGGGACGAGGTGACCCGTTTGTCCCGCGAAGCGGTTGAATTGGTTAAACGCTAAGCCATAGTCGTTTAGAGAAATCAAACAGGCCACCTCAGTGTGGCCTGTTTTTTTGAGGGATTTCAGCGGGTGGCGAGTGCTGCTCTGTGCTGCGGGACTCAGGGTAGGATGCGGGGAAGGGGGTCAGCCCAGGCTGTCTCCCTGATAGAGAGAGAAGCCCATGTCCTTGCAGGTCTCGGTCAGCGGCGTGCCGCCGAGTCTGGCCAGCAGCATGGTCGCCGCCTCGCGGCCGATGGCCTCGCGCGGTGTGATGATGCTGGCGAGCTTGGGGGTCATGGCGTGGCCGATGTCGAGGGCGTTGCTGCCGGCGATGGCAATCTGCTCGGGCACGGGGATCCACTTGGCCTGACACTGCAGCAGGGCGCCGACCGCCAGGTCATCGTTGGTGCAGAAGAGGCCATCGAGGTCGGGATAGCGCGCCAGGGCCTGGATCAGCAGCTGGCCCCCCAGGGTGAAGCTGGAGGATTGCTCGGTCAGCAGATGCTGGCCGTCGAGGCCGAAATCGGCCATCGCCTGGTAATAACCTTCCATCCGCAGCTGGGTGCGCACATCGAGGCGGGCACCGAGATAGACCAGCTTGCGCCGCCCCCGGCGCAGCATCTCTGTTACCATGGCCCGGGCGGCGGCCCTGTGATCCATGCCGACCACCATGTCGATGGGCGCCTGCGGCAGATCCATGGTCTCCACTACCGGGATGCCGGCGGTGGCGATCATCTTGCGGGTGCGCTCCGTGTGCTGGCTGTCCGACAGGATGAGACCGTCCACGTTGTAGGAGAGCAGGGACGCTACCTGCTCCTCCTCCCGCTGTGGGCTGTAGCCGTAGTGGGCGAGCAGGGTCTGGTAGCCGGCGGGACGGGTCACCGCCTCTATGCCGTGCACCACGGCGGAGAAGACCTGGTTGGAGAGGGAGGGGATCAGGATGCCGATCGCCCGGCTGGTGGCGTTGGAGAGCATGTCCGGCGCCCGGTTCGGGATGTAGCCGAGCTCCTCCACCGCGGTGGCGATCCGCTCACGGGTGGCTTCGGCCACGGCCTGCGGGTCGCGCAGGTAGCGACTGACGGTCATCTTGGTGACCCCGGTCAGGTCGGCTATGTCCTGCAGGGTGGGGCGGCGCTTGCGGGTGTCGTTCATCTCGGGATCCGGCAAAAATGTTACAGGTAACATTACCGTTTTTGCGCAACAAAGTCAGCATATGACGCCATCAGCAGGAGAGGTTCGGGATGATCAAGGGCAAGTGCTTCGAGGGGAAACGGTTCGAGCAGCAGGAGGTGGAAGGTGAGCAGTTCGTGGAGTGCCGCTTTATCGGCTGCACCTTCTCCTGGCTGGATTTGAGCGAGAGCCGCTTCGTCGACTGCAGCTTCTACGAGCGCGAGCGCGAGCTCGGCTGCCAGCTGCAGGGCTGCGATCTGCGCGAAGCCAGCTTCCTGCGCTGCGATCTCACCCTGGCAGATCTGAGCCGCAGCCAGTGCCTGGGGCTGGAGCTGCGGGACTGTCAGGCCATGGGCATCAACTTCGCCCGCGCCAGCTTCGCGAACCAGATCACCGCCAGGAGCTACTTCTGCGAGGCGCACCTGACCGGCAACAACTTCAGCTATGCGAGCTTCGAGGGTTGCCTGCTGGAGAAGTGCGAGCTCAGTGGCAACCGCTGGCAGGGGGCCAATCTGCTGGGCGCCTCATTGGCGGGATCCGATCTCAGCGGCTCCGAGTTCGGCCAGATAGACTGGAGCAGCTTCAACCTGCAGGGCTGCGATCTGCGCCAGTGCGATCTGCCCGGGCTGGATCTGCGCCGGGTCAATCTGGACGGGGTGCAGATAAGCGAGGATCAGCAGCAGGGACTGCTCGAACAGATCGGCCTGATCGTCTTCCCCTAGGGGCCAGAAAAAGGGGTAAGTTTTCATCATCCGGCGCCGGTGCTGGCGAGGGAGGGGATCAAAAAAGCCTGCTCGAAGCAGGCTTTTTTGTGGGCGAGGAGGTCAGCGCTTTGCCAGCCAGCGGGTCGGGTTGATGGCTTCCCCCTGATAGCGGATCTCGAAATAGAGGCCGGGTCTGTCCTGACCGCCGCTGTCCCCCACCAGGGCCACGGGTTCCCCCTGCTCCACCTTCTGGCCGACCTGGCGCAGCAGCGACTGATTGTGACCGTAGAGGCTCATATAGCCCTTACCATGATCGATGACCAGCAGCATGCCGAAGCCGTCCAGCCAGTCGGCATAGACCACCTGACCCGGCGCCACCGCCTTGACCTGGGTGCCTTCGCTGGCACCGATCAGGGTGCCCTTCCACTTCAGCTCGGCGGTACGGGCCGAGCCGTAGGAGATGAGGATGGGGCCCTGTACCGGCCAGCGCAGGTTGCCGCTGGTGCTGAGGCCGCCGTAGCCATTGCTTGCCTTGGCGCTGTTGCGGGCAGCGGTTTGCTGCTGCTCCACCCTGTTCTGCTGTTCGCTGACTCTCTTCTGTTCGGCGGCAAGTCGTTGCTGCTCGCCGACTTGTCGTTGCTGAGCCGCGATCCGCTGCTGCTCCGCAATCCGCTTCTGCTCGGCGGCCAGGCGCTGGGCCTCCAGACGGCGCTGGCGCTCCTGCTCGGCCTTCACCTTGGCGAGACGTTCCCGCTCGGCGCGCTCGCGCCGCTCCTTCTCTTCCTGCTGGCGGCGCAGTTCTTCCAGCCGGGCCTTGAGGGCCTTCTCCGCCTTGACCAGCTTGGTGAGCTTCTGCTCGTCATCCTGCACCGACTGCTGCAACTGGTTGCGCACGGTGGCGCGGCTCTGTTGGCTGGCCAGCAGGCTCTGGTGATGTTGCTGCTGTTCGCCGAGCAGGGTCTGCAGCCGGTTCTTGGTTTCCTTGGTGGCCTGCTGGTTCTTGGCCAGCTTGGTGCGGGTCGCGCGCAGGGTTTCGATGGCCTCGATGCGGGCCTTGTTGAGGTAGTCGTAGTAATCGAGGGAGCGGCTCAGTTTGGCCGGATCCTGCTGGTTGAGCAGCAGTTTGAGGTAATCGTGGTTGCCCGCCTGGAAGGCGCTTTCCGCCTGCTTGGCCAACAACTGCTTCTGATGCTTGGCTTGCTGTTCCAGCGCCAGCTTGTCTTGCTGCAGCCCCATCAGTTTTTGCTGGTTGGATTTGAGCTGCTGCCGGGTCTGATCGAGCTTGGCGGCGGCGGCCGAGATGGCCTGCTCGTCTGCCTTGAGCTGGGTATTGAGTTTGGTCAGCTCCTGCTTGCTGAGCTTGATGGTCTTCTGCTGCTCTTTAATCTCGGACTGCATGGCCCCCAGCTGCTGGTTGGCAGCCTGTGCCCCGGTGCTACCGAGCAGGCAAAAAAACAGCGCGCCGGCCAACAGGCCGACGCGACTGGTTTTGGTTGAAATATCTTCGCATCCCCGCATGGGGAAGGATTATTTCAGAATCATCAGGGGCTTGCCAGTCATTTCCGGCGGCACTTCCACTCCCATAAGAGTGAGCATGGTGGGGGCCAGATCGGACAGTTTGCCGCCTTCCAATACCTCGGCCTTGCGACCGAAATAGATGAGGGGAACCGGCAGATTGGTGTGGGCGGTATGGGCCTGACCAGTCTCTTCGTCCAGCATCTTCTCGGCGTTGCCGTGGTCGGCGGTGATCAGGCACTCGCCACCCACTTCGGCCAGGGCCTCGGTGACGCGACCGATGCAGTGGTCAACCGCTTCACAGGCTTTGACGGCCGCATCGAACACGCCGGTGTGGCCGACCATGTCGCCGTTCGGGTAGTTGCAGATGATGACGTCGTACTTGCCGCTCTTGATGGCCGCGACCAGCTTGTCGGTCAGCTCTTCGGAGCTCATCTCGGGCTGCAGGTCATAGGTGGCCACTTTCGGGCTGGCGACGATCTCGCGATCTTCACCGGCGAAGCACTCTTCCTCGCCACCGTTGAAGAAGAAGGTGACGTGGGCGTATTTCTCGGTCTCGGAGATGCGCAGCTGGGTCTTGCCCTGCTTGGCCAGCCACTCACCCAGGGTGTTCACCAGGGCGGTGGGGGGATAGGCGCAAGGCGCTTTGATGTCGGCCGCGTACTCGGTCAGCATCACGAAGTTCAGTTTCGGCTCGGCCGCGCGGGCGAAGCCGGTGAAGTCGCTGTCGACGAAGGCGCGGGTGATCTCGCGGGCACGGTCGGCACGGAAGTTCATGAAGATCAGTGCATCGCCATCCTGCATGGGGGCGGCGGCACCGATGCGGGTGGCCTTGACGAACTCATCGTTCTCGTCGCGAGCATAGGCGTTGGCCAGGGCTTCGCTGGCGCTGTCGGCGGTGAACTCGCCCTTGCCCTGGGTCATCAGGTCATAGGCTTGTTGCACGCGATCCCAACGGTTGTCACGGTCCATGGAGTAGTAGCGACCGATCATGGAGGCGAAACGACCCTTGCCCAGGCGGGCAAACAGGGCATCGAACTGCTCGATGGAGGACTGGGCGGAGCGCGGCGGTACGTCGCGGCCATCCAGGAAGGCGTGGAAGTAGATCTGCTCGGCACCACGCTTGGCGGCCATCTCGATCATGCCCATGATGTGCTCTTCGTGGCTGTGTACGCCACCCGGGGACATCAGGCCCATGATGTGCACGGCCTTGCCCTTGGTGACGGCGCCGTCAACAGCCTTGGCCAGTTCGACGTTCTGGAAGAAATCGCCGTCCTGGATGTCTTTGGAGATGCGGGTCAGCTCCTGATAGACGATGCGACCGGCGCCTATGTTGACGTGGCCCACTTCGGAGTTACCCATCTGGCCATCGGGCAGACCCACGTCCAGGCCGGAGCCGGAGATCAGGGTGCTGGTGTAGTCACGGGCGAGGCGGTCGAGGTTGGGGGTCTTGGCGGCAGCGACGGCGTTGTGCTCTTGCTTGGTGCTGTAGCCCCAACCGTCCATGATGACCAGAACCAAAGGTTTCTTAGCTGTTGACATAAGGCTATGTCCTCTCGGATAGGAATGAATTGCGGGAAGTGAAACTAGCGTAATATTACTACATCTGCCGAAATAGTCACCTGATAGCCAAGTCCCTCTATCCCTTGATTTTTTGACTGTTGCCCGGCTGTTTTCTGCATGTTGCCGGCTTGTCTTCCCACCTAGGTGTGCACTTTACAAGCTGGCGTTTGGCCTCGTCGGCGCCCGATGGCGAGCCCGCTTTCAGAGGGGAAATCGGGGGATAATTCCTGATGGGAGCTTGCTCTCGCTTTGCCGCCAAGATGGCTGATCTTATCAAGGGCCCCATGTATACTCGGGCACTTGTCTTGGTCCCTGGATAGTAGAAGATGCAAGAGTATTTGGATTTCGCGACCCGCAACCCGCTGCTGACCGCTGCCTGGTTGGGTCTGGCAGGCACCCTGGTTTACACCACTGTGCGTGCCCGTTTTTCGCCGGTGAAGGTAGTTAACAACCACGCCGCCACCCTGCTGATCAACCGTGAGAATGCCACCGTCGTGGATATTCGCAGCCAGGATGAGTTCGCCAAGGGTCATCTGGCCGGTGCTCACCACCTGCCCCTCACCCAGATCCAGGCCAATAATTTGGGCCCGGTTGAAAAGCACAAAGACGCCCCCATCATAGTGGTGTGCGAGTCGGGGATGACCGCTGGTGGCGCGGGTCGCCAACTGAGCAAGGCCGGCTTCAAGCAGGTGTATACGCTCAGCGGTGGCATGGCCCAATGGCGTGCAGAGAATCTGCCGGTGACCAAAAAACGCTGATTTAAGGGCCTGCGCCCACTTAATTATCTTAAAAAGGAATCAAACGAAATGGCTGACGAAATCAACAACCAGGAAGTGCAACCGGAATTCCACATCCAGCGTGTCTACACCAAGGATGTCTCTTTCGAAGCCCCGAATACCCCGCACATCTTCCAGAAAGAGTGGCAACCGGACGTCAAGCTGGACATGGACACCAAGACCAACGTGCTGGCCGACGGCGTGTACGAAGTGGTACTGACCCTGACCGTGACCTGCAAGCTGGAAACCGAGACCGCCTTCCTGTGTGAAGTGCAGCAGGCCGGTATCTTCTCCATCGGCAACCTGCCGGAGCCCCAGCTGGCTCACTGCCTGGCCGCCTTCTGCCCGAACATCCTGTTCCCGTACGCCCGTGAAGCAGTCGCTAATCTGGTGAGCAAGGGTTCCTTCCCGCAGCTGAACCTGGCACCGGTCAACTTCGATGCCCTGTTTGCCCAGCACATGGCGCAAGCACAGGCCCAGCAGGCGACTGCGGAAGCCTGATAATGGCCGACCAGATCGCTATCTCGGTCTTGGGGGCGGGGTCTTACGGCTCCGCCCTTGCCATTTCTCTGGCGCGCAACGGTCATCCGACCCTGCTGTGGGGTCACGATCCCGCCCACGTCGCCGAGCTGGAACAAGATCGCTGCAACAAGGCCTTCCTGCCGGACGTGCCCTTCCCGGCCGACTTGCAACTGACCTCGGATCTGCAGGCTGCGGTGCAAGCCACCCCCGTGCTGCTGCTGGTGGTGCCGAGCCATGTGTTCGGCCAGGTGCTGACCCGGGTCAAGCCCTTCCTGCGCCCCGATACCCGTATCGCCTGGGCGACCAAGGGGCTGGAGCCGGACAGTGGTCGCCTGCTGCAAGAGGTGGCGCGCGAGGTGCTGGGTGACGAGATCCCGCTGGCGGTGATCTCGGGCCCGACCTTCGCCCGTGAACTGGCTGCCGGCTTGCCGACCGCCATCTCGGTCGCCTCGACCCACGACGACTTTGCCGACGATCTCTCCCTGCTGCTCCATTGCGGCCGCTCGTTCCGGGTCTATACCAACCCGGATTTCATCGGTCTGCAACTCGGTGGTGCGGTGAAGAACGTCATCGCCATCGGCGCCGGTCTCTCCGACGGGCTGGGGTTTGGCGCCAACGCCAGAACCGCGCTCATCACCCGGGGTCTGGTGGAGATGCAGCGTCTGGGCGCCGCGTTGGGTGCCGATGCCAAGACCTTCATGGGGATGGCGGGGCTCGGGGATCTGGTGCTGACCTGCACCGACAACCAGTCCCGCAACCGTCGGTTCGGTCTGGCACTGGGTGCCGGCAAGGACGTGAACACCGCCATGGCCGAGATAGGTCAGGTGGTGGAAGGCTATCGCAACACCAAGGAGGTGCATCTGCTGGCGGCCCGTTGTGGCGTCGAGATGCCCATCTGCGAGCAGATCTTCAAGGTACTCTACGAGGGCAAGAACCCGAAAGAGGCCGCCATCGCCCTGCTCAGCCGGGACAAGAAGGACGAGTAGTCGCCCTTGCATTTGGTTTGCCGGATAGCAAAAGGCCCCACCAGATTCTGGCGGGGCCTTTTTCATGGGCTGGGCGGGGAGATCAATAGTAGGAGTGATCGCCACGCTGGTGCTCGGTGGCATCTTTCACGCCGTTGAGCTCGCCCGGGAATTTCTCCAGCAACTGCTTCTCGATCCCCTCTTTCAGGGTGTAATCCACCTGAGAGCAGCCGTTGCAACCGCCGCCAAACTGCAGAATTGCCAGCTTGTCGTCTGTGATGTCAATCAAGGTCACCTTGCCACCGTGACCGGCCAGCATGGGGTTCACCTCGGACATCAGCACGTATTCGATGCGATCGGCCAGGGGGGCATCGTCGTCGACCTTGCGCATCTTGGCGTTTGGCGCCTTCAGGGTGAGCTGGGAGCCCATCTGATCGGTGACGAAGTCGATGGTGGCATCCACCAGGAAGGGGGCGCTCAAGGGATCGACCAGGCAGTCGAAGCCGCTGAAGGGCAGGTGTTGATCTTCCGGATCGACCGCGTCGGGTGGGCAATATGATACGCCGCACTCGGCATTCTGGGTTCCCGGATTGACCACAAACACCCGGATGTTGGTGCCATCAGGCTGCTTTTCCAGCAACTTGCGGAAATGGGCCTGGGCGGTGTCGGAAATGCTGATCATCACTATCCTCATAAACCTGAGTGTACGACTAGGGTATTCATGATAACTCTCTTGGCTTGGCTTGGGTAGCATGGCGGTGGTCACTAGCCCTGCTTTGGCATCAGCCCGCCGATGGCAGGCGGTTCAGCTAGCCGCCCCCTCTATTCCCTTCCTCTCTGCGGCCATTACCAGCGCTCAACCTGGCTTGATGTGCCTCAGGGTACGGCAGAGTGCCCACACTTCCACCCGTTCGACGCCGCTCTCATGGAGCAGGCGAGTGAGCCGTCCCGCCGTGGCGCCCGTGGTGACCACGTCGTCGAGCAGGGCCACATGACGATAGGCGTGAGGCGCTATCTGGAAGGCGCCGCGCAGGTTGCGCCGCCGCTGCCCCGCGCTCAGGCTGGTTTGCTGCGGGGTCGCCTTGGTTCGTTGGATCAGCCGGTTGTCGCAAGGGATTGCCGTGATCTTGCCGAGGGTGCTTGCTAGCTCTTCCGCCTGATTGAAGCCGCGCCGCCATTGGCGCCACCAGTGCAGGGGCACGGGCAGTATGACCTCAGGGGGCTGCGCCAGATCCAGGTGATCCGCCAGCATATGGGCCAGGGGTGGCGCCAGCAGGATCTGGCCCGCGTATTTCAGGCGGGGAATAAGGGTGGGGTAGGGAGGCAGGTAGTCTCCAATCACCTGCAGCCGTTGCCAAGGGGGTGGTCTGCGCTGGCAGCGGCCACAGATCTGCTCCTCTGCCTTTATATGTTCCGGCAGCGGCGCCGCACAGAGGCGGCATCGGCACAGGGGTTGGTGCAGGGTCTGCAGGCACCAATGGCACAGCAGGGCCTGTTCGTCACAGGGCTGGCGGCAGAGTTGGCACAGCCCGAGCCAGTCGGACCGGTGGCCGAGGATCGGACTTGCTTTGCCGAGCAGCCGCTTTAACATGCAGGCTCCAAGCAGACAAACAGGATCTTGAGTCTAGATGAGCATATCGGTTGAACGGTTTGGCCAGGGCCCTGACCTGGTGTTGTTGCACGGCTGGGGCATGAACGGGGCCGTCTGGCACGGCATAGCTCCCGAACTGGCGCAGCATTATCGACTGCATCTGGTGGATTTACCGGGGTTTGGTAACAGTCCCTTGCATGAAGGCAGTGATTACTCTCTGTCCTGGCTGGCGGAGCAGGTTGTCACCGTCTTGCCGGCGCGTTGTCATCTGCTCGGCTGGTCCCTCGGCGGTCTGGTGGCGAGCCAGCTGGCCCTGACCCAGCCCGAGCGGGTGCAATCCCTGATCACTGTGGCCAGTTCCCCCTGCTTCATGGCGCGGGAAGAGTGGCCGGGCATAGCTCCCAAGGTGCTGGCCGGTTTCAATCAGATGCTGGCGGGGGATTTCAAGCAGACCATAGAGCGCTTCCTCGCGATCCAGGCCATGGGCAGCGAACACGCCCGTGACGACATCCGCCAACTGCGCCACTGGCTGGCGGAGCGCCCGGCTCCCGAGCTGGCGGCCCTGGAGGCGGGTCTCGGCTTGCTGGCGGATATCGATCTGCGCGATGAGCTGGCGGCGCTCAGTCTGCCCTGGCTGCGGATCTATGGCCGGTTGGATTCACTGGTACCCAAGGCGGCCATCCCGCTGCTGGATGAGCGTTATCCCCATAGCCAGAGCCGGGTGCTGGACAAGGCGTCCCACGCGCCCTTCATCTCTCATCCGACCCAGTTCATTCCCCTGGTACGGCAATTTATCGGCTGAGCCGCATTGGCTAAATAGTGAGCCGCAGGCTTCAATAACGCCTCGTTCTGGTTGATAATTGGCCAACAGCAGAGGAGTGATGCAATGCGTATCGATTCAGCCATGAGCACAGGGGTACAGGGATTCCAGCGGGCTGAGCAGCAGGCCGCCCAGGCCTCCAGCCAGATCGCCCGCCTCAATACCCCGGCGGGGGATCAGGTGCAGTTGCCGGACGAGCTGGTAAATCTCAAGGTGGCCGAGCTGCAGGGGAGCGCCTCTGCCAAGGTGATCCAGACCGCCAGCGACATGCTGGGTACCCTGATCGATATCCGGGTGTGAAATGAACATCAACGTCAGCCTGCCGCCTATGGTTCCGAACCAGCTGCACCCGCAGACGGTATTGATGAGTGCCTTGATCGACAGCCGGGTGTGAGATGAACATCAAGGTCAGTCTGCCGCCCATGGTTCCGAACCAGTTGCACCCGCAGACGGAAGCGGCGCAGACTGACAATCGCCGCGCCGAGCTGGTCCCCCAGCTGCGCCAGAGCGAGGCCGCCAACGCCGAATCCGGCGCCGCCTCCCAGAAAGACAGCACCAGATCTTCCCCCCATAACCCCAACTCGCAGCCCCAGTCCGCCAGGGACAACGTCCAGACCGGCAATCCGGCGGCCTTGCCCCAGCGTTTCGTTGAGGCCACGGACGAAGAGGGCAAGCGCAGGCAGCAGCAGGAGTCAGGTCAGCAGGAACAACAGAAGCAGCAGCGTCAGGTAGAGGTGCTGGTCGAGTGGGATCTGGAGGTGCGCAAGCACGAGCAGGCCCATCAGGCGGCGGGCGGGGAACATGCGGGTAGCCCGACCTATGAGTATGCCTATGGGCCGGACGGCAAGCGCTATGCCAGCGGCGGTGAGGTGGCCATCGATATTGGCGTGATCCACGGGGATCCCGCCGCGACCCTGGCCAAGATGCAGCAGGTGCGTGCCGCCGCGCTGGCACCGGTCGAGCCCTCTTCACAGGATCTGAGCGTGGCCCGCAGCGCCACGGTCAAGGAGGCGCAGGCGCGCAAGGAGCTGATGGCGGCAGAGCCAGAGGGGCAGTCAACCCCCCTCGGCCTCTATATAGACAAACGTAATCAGGTCATCGCCCACCATTATCAGCAGGCGAGCCGGCCGGCGCCGCGCCAGAGCTTCGGCCTGGATATCTGAATGATGTAGGGATCAACCTCCGCCGTCTGTGATGATATGCCCCGTCAGGCACTGGCAATAAAAAAGCCCCTCGCGGGGCTTTTTGCATTTTCGGCTGCTTACTTCTTGGCCTTGGAGAGGGCGGCGGCGAAGGCGTTGCCCATGGCACCTCCCAGAGGGTTGGGGGCGCTCGGTTTGTTCCTCGGCTCGCTTCTCGGCTTGGCGCTTGCCGTGGACTGACGCTGCTCCGCCGGCTTGCGAGCCGGTTGCCCCGGTTTCTCATCGAGGCGCATGGTGAGGCTGATGCGCTTGCGGGGGGCATCCACCTCCAGCACCTTGACCCTCACTATGTCACCGGCCTTGACCACCTCGCGGGGATCTTTGACGAAGCGGTCGGTCAGGGAGCTGATGTGCACCAGGCCGTCCTGATGCACACCGATGTCGACGAAGGCGCCGAAGTTGGTGACGTTGGTGACTACCCCTTCCAGCACCATCTCTGGCACCAGGTCGCTGATCTTCTCCACCCCTTCCTTGAAGGTGGCGGTCTTGAACTCGGGGCGCGGATCCCGGCCCGGCTTGTCCAGCTCACCTATGATGTCGGTGACCGTGGGCACGCCGAAGCGCTCATCCGTGTAGTCGGCGGGTTTCAGACTCCGCAGCAGGCTGCTGTTGCCGAGCAGGCTCTCCACCTGTTGCTGTAGCTGCGCCAGGATCCGCTCCACCACGGGATAGGATTCCGGGTGCACCGCCGAGCCATCCAGCGGGTTGCTACCGCCGCGGATGCGCAGGAAGCCGGCGCACTGCTCGAACGCCTTGGGACCGAGTCGGCTCACTTTCAGCAACTGCTGGCGGTTGTGGAAGGCGCCATTGTCGTCTCTATAGGCGACGATGTTCTGGGCCAGGGTCTGGGAGAGGCCGGAGACCCGGTTGAGCAGGGCGACCGAGGCGGTGTTCACATCCACCCCGACCGCGTTCACGCAATCCTCGACCACGGCGTCCAGTCGGCGCGCCAACTGGCTCTGGCCCACGTCGTGCTGGTATTGGCCCACCCCAATGCTCTTGGGATCGATCTTGACCAGCTCGGCCAGGGGATCCTGCAGCCGGCGGGCGATGGAGACGGCGCCACGGATGGAGACGTCGAGATCCGGGAACTCCTGGGAGGCGAGCTCGGAGGCGGAATAGACGGAGGCACCCGCCTCGCTCACCACTATTTTCTGGGCCTTGGCGGATGGGTAGCGCTCGAACAGGTCGCTCACCAGGCGGTCGGTTTCCCGGGAGGCTGTGCCGTTACCGATGCTGATGAGCTCGACCTTGTGCTTCTGGCACAGCTCGCTCAGGGTCTTGAGGCTCTGATCGACCTGGCGTTTCGGTTCAAACGGATAGATGGTGGCGTGATCGACCAGCTTGCCGGTGGCATCCACCACGGCTACCTTGACCCCGGTGCGGATGCCGGGATCCAGCCCCATGGTGCAGCGCATGCCGGCCGGTGCAGCCATCAGCAGATCCTGCAGGTTCATGGCGAACACCTTGATCGCCTCTTCCTCTGCCGATTCGCGGATGCGACCGATGAGCTCGGTCTCCATCTGCAGGGAGAGCTTGATCTTCCAGGTCCAGCTCACCACCCCCTGCAGCCACTTGTCCGCCGGGCGGTTTTGCAGGTTCAACTTGAGGTGATGGGCGATGATCCCCTCGCAGGGGCTGGCACTCTCCTCCTCGCCGGTCACCAGCGCCAGGTTGAGCACTCCCTCGTTGCGCCCGCGCAGCATGGCCAACACCCGATGGGAGGGGGCCTTGTGCAGCGGCTCGTCGTGTTCGAAGTAGTCCTTGAATTTGGCTCCTTCCTGCTCCTTGCCCGCCACCACCCGGGCGCGCAGGGTGGCGTTGTGCCACAGATAGTCCCGCAGCTTCTCCAGCAGGTCGGCCTGCTCGGCGAAGCGCTCCATCAGTATGTAGCGGGCGCCGTCGAGGGCAGCTTTGGCGTCCGTGATGCCTTGTTCCGCATTGAGGAAGGCGGCCGCCTCCTGCTCGGGATCCCGCATGGGATCGGTCAGCAGCCGATCCGCCAGCGGTTCGAGCCCGGCCTCGATGGCCATCTGTCCCTTGGTGCGGCGCTTGGGTTTGTAGGGCAGGTAGAGATCTTCGAGCCGGGTCTTGCTGTCCGCCTCGCGCAGGTCGCGGGCGAGCTCGGGGGTGAGTTTGCCCTGCTCCTCGATGGAGCGCAGGATCACCTGGCGGCGATCCTCCAGCTCGCGCAGGTAACCGAGCCGGCTCTCCAGGGTGCGCAGCTGGCTGTCGTCCAGGCCGCCGGTCACCTCCTTGCGGTAACGGGCGATGAAGGGCACGGTCGAGCCCTCATCCAGCAGGCGTACGGCGGCCTGCACCTGTTCGGGGCGAGCGTTGAGCTCGGTGGCGATCTGTTTCTCTATGATGTGGCTGTGCATCGGGAGTCTCTAATGGTCGGGTCTGTCCAACTGGCTGGCAGTGAGCAGGGTGGCTATAAGATCGCCTCGGCTCTCTGCCGCTGCGCATCGCAGTGGCCGGTTTGCGCCCTGGGGCGCCGAGTGTGAGCACTATATGGGGTCTGTCTCTTATA
>NZ_PGCP01000039.1 GCF_002812985.1 Aeromonas lusitana
TGGCGATACCCCAACTGAACTGATTTATGGTGGCTATGACGGGATTCGAACCTGTGACCCTCGCATTATGAGTGCGATGCTCTAACCAACTGAGCTACATAGCCAACCGTGCTTCCAGTGAGTCGTTGCCTCGTCACTGTGCGGGCCGAATTATGCGTATCTGGCTCTGGGGCGTCAACCCTTTTTTCCCCTGAAAAGCGCAAAAGTAGTGTGTTTGGCGACTTCTTCGCCCGCATTGAACAAAACCCCAACAATTCACGGTTCCTGATAGCCCGGGAAGGCGAAAAAAGAGGGCGATCAAAGGCAGCACAGTGCGGAGGACACGACGACAACAGAGTGGCGCCGAGTCTCTATAATGGCCAATATGGTCATTAAATATCATCTAAAATCAGCTTGTTGCTTTATTCGTCGATGTTTTTCACGCCGCTCGTCACCTCAACTGCCCTGGTGATTTGGCCATTGGCCACCGGTTGTATGGCAAGGGGCAAAAACGGGTTGGCGGCGCCGTCAGCCAGGGGCTGAAAAGCAACCTTTTTCCCTCAGGAGTGGGCCTGCATTGAGAAACCTGATTTCACTGCGCCTTGCCCCTAGGCATGCGCAAGAGTGTGGCGGGCTGGCGCGCGCCCGTCGGCCCTTATGCGCCCCCTTTCCCGGCAACCTGCTGACCATGGTGCTGACGCTGGCGGCCACTCAGGCGCTGGCAACCGATCCTGAAAAGATGCCCTCCGCGGTAAAAACGGGGGCTGAAGAGGTTGAAGCTAATGCGGGGGCGGATGCCCAACAGGGTAAGACAGAGCCTGCCCATCCCCAGTCGCTGATCCGTGGGGAGGATGGCCGGCTCGATGTGAGCCACTTTATCGATCAGGCCTATGGCTTCATGCCGGTGCTGATCCCCATCACCGAGCCCGCACTCGGGCTCGGTGCGGTCGGGGCGCTAGCGTTTATCGACCGGCCAGATCCCGGCAGCGGCTTCAATCGGCCGAACATCACCCTGATCGGTGCAATGGGGACGGAGAACGGAACGCGCGGCTATTTTGGCGGCGACCTGCGTTACTGGCTGGATAATCGCCTGAACACCCATGTGGGCGCCATCAAGACCAGCCTGAACCTGGATTATTACGGTGCCGTGCGCGGGGATCACGAGCCGAGAGCCTACTCCTATACCCTGGATCTCACCGGCGGCCTGCTGCGGGGCCGTTATCGGCTGGGGGAGAGCGACAACTGGCTGGGGCTGAGTTACCTGCTCGCCGATACCCGCGCCAGCTTCGATCTTCCCGTCATCCTGCCCTTCAATGATCGCGAGCAGCGCATCAGCGGCCTGGGTGCCAGCGTCACCCACGACAGCCGGGACAACATGTTCACCCCGAGGGCAGGCAACTATCTGGAGGCCAGCGCCACCCTCTTCGCGCCGGGTCTTGGCAGCGATCTCGATTTCACTCGCTATGCCCTGACCGGCATCCAGTATGTGCCCTTGCCGCAGCAGGCGAGCCTCGGGATCAACGGCTCCTGGAGCGGCAATGCCGGTGACACCCCCTTCTACATGTCGCCTTATGTCTCCTTGCGCGGGGTGCCGGCCATGCGCTATCAGGGGCAGCAGGTGGCACAACTGGAGGCCGAGCTGCTCTGGCCTATCTGGGATCGCTACAGTCTGGTGGGCTTTGGCGGGGTGGGGAAGGGGTTTGGCGGCACGGACAGCGCCCTGTTCGACGAGCGCAGCGTGGTTGCCGGCGGAGTGGGTGTGCGCTACGAGATCGCCCGCAAGTATGGTCTGCACATGGGGCTGGACATGGCCTGGAGCCGCGACGGCCCCGCCGTCTATGTGCAGTTTGGCAGCGCCTGGATGCGTCCCTGACGGTACGATAGAGGGCTATTTAGTGTCTTTTTAGTGACTTAAACTGCAATCATTCAATTTTACATCTTGTTTATATGGTGGAATAGACGCGCACGCTAATCGTGACCTGTTTATGTGCTTTATTGCCATTTTTTGTCTGACAATAAAAAAGCCCGTCCAGGATTGGACGGGCTTTTTGCATCTTCTTGAGAGTCACCGCCGATAGGATGGCAGCCCCTCAGGAGATGAGGGTGTCGTTAGACGTTGAACAGGAAGTTCATGATGTCGCCATCTTTGACGATGTAGTCCTTCCCTTCGGCGCGCATCTTGCCCGCTTCCTTGGCGCCCTGCTCACCCTTGTAGGTGATGAAGTCGTCGAAGGCGATGGTTTGGGCACGGATGAAGCCCTTCTCGAAGTCGGTGTGGATCTTGCCAGCGGCCTGCGGCGCGGTGGCACCGACCGGAATGGTCCAGGCGCGCACTTCTTTCACCCCGGCGGTGAAGTAGGTCTGCAGGTTCAGCAGCTCGTAACCGGAGCGGATCACCCGGTTCAGGCCCGGCTCTTCGATGCCCAGATCTGCCATGAACTCGGCGCGATCGGCGTCATCCAGCTCGGCGATGTCCGCCTCGATGGCGCAGCAGACCACGACCACCACGGCGTTCTCGGCGGCGGCGATTTCGCGCACCTTGTCCAGGAAGGGGTTGTTCTCAAAACCGTCTTCCGCCACGTTGGCGATGTACATGGTGGGTTTGAGGGTCAGGAAGTTCAGGTGGCTGACGGCGGCCAGCTCTTCCTTGTCCAGCTTCATGCCACGGATCATCTGGCCGTTTTCCAGGGCAACCCGGATCTTCTCCAGGGTTTCCACTTCCAGCTTGGCATCCTTGTCGCCGCCCTTGGCACGCTTGGACTGACGGTGAATGGCGCGCTCGCAGGCGTCCAAGTCAGACAGGGCCAGCTCGGTATTGATCACCTCGATGTCATCGGCCGGGGAGACCTTGCCCGCGACGTGGATGATGTTCTCGTCTTCGAAGCAGCGAACCACGTGGCCGATAGCCTCGGTTTCGCGGATGTTGGCCAGGAACTGGTTGCCCAGACCCTCACCCTTGGAGGCACCCGCGACCAGGCCGGCGATGTCCACGAATTCCATGGTGGTCGGCACCACACGCTGGGGGTTGATGATGGCCGCCAGGGCGTCGAGACGGGGATCCGGCATGGGGACCACACCCGTGTTCGGCTCAATGGTGCAGAACGGGAAGTTGGCGGCTTCGATGCCGGCCTTGGTCAGCGCATTGAACAGGGTGGATTTGCCTACATTGGGCAGGCCCACGATACCGCATTTAAAACCCATGGATTGTTACCTTGTTGTGGGGGCCGCGGAGGCGACCCTGTCATATTGTGTGATCCTGACACTTGCCAGGTATCCGTATTCAGACTTTCTCGGCCTTGAAGCTGTGCAGCCGGTTCATGGCCTTGGTCATGTCCTGCTTGAACAGGATGTCGGTGGCGCGCAGGGACTCGTCCAGTGCGGCCTCGATCAGGCTCTGTTCGCTGCTGGGGGCCTTGGTCAGCACGAAGCCGGCCACCAGCTCCTTGGCGCCGGGATGACCTATCCCCAGGCGCAGGCGGAAGAAGTTATTGTTGTTGCCCATCCTGGCGATGATGTCTTTGAGGCCATTGTGACCGCCGTGACCGCCGCCCTGCTTGAACTTGGCGATGCCGGGGGGCAGGTCCAGTTCGTCGTGGGCCACCAGGATCTCTTCCGGGGCAATCTGGTAGAAGCGCGCCAGCGCCGCCACGGCCTTGCCGGAGAGGTTCATGAAGGTATTGGGGATGAGCAAGCGCACATCCTGCCCCTCCACCAGGATGCGGGCGGTGTGGCCGAAGAACTTGGGCTCTTCGCGCAGGCTGACGTTGTGCCAGCGGGCCAACTGCTCTACATACCAGGCGCCCGCGTTGTGACGGGTCTTGGCATATTCGGGGCCGGGATTACCCAGCCCGACAATCAGTTTGATTTGATTCGTCACGCTTGATGTCTTCACTCTCTGCTTGCCCGGGACGGATGGCCTGGGCAATGGGACGCAATATTCTAGCCGCCGACTGGCGATCACTCAACCAAAGCGCAGGCCAAGTGGGGAATTAGGGTGAAACAGGCGGCCAACGGTCGCAAAAAAGGGGCCCTGTCGCTCAATGCCGGTGAGGCATCAATGGGCCCGCAGCAGGGTCACCGTTTCCTCGGTCAGTGCGGTCAGGGTCGGGCGCTGCTCTTTCACGTACTGCACGAAGGAGGCCGCGTCCGTGCCGCAGTTGACCGTATCGGCCTTGCAGTCCAAGGCCTGGCCCCCTGCGTAGCGGGCGCTCAGCTGGGCACCGTTCTGCTCCACTTTTAGCACGGGGAAGGCGGTGAGCTTGCCATCGACCCAGGCGAGATCTACTCGCTCAGCCTGCTGTGCCTGGGCACGGGCCAGCGCTTGCCAGCCGTCGTTGCCGTTGGCGCTGTAGGCGTTCATCACCACTTTATAGCGCTGTGCATCCACCAGATCCTGCCATTGGCCGTCGGCGCCCTGCCATTGCAACTGAGTCAGACTGCCACGCTTGCCCGCCAGGGTTTCGGTGAAGATGTAGCGCAGGTGCCCGCCGTAGGGGAACTTGCCGGCGTGGGCACTGGGGGCCAGGGTGGCTGTGATGGTCTCGGTCAAGAGGGCGCGCACGTCGGCGCCGGTCAGGGTCAGCACGGTGAGCTGGTTCTTGAACGGCAACAGGGTGAGGGCGGGATCCCCTTCGCGCAGCTCACCGGCGGGCAGATCGGCGCGCACACCCCCCACCGCCAGCAGGGCGAAGTCCACCGGACCGCCGGTTAATGCCTGCACCGCCTGGGTGTTGGCCCAATAGTATTGGCCCTCGGCCACCAGGGGGGCTACGTCCGAGCCATGGTTGTCGCTGCCGTTATCCCCCGGGCGACGGGCATTTTGCAGCGCCGCCGGCAGGGTGGCGATGACGGGACCGAACGCCTTGTCCAGGGCCGGTTTGAAGTGGCTGTCGATGAGACCACGCAGGCGCGGATCCTCATCCACCGTCACCAGGTTCGGCTGGGCGCCGATAAACTTGCTCGCCTGCTGGCTGCGGGTCTTGTCGAGCGGCTGGGTGCGGGCGGGGTCGGCGAAGAAGTCGCGGCTCGCCAGCAGCTGGTTCTGGCCCTTGCAGCCGATGACCCGGCCCTGGCCGTCGAAGCTGACGCGCGCCAGACCGATGGCCTGGGCGTAGGAGCCCGCCTGCACCACGCAGGTGAGACCGACCCCGTCCGGGTTGGTGACAAGCTGGGCATACTCTCCGGTGTTGCCCCAACCGACGTTGGTGAAGTCGCCGAGCAGGCTGTGGGAGTGGCCGCCGACGATGGCGTCCAGTCCGTTCACTTCGGCGGCGAGCGCCAGATCCCGGGCGTTACCTATGTGGGTCAGGGCCACGATCTGGTGGACTCCCTTGGCTTGCAGCAGGTCTACCGTGGCCTGGGCCGTGGCTACTTCCTTGCGAAAATGCAGCTCACCCACATTGGGTGAGATGTTGGCCATGTCTTCCAGCACCAACCCCATGACGGCGACCAGCTGTTTGCCCTTGGGCAACTGGTTGAGATCCGGGACCGGACTTTTCTGGTTGCCCTCGAAGGCATAAACCACGAACGGCTTGAGGTTGTCGGCTCGGGCGAGGTCCTCGTCATCGCTGGCATCCAGGTTGGCGGCGAGCACGGGGAAGTTGACCCCCTGGATGAAGCGGGCCAGCTTCTGGTTGTCGAGATCGAATTCGTGGTTGCCAAGGGCCATGGCATCGAGGCCGAACTGGCTCAGCAGCTCGGCGTTGGCCATCCCCTCGTTGAGCTTGAAGTAGCCGCTGCCCTGCCAGGCATCGCCGCCGTGCAGCAGCAACAGGGGCTCATTCTTGGCCAGGGCATCGGCCTGATAGGATTTCGCCATGGTCAGCAGGCGAGGGTAGCCACCGAGGCGAGTGTAGAGGGTGTCGCTCTCCGATTTGCCGAAGATGGCGCCCTTGAGCTCGGCGTTGACCGGATCAAACTGGGAGTGGGTGTCGTTCATGTGCGCCAGGGTCAGGGTAAACGGCGAGGTCTCCTTGCCGGGCAGGCAGGCAGAGAGCAGGGCACAGAGCGGGAAAATGAGCAGGAGACGGGAGCACTTCATGGTAAATCCTTAACCTGCCGGGGCAGGGTAATACCGAGCGGGGCTAAAAAGACAAAAACCGCCAGTTGGCGGTTTTTGTCACAACGGGGTCTATCAATGCTCAAACATGGCAGAGATGGATTCTTCGTTGCTGATACGGCGAATGGCTTCGGCCAGCACGGAGGAGAGGGTCAGCTGCTTGACCTTGCCTACGGCTTTCATCTCGGCGGTGAGCGGGATGGAGTCGGTGATGATCAGCTCATCGATGACCGAATTCTTGATGTTTTCCACGGCGGAGCCGGAGAAGACAGGGTGGGTCGCATAGGCGAACACACGCTTGGCGCCACGCTCTTTGAGCGCTTCGGCCGCTTTGCACAGGGTGCCACCGGTGTCGATCATGTCATCGACTATGATGCAGTCACGGCCAGCTACGTCACCGATCAGGTGCATGACCTGGGAGACGTTCGGGCGGGGACGACGCTTGTCGATGATGGCGATGTCGGTGTCGTCCAGCAGTTTGGCGATGGCACGGGCACGCACCACGCCGCCGATGTCCGGCGATACAACCACGGGGGATTCGAGGTTCTTGGACATCATGTCTTCCAGCAGCACTGGGCTGCCGAACACGTTGTCCACGGGAACGTCGAAGAAGCCCTGGATCTGCTCGGCGTGCAGGTCAACGGTCAACACGCGATCCACACCCACGCTGGAGAGGAAGTCGGCGACAACCTTGGCGGTGATGGGTACACGGGCGGAGCGGACGCGGCGGTCCTGACGGGCATAACCGAAGTAGGGGATAACGGCAGTAATACGGCCAGCTGAAGCACGACGCAGTGCATCCACCATGACGATCAACTCCATCAAGTTGTCGTTGGTCGGGGCACAGGTGGATTGAATGATGAAGATATCGCCACCACGTACATTCTCATTGATCTGTACGCTGATCTCGCCGTCGCTAAAGCGACCTACGGCAGCATTGCCGAGTTTGATAAACAGGCGATCTGCGATCTTCTGGGCTAGTTCCGGCGTTGCGTTACCAGCAAACAGCTTCATGTCAGGCACGGTTTGAAACCTCGGGGTTGCATCCAGTATGTGGAGAGTCTGATTAAAGACCCATATCGTTTTTGGGCAAACGATTTATCGCGTTGACGGGGCGGGCCACCCTGAGCCGCGCCGGTCTGGTATTGCCGTCAGCCACTTGTGATGGTCAGGTATCGAAGGGGTAGGAAGATTGACGAGAATGATCTCTTCAAGGCTTCATGTCATCGATATGCCTGTCTCTATCACCAAGAGAATGGCTGGGGTACTAGGATTCGAACCTAGGGATGGCGAGATCAAAACCCGCTGCCTTACCGCTTGGCGATACCCCAATCACTGACTTGTTGCAAAGTGACGAAGAGTGGTGATATGTTCTCGCCCTTGGCGATAAACCCATCCCAGCCTTTCGGCACCTCTGCCAACACCTTCCGAGCAGCCACTTCGTCTTCAAATTGAGCAAAGACGCAGGCTCCAGTGCCCGTCATTCTTGACGGCGCGTATTCTAGCAACCAGCCGAGCGCATTGGCAACCTCGGGGTGGCGCTTTTTCACCAGCAATTCGCAATCGTTTTTCCACTCCCCTTCCAGCAGATTGTGCAATGCCATTTTCGGGGTAGCTCTGGGCAGGTCCGGATCCTGGAACACGGCCGCCGTGGCCACGTGACAATCCGGTTTGAGCACCAGATACCAGGCACTCGGCAGCTCCACCGGTTGCAGTCGCTCGCCTACCCCTTCGGCAAAGGCGGCGCGGCCGCGCACAAACACGGGCACATCGGCGCCGAGCTGCACCCCAAGGTCTGCCAGCTCATCCTGGCTGAGCCCTGCCTGCCACAGATGGTTCAGGGCGACGAGCGTGGTGGCCGCGTCCGAGGAGCCGCCACCGATACCACCCCCCATGGGCAGCACCTTCTCCAGCTTGATATGGGCCCCTCGGGGACTCGGTAGTCTGGCTTGCAACAGCCGCGCGGCCCGGATGATCAGGTTCTGCTCATCGGGTACGCCCGGGATGGCGGGGCTCAGGGTGAGCAGGTCGGTACCCGCGAGCGGCTCAAATTCCAGCCAATCGCCGTGATTGAGGAAGATAAACAGGGTCTGCAGCTCGTGATAACCGTCCGGGCGGCGGCCATTGACGTGCAGGAAGAGGTTCAGCTTGGCCGGCGCGGGCCAGCGGATTGGCGCCAACTGCGGATGTGTGTCGGGAGCTGTCATCAGGGCACCAGGTTCCATTGGTTGATCTGCAGCTTAAGGCGGCTGCCCTGGCCCGTCATGGTCAGCAGATGGGGCAGGCGGTAGCCGGACTGATCCCGGTAGTCGCCGTAGACGATTTGCCACTGGCCGTCCCGCACCGAGGCCAGGCTGGCGTCCGGGTTGAGTTCAAACTCGGCCTGACCCGGCAGCCCCTTGATCCATTCGGGCAGCCCCTGTACTGGTATGTTCCAGCCGGTGAGCTGGTAGATCAGCGCCTCGGCATCCTGGCTCTGGTGCGGCTTGCCCTCGTTGTCGATGAGCGTGACCTCCCCCTTGACGCGGGAGAGCTCCAGGATATGGGTGCCGATGAGACTGGTGAGGTTGAGGCGATAATCGTCGCCATCCTGCTGCCAGTTGAGACGGGCGCTACCCTTCTGCTGGGCGGTGATGATGGCCATCTTGCCCGACAGCTGCCAGTGATCGAGGCGCTCGAGACGGGCCCGTTCTTGTTGCCAGTTGACCTGATCCCGCTGGGGGGAGGTGGTGGTACAGCCAGCCAGCACCAGCAGGCAGGCGAGGGAGAAGATACGCAAGAACAAGGTCAGGCTCCACAAAGGTGATTTGCCACAGTATAAGGGGCGGCCGTATCGCTTTTAAAGACTTACCCTTTCTCGTACAATTGACGGCCTTTACACCCTGTGCACGAAATGATCGCCATCCACTCATGAGTCTGCTTGCCCTCGGAATCAACCACAACACCGCCAGTGTCGCCTTGCGGGAACGGGTCGCCTTTGGCCCGGACTGCATCGATCGCGCCCTGCGTGAGCTGGTGGAGCAGCCTGGCGTCAGCGAGGCGGTGATCGTCTCCACCTGCAATCGTACCGAGCTGTACTGCAGCCTGGAGCAGGGGGAGGGACAGCAGGTGCTGCACTGGTTGCAACGATTCCATCAGCTGGACACGAGCGAGGTGGTCTCGGCCATCTATCAGCACAAGGACGAGGAGGCGGTGCGTCACCTGATGCGGGTCGCCTGTGGCCTCGACTCCCTGGTGCTGGGTGAGCCCCAGATCCTGGGGCAGATCAAGCAATCCTACGCCCATGCCCAGCAGGCCGAGGCGGTGAAAGGCTCGCTGGAGCGATTGTTCCAGAAGTCTTTCTCGGTGGCCAAACGGGTGCGTACCGACACCGAGATCGGTGCCAGCGCCGTGTCGGTGGCCTTCGCCGCCGTGAGCCTGGGACGGCGCATCTTTTCCGATCTCTCCCAGACCAAGGTGCTGCTGGTGGGGGCCGGCGAGACCATCGAACTGGTGGCCCGTCACCTGCGCGAGCAGAACGTGACCCAGATGATGGTGGCGAACCGCACCCTGCAGCGGGCACAGCTGCTGGCCGAGGAGTTCGGCGCCCAGGTGATGACCCTGGAGGAGATTCCGGATTACCTGCACGAGGCGGACATCGTCATCAGCTCCACCGCCAGCCCCTTGCCCATCATCGGCAAGGGCATGGTAGAGCGGGCGCTCAAGGCCCGCCGCTTCAAGCCCATGTTCCTGGTGGATATCGCCGTGCCACGGGACATAGAGGCCGAGGTGGACGAGCTGCCGGATGCCTATCTCTACACGGTGGACGATCTGCAGGGCATCATCGAGCAGAACCTCGAGACCCGCAAACGGGCCGCCGCCGAGGCCGAGCTCATAGTGCAGGAAGAGCAGGGCGACTTCATGGGTTGGTATCGCAGCCAGCATTCGGTCGATCTCATTCGCGATTATCGCCACCAATCCCAACAGGTGGCCGATGAAGAGTTGCAGCGCGCCTTGCTGGCCCTGGCGCAGGGTGAGAATGCGGAACAGGCCCTCAAGGCCATGGCCCACCGCCTCACCAACAAGTTGATCCACGCACCGACCCAGGCCTTGCGTCAGGCCGCCGCCCAGGGGGATAGCCACAAGCTGTCCCAACTGCGCCAGGTGCTGGGATTGTCACAAGAGTCATAGTTCAGGGGTGGCCAGCCGGCCGCCCCTTCCTCCATCGAGAATACAAGATTTATGAATCCGTCATTGATCAGAAAGCTGGAAGGCCTCATCGAGCGCCACGAAGAAGTGCAGGCCCTGCTCGGTGAGCCAGGGGTCGCCTCGGATCAGGACAGATACCGTGCCTTGACCCGGGAATATGCCCAGCTGGAAGATATCGTTCACGCCTTCCAGCGCTTCCGTCAGGCCGAAGAGGATCTGGCGACCACCAAGCTGATGCTGGAAGAAGATGACGCCGACCTGCGCGAGATGGCGCAGGAGGAGTTGCCGCTGGCCAAGGCCGCCTTCGAGGAAGAGGAGCAGGCGCTGCAGGTGATGCTGCTGCCCAAGGATCCCAAGGATGACAACAACTGTTATCTCGAGATCCGGGCCGGTGCCGGCGGTGACGAGGCTGCCATCTTCGCCGGGGATCTGTTTCGCATGTATTCACGCTACGCCGAGCGTCAGGGCTGGCGCGTCTCCATCGTCAGTTGCAACGACGGCGAGCACGGTGGCTACAAGGAGGTGATCGCCAAGGTGGATGGCGAGCGCGTCTACGGCCGCCTCAAGTTCGAATCCGGTGGTCATCGGGTGCAGCGGGTGCCGGAAACCGAATCCCAGGGCCGGGTGCACACCTCCGCCTGTACCGTGGCCGTGCTGCCGGAAGTACCGGAAGCCGAGCAGATCGAGATCAATGCGTCCGAGCTGAAGATAGACACCTTCCGCGCCTCCGGAGCCGGTGGTCAGCACGTCAACAAGACCGACTCTGCCATCCGCATCACCCACCTGCCCACCGGCTTGGTGGTGGAATGCCAGGACGAACGCTCCCAGCACAAGAACCGCGCCAAGGCGATGTCCGTGCTCTCCGCCCGCCTGCAGGCGGCCGAGGATGAGCGCCACCGCGCCGCCGAGCAGAGCACCCGTCGCAACCTGGTGGGCTCGGGGGATCGCTCAGAGCGCATCCGCACCTACAACTACCCCCAGGGGCGCCTGTCCGAGCACCGCATCAACCTGACCCTCTATCGCCTCGGCGAGATCCTGGAAGGGGATCTGGACTGCGTCATCACCCCGCTGGTGCAGGAATACCAGGCCGATCAGCTCGCCTCCCTGGCAGATAACGGCTGATGCAGATCCACCGGGTTCGAACTCACATCATGGCGATGTCGATGGAGTGCGCTTGATGCAGATCCAGCAGGCTAGAACTCACATCATGACGGTCTTGGCCGAGGGGGAATCCCCCCGCGCCGATGCCGATGCGCTGCTGTGCCATCTGCTGGGGTGCCGGCGCAGCTACCTGATGACCTGGCCGGAGCGCGAGCTCGATGCCGGCCAGCAGGCGACGCTGCAAGGCTGGCTCGAACGGCGCCTCGCGGGTGAACCCATCGCCCAC